>MNJC01000057.1 GCA_001920085.1 Actinobacteria bacterium 13_1_20CM_4_69_9
AAGATCGCGCTCTTCGCGGACGTCGAGCAGGAAGCGGTGATCGCGAGCCCCGACGTGCCGGACGTGTACCTCGTGCCCTCGCGACTGAAGGCGGAGGGTCTCGACCGGCTCGTCTGCGAGAAGCTCGGCCTGCCCTTCGGCGAGGCCCAGCTCGGGGAATGGCTCGACATCACCGAGCGCCTCCAGCAGGCGACCGACGAGATCGAGGTGGCGCTCGTCGGCAAGTACGTGAAGCTGCGGGATGCGTACCTGTCCGTGCACGAGGCGCTCAAGCACGCCGGTGCGCATCACGGCTGCCGCGTGCGCGTGCGCTGGGTCGACGCCGAGCACATGTCGTTCGAGGAGACCGCCGCGCTGCTCGAGCCCACGGACGGCGTGATCGTCCCCGGCGGCTTCGGCTCGCGCGGCTGGGAGGGCAAGCTGCTCGCCTGCCGCGTCGCCCGCGAGCGCAGCATCCCCTACCTGGGGCTCTGCCTCGGGATGCACGTCGTCGGCGGTCGAGCTCGTCGACGGAACGCGTGCGCAGGACGCGTACGGCGAGCCCATCATCCACGAGCGGCACCGGCACCGCTACGAGGTCAACAACCACTACCGGCCCATGCTCATCGAGGCGGGTCTCGTCGTGTCGGGCACGTTCCAGGCCGGCCGCCTCGTCGAGGTGGTCGAGCTGCCCGACCACCCGTGGTTCGTCGCGAGCCAGTTCCACCCCGAGTTCAAGTCGCGGCCGACGCGCCCGGCTCCGCTCTTCCGCGAGTTCGTCGGCGCTGCGCTCGTCCGTGCGCGCGAGCGCACAGGCGCGGCAGTCGTCTCCGCCTAGAATCCCTCCGTGCTACGCGCCGCTCTCGCCGCGGTCGCGGCCGCCCTCGTCGTTCCCGCGACGGCGCAGGCCGCGCTCTCGTTCGCCTTCGACCGCGCTCAGGCGCGGGTGGGGCAGCAGGTGCACGCGTACCAGGCGGACCCCGACGGCAACCCGGCGCCGGCGTGGGACACGCTCGACCGCGTCACGCTGTACCTCGCGCGTGTCGACAACATCTCGCACCGCGTTCGGCTCGGGCAGATGGGCGTCGACGATCAAGGCGTGTGGTCGATCGACTTCCGCGTGCCGAAGGTCAAGCCGGGCCTGTACATGATCGCGTTCTACTGCGCGCCCTGCGGGAGCACGTACTTCGGGAGCGCGGAGCCGCACAGCGTGTGGACGCGGAAGGCGGGTCGCGTGCTCAAGGTGCGCCGCTAGCCGGATGGCGTCCGAGGTCGTCGACCTCTTCACGGAGCTGGCGGCGATCTCGAGCCCGCCCGGCGACGAACGTCCCGTCGCGGACGCGGTCGCGCGCTACCTGCGCGACCTCGGGCTGACGGTCGACGAGGACGGCGCGGGTGCCACGGTCGGCTCGAACATGGGGAACCTGTACTGCCGCGTCGAGCCGAGCGGGAACGGTCCCGGCACGCCGATCTTCCTGTGCGCGCACCTCGACACCGTTCCGCCGGAGGGACCGCTCGAGCCGGTGATCGAGGACGGGGTCGTGCGCAACGCGGGCGGCACGATCCTCGGCGCGGACAACAAGTCCGCCGTCGCCGCGATGCTCGAGGGGACGCGCCGGGTTCTCGCCGAGAACCGTCCGCATGCCGGCATCGAGCTGCTCTTCACCCCGAAGGAGGAGGTCGGGCTGCTCGGCGCGGCCGCCTTCGACCACCGGCGCCTGCTCGCGCGCGCCGGCTACGTCTACGACCAGGCGGCGCCGATCGGCGACGTCATCCTCGGCGCCCCCTACTCGCACGCGCTCGAGGTGCGCTTCCACGGTCGCGCCGCGCACTCCGGCATGTACCCCGAGGAAGGACGCTCCGCGATCGCCGCCGCCGCGCGGGCGATCTCCGACCTGCGGCTGGGCCGCATCGACGACGAGACGACCGCCAACGTCGGGCTGGTCGAGGGCGGCAGCGCCGGAAACATCATCCCCGAGTGGTGCTCGCTCAGCGCCGAGGCGCGCTCGCACGACGAGCGCAAGCTCGGCGACCTCGTCCAGGAGATGGTCGACGCATTCGCCTTCGCGGCCGGGCTCGAGGATTGCGAGGTCGAGACGAAGGTGTCGAAGAGCTACAAGGGCTACCGGTTCAAGCCGGACGACCTGGTCGTGCGCATCGCCCACGCCGCGCTCGAACGGTCGGGGTACACGCCGAGTTACGGGTTGAGCGGAGGCGCGGCCGACGCGAACGTCTTCAACGAGCGGGGCCTCGCATGCCTGAACCTCGCGAACGGGATGCAGGACATCCACACGCCGGACGAGCGGATCACCGTCGACGACCTCGAGGGGATGGTGGAGGTGACGCTCGCGCTGGTCGACGTCGCGCGCGATGCTGACGCTTAGGCGTGGCCGCGTGACGGCGGTCGTGTCGCGCGCCGAAGGCCTGGCACGCATCGAGGTCGACGGCGCGCCGTGCATCGCATATCCGCGGCTGACCGGCCCGGTCGCGCTCGGCGACGACGTGCTCGTGAACGTGCAGGCACGCGAGCTCGAGCTGGGCTCCGGTGGATTCGACCTGCTCTACGCGAACATGACGCGCGGCCTCGAGCTGCACGGCGTGGCCGGCGCACATGTCATGAAGCTGCCGTACACGCCGGTGCAGGCCGCCGCGTGGCATGCCGAGGAGGGGCGCGAGCTGCCCGCGACGGTAGACGGACTGCGCGTCGTGTGCTGCTCGCTTCATAGCCAGGTCGCGCCGGTCTGCGCCGGCATCGCGACGGGTGCACGCGTCGCCTATGTCCAGCTTCCGGGCGGCGCGCTGCCGGTGTCGCTGTCCGACACGCTGCGCGAGCTTCGCGCGCGCGGGCTGGTCGGGACCACGATCGCCGTCGGCGCCTGCGTCGACGGCGACGTGCAGTGCGTCTCGGTCGCCTCCGCGCTCCTGTGGTGCGCCGCGGAGGGCTTCGACGCCGTCGTGTGCGCGGTAGGCCCGGGAGTGGTGGGGACCGGTTCGAGCTTCGGGCACGGCGGGTTGGCCGCGGCGTGGGCAGCGCACGCGACGCGCGCGCTCGGGGGTGAACCGATTCTCGCGGTGCGGGCATCGCACGGCGATTCGCGCGACAGGCACCAGGGCGTCTCGCACCACGTGCGCGACATTCTTCGGCTGGCGTCCGGTGTCACCGTTGCGTGGCCGCGCGGCTTCGACCCGCCTGCCGACATCGAGGTGAAGGTCGTCGACGTCGACGGCTGGGAGGCCGCCTGCGCGGGGCTACCGCTCTCGCACATGGGCCGCGGCCCCCGCGACGACCCGCTGTTCTTTGCCGCCGCCTACGCCGCCGGGCGCGCGGCCTGATGGAGGAACGTCGCCTCGGCCCCGTCGTCGGGCTGGGGACGTGGAACACGTTCGGCGGCGACGCCGCCACCGCGCGCGGCGTGGTCGAGGCCGCGCTCGAGGCGGGCTGCCGTCTGTTCGACTCGTCGCCGATGTACGCCGGCGCGGAGCGTTCACTGGGCGCTGCGCTCGCGTCGCGCCGCAGCGAAGTGCAGGTCGCGACGAAAATCTGGACCGGCAGCGTCGACGAGGGCCGCCGTCAGTACGAGGACCAGGTCGCGTGGTTCGGTCGCGTCGACATCGAGCAGATCCACAACCTGCAGTCGTGGGAGGACCACCTTCCGTGGCTGGAGCGCGAGCGCGACGAGGGTCGCATCGACTCGCTGGGGGTCACCCACTACGCGGCGAGCCGCTTCGGCGAGCTGGAGCGCGCCCTGCGGACAGGCCGCTTCGACGTCGTCCAGCTGCCGCTCAATCCGCAGGAACGAGAGTCCGAGCGCGAGCTGCTCCCGCTCGCAGCCGAGCTGGGCGTGGCCGTGATCGTG
Organism: Actinobacteria bacterium 13_1_20CM_4_69_9; assembly: GCA_001920085.1. Classification (GTDB taxonomy): domain Bacteria; phylum Actinomycetota; class Thermoleophilia; order Gaiellales; family Gaiellaceae; genus 3-1-20CM-4-69-9. The sequence goes on from MNJC01000057.1 coordinate 3,837, forward strand.
ATGCGCCCGTTGGGCGAGGGCTCGTTGCTACGGCGTTCGCCGCCGGCGGAGGTGCTCGAGGAGCTCGGCGTCGACACGTGGCCGCAGGCGCTGCTCAAGTGGGCGCTGTCCGACAAGCGCGTCGACGTTGTCATTCCCGCGACGACGCGCCCAGAGCACGCGCGGGCGAACGCCGCGGCAGGCGAGCCGCCGTGGTTCGACGCGCAGCAGCGCGAGCTTGTGGAACGCTTCGCCGCGTGACGCCCGACGACTCACGCACGGTGTACGACGGCAAGCTGTTCGACGTCACCGTCGAGCGCTGGGGCGAGCACGAGCGCGAGATCGTCGAGCATCCCGGTGCGGTGGCGATCGTGGCCGTCGACAGCGACGACACGGTCGCGCTCGTGCGCCAGCGCCGCGAGGCGGCGCGCAAGCTCCTGCTCGAGCTGCCCGCGGGAACGCTCGAGGAGGGCGAGTCACCGCTCGAGAGTGCGCGGCGCGAGCTCGAGGAGGAGACGGGGTTGACGGGCGGGACGTGGCGCGAGCTCGCGGCGTTCTACACGACGCCGGGTTTCTGCCGGGAGCGCATGCACCTCTTCATCGCGGAGGGCGTCGAGCGGGGCGATGCGCGCCCCGAGGACGACGAAGACCTCGAAGTGGTCCGCTGGCGCGTCGACGAGATCCCGGCGCGGCTGCCGGAGATCGAGGATGCGAAGACACTCGCCGGGCTGCTGCTGTATCTGTCCAAAAGGTAGGGTGACCCGCCGTGAAGATCGGCGTCGCCAAAGAGATCAAGACCGACGAGTACCGCGTCGCGCTCACGCCTGCGGGCGCGCGCGAGCTCGTGCAGGGCGGTCACGAGGTGACGGTCGAGACCGGCGCCGGCATCGGGAGCGCCTTCGCCGATGCGGCGTACGAGGCTGCGGGGGCGCGCATCGCGGGCGTCGACGACGTGTGGGCGGACTCCGATCTGCTGCTCAAGGTCAAAGAGCCGATCGAACTGGAGTACGGACGGCTGCGCGAAGGCCTCGTCCTCTTCACCTACCTGCACATCGCCGCCGACGAGCCGCTCACGCGCGCGCTCGTCGACAGTGGCATCGCCGCCGTCGCCTACGAGACCGTGGAGACGAGCAAGGGCGCGCTGCCGCTGCTCGCGCCGATGAGCGAGATCGCCGGGCGTCTCGCCGCACAGGCCGGCGCGTACTTCCTCGAGAAGCCGCTCGGCGGTCGCGGGCTGCTGCTCGGCGGCGTTCCCGGCGTCGCACCCGGCCGCGTCGTGATCATCGGCGGCGGCATGGTCGGCTACAACGCCGCGGTCATCGCGATCGGTCTCGGCGCCAACGTGATGATCCTCGAACGCTCGCTCGACCGCATGCGCCATCTCGAGGAGATCCTCTCCGGGCGTGTCAGCCTCGTCATGTCGTCGAGCCTGCAGATCGAGGAGTCCCTGCGCGACGCGGACGTCGTCATCGGCGCCGTCCTCATTCCGGGCGCGGTCGCGCCGAAGCTGATCACGCGCGAGATGGTGCGCGGAATGAAGGACGGCGCCGTGCTTGCAGACGTCGCGATCGATCAGGGCGGCTGCGCGGAGACGTCGCGGCCGACCACGCACAGCGAGCCCGTCTACACCGTCGAGGGCGTGACGCACTACTGCGTCGCCAACATGCCGGGCGCCGTGCCGATCACGTCGACGAAGGCGCTGACCAATGCGACGCTTCCATACGTCGAGGCAATCGCGGTCCACGGGCTCGCAGAGGCCGTTGCGCGCGACCCCGGGCTTGCCCGCGGCGTGAACGTCCTCGACGGAAAGATCACCTACGAAGCCGTCGCGGACGCGCACGGCCTCGACTATCAGCCGCTCGAGGACGTCCTCCCGGGAGTCGCGGTGTGACCGCTACGACGTCTTCAGCGGCGAGTACTTGACGACCAGCCACGTCACACCTGCGGCGATCCCGATGACCGCTGCGATGTAGACGAACATGAGGATCACTCCCAGGACGTCGAGCATGGCCGACCTAGAATAGCTGCATGCCGAGGGCATGCATCATCGTGCTCGACGCCGTAGGAGCGGGCGAGCTTCCGGATGCCGACGAATACGGGGACGGCGGCTCGAACACGCTCGGGAACGTCGGACGCGCCGTCGGCGGGCTCGATCTCCCGAATCTCGAGGCGCTGGGGCTCGGCAACATCGAGCCGCTCGAGGGCTGCCCGCCTCAGCCGGGCGCTCCGGCCGTCGCGGGCCGCCTGATCGAGCGCTCGAAGGGCAAGGACACGACGACCGGCCACTGGGAGCTGATGGGCGTCGTCACGCCGCAGCCCATGCCGACCTATCCGCACGGGTTCCCGCACGACGTGATCGACCCCTTCATGCACCAGACCGGCCGCGGCGTGCTCGGAAACAAGGCGGCGTCGGGCACCGAGATCATCCAGGAGCTCGGCGAGGAACATCAGCGCACGGGCAAATGGATCGTGTACACGTCGGCGGATTCCGTCTTCCAGATCGCTGCGCATGAGGAGACGATCCCGCTCGAAGAGCTCTACGACGGCTGCCGCATCGCACGGCAGGTCCTCACCGGCAAGCACGCTGTCGGACGCGTGATCGCGCGGCCGTTCGTCGGAACGCCCGGCAACTACGAACGCACCGCGAACCGCCACGACTTCTCGCTCGAACCGAGGCGTCCGAACTACCTGACGCTCGTGCGCGACGCGGGCATGAAGGTGCACGGCGTCGGCAAGATCGGCGACATCTTCGCGGGCCAGGACATCGACGAGTCACATCCCACGAAGTCGAACGTGGACGGGATCACGCAGACGGAGAAGCTGCTCCGCGCGCTCGACGACGGGCTCATCTTCACGAACCTGGTCGAGACGGACATGCTGTGGGGACACCGCAACGACCCCGTCAACTTCCACCGCTGCCTGCAGGACTTCGACCGCCGCCTGCCCGACCTGCTCGACGCGCTGCGCCCGCAGGACCTACTGATCCTCACCTCCGACCACGGCTGCGACCCGACGACGCCGTCGACAGACCATTCACGCGAGCACGCGCTGCTGCTGGCATACGTGGAAGGCAAGAACGCCGACGGCCGCATCCACGAAGGCGAGTTCGCCGACGTCGGCGCGACCGTGAACCGCTGGCTCGGCGGCAAGGCGCCGTCACGCGGCATTCCCGGCCAGCCGATCGTCGAGCACTGACGATTCACGCCGCCGAGCTCATCCGCCGCAAGCGAGACGGCGAAAAGATCCCCGCCGACGAGCTTTCCGAGCTGGTCCTCGAGTACGCACGCGGGAACGTCCCGGACTACCAGATGGCCGCGTTCGCGATGGCGGTGTACTTCCGCGGCCTCGACGGCGCGGAGACGTTCGCCCTCACGGACGCGATGATCCGCAGCGGCGAGACGATCGACCTTCACGCTGCGATCGGCCGCAAGGTCGTGGACAAGCACTCCACGGGCGGGGTGGGGGACAAGACGTCGCTCGCCGTCGGTCCGATCGTCGCGGCGTGCGGCGTGCCGTTCGGGAAGATGAGCGGCCGCGGGCTCGGGCACACGGGGGGGACGCTCGACAAGCTCGAGTCGATCCCCGGCTTCCGCGTCGAGCTGACGACGGACGAGTTCCTGCGGCAGGTGCGCGACGGGGGGCTCGCGATCATCGGACAGGGCGCGACCCTCGTCCCCGCCGACAAGCTGCTCTACGGCCTGCGCGACGTGACCGCAACGGTCGACAACGTCTCGCTGATCGCCGCGAGCATCATGTCCAAGAAAATCGCCGCCGGCGCAGACGCGATCGTCCTCGACGTGAAGGTCGGCGACGGGGCGTTCATGAAGACGATCGAGGACGCGCGCGAGCTCGCAGAGATGATGCTCGAGCTCGGCCGCCACGCCAGGCGCGAGGTCGCGTGCGTGCTGACCGACATGGACCAGCCGCTCGGCCACGCGGTCGGCAACGCGCTCGAGATCCGCGAGACGATCGCAACGCTGCGCGGCGACGGCCCACCCGACTTCACGGAGCTCGTGCTGGCTGCGTCCGCGCATCTGCTCGCCTTCTCCGACCTGGGCGTGGACGAGGCGGCCGGCCGTCAACGAGCGGCCGCCGCTGTGCGGGACGGCTCGGCCCTCGCGATGTACGAGCGGTGGATCGCCGCACAGGGCGGCGACCCCGATGAGGACGCGCTGCCGACCGCCCCCGTCGTACTGGACGTCGACGCCCCGGGCGTGGGCTACGTCGGCGCGATCGGCGCGGTCGACGTCGGCATGGCCGCGCTCCGGCTCGGCGCCGGGCGGCACACGAAGGACGATCGCATCGATCACGCGGTCGGCGTGCTCTGCCTCAAGAAGCGCGGCGATCGCGTCGGCGCCGGCGAGGCGCTCGCGCAGGTGCATGCGCACGACGACCGGTCCGCCGCAAAGGCTGCCGAAGAGGTCCTCGCGGCCTACACGTTCACCGATGACGTGCCGCCGGCCACGTCGATCGTGCTCGAAACGATCGGCTGATGCCCGAGCTACCCGAGGTCGAGACGATCCGTCTCGCGCTCGAACCGCACGTCGTCGGTCGCACGTTCGAGCGAGTCGAGATCGACGACCGGAGGCTCGTCCGCCCCTTCGAGCCGCTCGTGGTCGCGGCGGAGCTCGAGGGCGAGCGCGTGGCCGCGCTCGAGCGCCGCGGCAAGTACCTGATCGTCCGATTCGAATCCGGCCGCGTGCTCCTGATCCACCTCCGAATGACGGGGAGCTTGCGCCACGGGCCGGCCGGGAAGCTCGGTGACGACCCGTATCGGCGCGCTGTTGTCAAGCTGGACGACGGCTCGGACATGGCGTACCGCGACGTCCGCCGCTTCGGCACGTGGCACCTGCTCGAGCCGCACGAGCTCGAGGATTACCTCGCCCGCAGGCTCGGCCGCGAGCCGCTCGAGCGGACGTTCACCGCCAAGCGCCTCGGCGAGCGGCTCTCGGGCCGGCGGGCGCCGATCAAGGCCGCACTGCTCGACCAGCGCACGGTGGCCGGGCTCGGCAACATCTATGTGGACGAGGCGCTGTGGCGCGCGGGAATCCATCCGTTGCGCGAAGCCGGCACGCTCGACGTCGACGAGCTCGCGCGCCTCACGAGAGCGATCCGCGACGCACTCCGCGCCGGCATCCGGAGCCAGGGAGCGAGCCTGCGCGACTACGCCCAGCCCGACGGCCGCCGCGGCCGCGCGCAGGAGCGCTTCCGCGTCTACGGCCGGACCGGCGAGCCGTGCCTGCGGTGCGGGACGCCGATCGAGAAGACCCGCGCGGGAGGACGCGGCACGTGGTACTGCCCGAGCTGCCAGAGTCAGGCTGCGAGCCGCTCGGCCAGCCGACCTTCGCGGTCGAGCCGCCAGAGCTCGGTGTAGCCGCCGATCGGACGGTCGTCGATCACGATCTGCGGCACCGTCCATGCCCCGGTGAGGTCGAAGAGCTTCTGCCGGAAGGCGGGATCGTCGTCGAGCGAGATGTCGTCGTAGTCGATGCCGCGTGACTGGAGCAGTGCCTTCGCGCGGACGCAGTAGCCACACCACCGCGTGCTGTAGACCTGGACCCTGGCCATCTCATGATGTAACGAAGAACCCGCCGAAGAGGTTCCTCCACCCTCGAAACTAGACTGGCCGGGCCATGGCCGGACGAGGCTACAAAACCGAGGCCGTCGTGCTGCGGTCGTTCCGCCTCGGCGAGGCCGACCGCGTGCTGCACGTGTACACGCTCGCCAGGGGCCGAGTCGGCGCCGTCGCGAAGGGCATCCGCAAGACGAAATCCCGGTTCGGAGCGCGCCTCGAGCCGCTGTCCCACGTCGAGCTGATGCTCCACGAGGGCTCGGGCGAGCTGCAGACGGTCACCGGGGTCGAGCTGCTCCACTCGCACCACGGGGTGCGCGAGCAGCGGTATGCCCTCGGCGTCGGCCTCGTCGGCGCCGAGTCGATGCTCAGGCTCTTCACCGAGCAGGAGGCGAACCCACGCGCGTTCCAGGCGCTGACGCGCTTCCTCGAACTGCTCGACGAGCTGCCTGCCGGCCGGGGCCGGCCGGCGCTCGACCCGCTCGCGCTCTCGTTCCAGCTGAAGCTCCTGTGGCTCTCGGGCTACCTGCCGCATCTGACGAGCTGCGCCAACTGCGGGAGCGAGGACGCGCCCCTGATCGGCTACTCGGCCGCCGCGGGCGGAGCCGTGTGCGCGGCGTGCCGTGCGGGGGCGCTGGCGCTCTCTCCTGCCGGCATCGCCGGGATCGAGTCGCTGCTCGCGCGGCCGCTCGCCGAGGCCGCTGACGTCGGCATCACCGACCGCGCCGCGCGCGACGCGCTCGCCGTCATCACCTCCGCGTACGAGTACTTCGGGAACTTCCGGCTGCGCACGCTGCGCAGCGCGTGATCACTCGTCCGGCTTCTCGATGTCGTCCGCGACGAGCTCCTTGAACGGCTGCAGCTTCTCGAAGAGCTCGTCCGGCGGGATCTCACGCTCGACAGCGTCGCCGCCGAGCAGGTAGGGCGCCGCCTCGACCGTCGTCCGCCAGGCGACCTCGTCCGCGTCCGACGGGCCGCCTGCGCCTTCACGCGCGTCCTGGAGCGGCTCGACCGCATCGAGGTAGACGTTGGTGAAGCCGTCGCGCTCCTGCTCGTGATACTTGATCCGCGCCCGCCGTCCTTCGAGGCCCGGCAGCTTCGCGGCGATCGGCTCCTTGAACGTCGAGTACTCGTTGCCCTGGTCGTCGACGAGGACGAAGCGCGTGTTGCCGGACCTCGTCTTGAAGGCCTTGACGTCGCTCACGCGGACCTCGGTCTCGGGCACGCTGCCCGCGTACCCGTTTGCGAGGATTGCAGGCATGCGGGTTCCGGAGCCCGACTTTCCGTCGTCCGCCGGGCGGCCGTTTCGTGCACCCGATCCCGGGCTTCTGGCGCGCCGTGATGAGCTCGCGGCGGCGGCGCTCGCCGCCCGCGCGTGTCGGGTCTGGATGGCGGCGCGAGACGTCGCAGGCGGCCGCGCCTTCCTGGCCGGCGTGCTCGACCGCCCCGGCGCAGGCCGGTCGCGCTGGCGTGCGCTCGCGCTCTACGGAGAGGGCCTCCTGGCTTACTGGCAGGGCGAGATCGGCGTGTCACGTGCGCGGAACGAGGAAGCGCTCGCGATCGCCGAGGAACATGCGGACGACGAGGCGCTGGCGCTCGCCCACGTCGGTTTGAGCCGCGTGCTCCTCGAGGAGGGGGATCACGAGCGGGCGCGGGAGCACGCCCTCGCCGCGCGGCGCTTCGCCGCGCGACTCGGCACGCTCATGGGGCAGGCGCCTCTGCACATGGAGGCGCAGGTTGCGCGAGCGAGCGCTACTTCGGTGAGCTGCCGCTGTCGAGCGACCCCTACAGCCGGCTGAACGACGCCGCCGTGGCGTTGCGGAAAGGGGACCTCTCGCGAGCCGGCCGGCTGCTTGCCGAGCTCGACGACGACGAGTTCGCCGCCGACGATCGCGTCGACCTCGACTGGCTCAGGAAGCAGGTCGCGTGCGCCGTTCGCTAGGGAAGGGGCTGGAGCTCGACGACGATCCGGCGCGGATCGACGTGGCGGCGGTTCACGACTTCCTCGCCAACCAGTCGTACTGGGCGGAAGGGCGCCCGTACGACGTCGTCGAGCGTCTCGTCCGCGAAGCGCAGCGCGTCGTCGGCGCCTATGACGGCGGCCGGCAGGTCGGCTTCGCGAGGGCGTTCACCGACGGCGTCTCGCTCGTGTACCTCGCCGACGTCTACGTGCTGCCGGAGTATCGAGGCCGAGGGCTCGGCGTCGAGCTCGTGCGCGAGATGGTCGAGCGCGGGCCGTATGCAGACATTCGCTGGGTGCTGCACACGCGCGACGCGCATCGCCTGTACGGCAAGTTCCGCTTCGACCGGCCGTCGGAGCGGCTGATGGAGCGCTACCACCGGGGCTAGTCGCCTTTCGGCGTCTTCCAGTCTCGCTCGAGCGCGTCGTCGAGCCACGCGCGCACGCCGCCGATCGGAAGCCGCTCCTGCGCGAGGGAGTCCCGGTCGCGCACCGTCACGGTGTCGTCGGAGAGCGTCTGCTCGTCGATCGTGAACGCCCAGGGCGTGCCGATCTCGTCCTGCCGCCGATAGCGGCGGCCGATCGCCCCGTTGTCGTCGTACTCGACGCTCCGACGCTTGCGCAGCTCCTCGTACAATGTGCGCGCCTTCGAGACCATGCCTTCGTCCTTCGCGATCAGCGGGAGGATCGCAGCCGTCACCGGCGCGATCTCCGGATGCAGGCGGAGGACCGTGCGCTCGCGCTCGCCGACGACCTCCTCGTCGTAGGCGTCGACCAGCATGGCGACGATGATCCGCTCGAGGCTGACGGCGGGCTCGATCACGTGCGGCACGTAGCGCTCGCCGTCCGGGCCGACGTACTCGAGCTTCGTCGTCGAGTACTCCGTGTGGCGCGTCAGGTCGAAGTCGCCGCGGTTCGCCACGCCCTCCAGCTCGGACCACCCGATCGGGTACTCGTACTCGATGTCGCTCGTCCCGCGGGAGTAGTGCGAGCGTTCCTCGGGCCCGTGCTCGCGGACCCGTAGCCTGCTGCGCCGCAGGCCGTAGCGGAGGTACCAGCCGAGCCGCTCGTCGATCCAGTACCGGTACCAGCGGTCGGAATCGGGCGGCGCAACGAAGAACTCCATCTCCATCTGCTCGAACTCGCGCACGCGGAACAGGAAGTTCCCGGGCGTGATCTCGTTCCGGAACGAGCGGCCGATCTGCGCGATGCCGAACGGCGGGCGCCGGCGCGCGATCTGCAGCACGTTCTTGAAGTTGATGAAGATGCCCTGCGCCGTCTCGGGCCGCAGGAATGCGCGTGAGCCGGAGTCCTCGACGGGCCCGACCGTCGTCTGGAACATCAGGTTGAACTGGCGCGGCTCGGTGAGGTCGCACTCCGAGAACTCGCCCGGATGCTTGCTCGGCTTGCGGCCGCATTGCGAGTCCTCGAGCTTGTCCGCGCGGAAGCGCAGCTTGCACGTGCGGCAGTCGACGAGCGGGTCGGTGAATCCCTCGACGTGGCCCGACGCCTCCCACACGCGCGGATGCAGGATCACCGCCGAGTCGAGGGCGACGATGTCGTCCCGCTCGAGCACCATCGCCTCGAACCAGCGCTGGCGGATGTTGTTCTTCAGCAGCACGCCGTAGTGCCCGTAGTCGTACGTCGACCCGAGACCGCCGTAGATCTCGGAGGACGGGAAGACGAAGCCGCGCCGCCGCGACAGCGACACGATCTGGTCCATCGTGACCGTCTCCACCGCCATGAAGCAGGACGTTATCGACCAGCGCCAGCGAGAGCTCAGGCGTTGCGTTGCACAGGATGGGGTTGAGACGACCTAGCGGATTGCGGCCGCCACAGATCCCTCGGGAAGTTTCGCGAGCGCCTGGCGATAGCACGAGACGGGATACGTGTTGTCGATGCGTCCGTCGCTCCAGTCGGAGAGCACGCGAGATCCGCACGACGGCGTCGCACCGGCTGCGCCGGTGTAGGCGAGCGTCACCACGCCGACGGCCATGGCGACGAAAAAGAGCAGGCGACAGCACCCCTGGCCCATAAGAAGAGGGTGCCCGTCGTCTGTGAAGGGAAACCCAAGAAGCGCTAAGAAGTTCCTAAGAACCGATTAGCCTGGAAACGTGCCGGTTGAGCTGCACATCGTCTCCGACTCCACGGGCGAGACGGCCGCGCGCCTCGTACAGGCGCTGGAGGCGCAATTCCCCGATCAGGAGTTCGAGGAGGTGCGGCATGCCCGCTGCGAGACGATCGCCGACCTCGAGCGCGCGGTCGCGTCTGCGCGCGGACACGCCGCGGTCGTCGTGTACACGCTCGTCGACAAGGAGATGCGCGACGCGATGCGCCGTCTCTGCCGTCGCGCGCGGGTCCATTACTGCGACCTGCTCGGTCATCCGATCGACGCCGTTGCGCGCGTCTCCGGCCAGGCAGCGCGCATGACCCCCGGCTCGCGCGCGCCGCTCACCCCTGCCTACTTCCGCCGCATCGAGGCGATGGAGTTCGCCGTGAAGTACGACGACGGCGTGGGGGCGGGGCTCGACGAGGCGGACATCGTCCTCGTCGGCGTCTCACGCACGTCGAAGACGCCACTGTCCATCTACCTCGGCTATCTCGGCCACAAGGTGGCGAACGTCCCGGTCGTGAAGGGGATCGCACCGCCGAAGGAGCTGTTCGAGCTCGACCCCGTGAAGATCGTCGGCCTCACGATCAACGCCGACCGCCTCGCGGACATCCGCCGCGCGCGTGTGCGCAACCTCGGCGCGAACAACCGGCGCTATGCGGAGCTGGCGGAGGTCTACGACGAGCTGGAGGAGGCTGCAGCCGTCCAGCGGCGGCTCGGCTGTCCCGTGATCGACATCTCGGAGCTCTCGATCGAGGAGACGGCCCAACAGATTCTGCGCACCGTCGAGAGCCGGCGGGCCGAGGCGGCTTCGATGCGCGCCTCGTGAGGCCCAAGCCGCCCGTTCCCTGGTGGCGGTGGGCCCTCTGGTGGGCGACGCTCGGGGTCGCGCTCGTCCTCTTCTACGTCGTCCTGACGCCGCTCTGGCTCGGGCTCCGCGGCCTCGCGTGGCTTGCGGAGCTCAGGGCTAGGCAAAGAAGATAGAGATAGCTATACTCGGGCGCGCTGCGGCGAGGGCTCGCGGCCACCGTCAACCGGGGAGGACCATCTTGCGCAGGTTCACGGCGCTCTTTGCGCTGCTCGCAGCCGTGCTCGTGCTCGGGGCTGTGCCCGCGGGCGCGATCACCGGCAACTACACCGACGACACGATCCATCCCTACGTGGGACTGATCGCCTTCTACGACAAGGACGACGTCTTCACGCACCGCTGCTCCGGCTCACTGCTCACGCCCACCGTGTTCCTGACGGCGGGGCACTGCACCGACGCGACGACGGGGGCGACGCACGCTCGCATCTGGTTCCAGCAGGACGCCGGCGTCGGCTTCGACGGCACGAACCCCGCGCCCAGCGGCTATCCCGTGTCGAGCGACGTGACGTCGAGCCACCTCTACAACTACGGCTATCCCTTCGGCTTCCCCGACACGCACGACGTCGGGATCGTGATCCTCGACAAGCCGATCGCGGTGGGCGACGAGGGATTCGTCGGTGGCTTTGCCTCACTGGCGTCAGTCGGTTCGCTCGACCGGCTCGCGACGAAGCGCGGCCAGCAGGACGTGACGTTCACGGCGTCGGGCTACGGGCTGTCGCTGTCGAACCCGGTGAAAACGGTGTCGTTCCGCAAGCGGCTGATGGCGACAGAGCAGCTGATCAACCTCAGGAGCCACCTGACGGACGGCTTCAACATCCAGACGACCGCCAACCCCGGCAACGGGAAGGGCGGAACATGCGGCGGCGACTCCGGCGGACCGCTGCTCTACGACTCCACGAACACCATCGTTGCCGTGAACTCCTTCGGCCTGAACCAGTGGTGCCGCGGCAACGACTTCATGTACCGGGTCGACCAGGCTGCGGTGCAGGCATGGATTCGCGCGACGATCGGCGAGGCCCAGTGGAGCCTCGTGCGCGTCGCGAATCTCTAGGTAGAAGCCCACCTAGAAGGCGGGCGGCCCCAACTCCCCCGGGGCCGCTCGCCGTCTCGTGGCAGGCTCTGCGGGTGGTTCGCGTGGCGATCGAGCCGTACTCGGAACGATGGGCGCGGGACTTCGCGCGGCTCGCGCGGCGACTCCGGTCGGTGCTCGGGGAGCATGCGCTGCGCATCGACCACATCGGCTCGACGGCCGTCCCGGGATTGGCCGCAAAGGATCGGATCGACGTGCAGGTCGCCGTTGCGGACCTGGCCGATGCGAATCCGCTCGGCGGCGCCGGCTTCGTCGAGCTCGGCCCGGTCGAGGATCATCGCCCGCCCGGCTCGGACACCGGCAGCGACGATTGGCAGAAGCGCTTTTTCCAGACGGACGAGGGCGAGCGCCGGGGAAACGTGCACGTACGCGTCGAGGGGCGAGCGAACCACCGCTACGCGCTCTTGTTCCGCGACTATCTCCGCGAGCATTCCGCGGCCGCTGCCGCGTACGCGGAGCTGAAGCGGCGCCTTGCGGCAGAGCTTCGCGACGTTCGGCGATACGCAGAGGTCAAGGACCCGGCGTGTGATCTGATCATGGTCGCTGCGGAGGAGTGGGCAGCGGCGACGGCGTGGCGGCCTGGACCGAGCGACGGGTGATCAGAGAGGACGCGCCTCGAGCGGCTGCTCGCCGTCCGGCGTGACGCGATACGCCGTCGCGCCCTCGCGCGAGCTGACGACCTCCCGGAGCTCGGTGCCGGCGAAGTGCACGCCGACGTCGTCGTCGGCGGCGATGCCGGGCTCGAGCCCGCCGGCGACCAGCTGGGTGTAGACGGGCCGTCGCCGCTCCTCGCCGTCGTAGTGCGGGCATGCGCTGCCGGGGAGGAAGCCGAGGCACTCCATCGCCGCGAGCTGCGGGCCGAAGGAGTCGGTCACGCCCTGAGCGAACCAGCAGATCATTCCGGCGCTCCAGCCGGTGAGGAGGATTCCCTCCTGCCACGCCTCGCGCAGGATCGCGTCGAAGCCGTGCACCCGCCAGACGGCAAGCGCGTTCGCGGTGTTGCCGCCCGACACGAGGACGACGTCGTGCGCGAGCGTAAGCGCTCGCAGGTCGGCCGGCGGCCACGGGAAGAAGCTCAGGTGCGCGAGCTCTGCGCGCCCGCGTAGGCGCTCGTACCAGCCGACGATGCCGGATGCGTTCTCCGCGCTCGCCGTCGGGACATAGAGGATGCGCCTGCCGCGCGCGAGCTCGAGGGCGTGGTCGAGGAGCGCGTCGTCGGGGTAGCCGCCCATCCCGAGGATCTGGGGCTCGGGCATGAGCCTCGACTTCTACCGAACTTCTGCCGACTCGGCCAGCCAGGGATAACGCGCGAGATTGCAGGGTATTTGTGAGACGATCCCCGCCTTGGCAGCCGAGAGATACGTCTACGACTTCGACGAGCTGTCCGACGGCGGCCGCGACCTGCTCGGCGGGAAGGGAACCGGGCTCGCCGAGATGACGCAGCTCGGGATCCCGGTCCCGGCGGGCTTCACGATCACGACCGACGCCTGCCGCGCGTACATGGCGAATCCCGGCGGCCTTCCCGACGGGCTCGCGGACGAGGTCGAGCAGCACCTGGGCGTGCTCGAGGAGAAGACCGGCAAGCGGTTCGGCGACCCCGACGACCCGCTGCTCGTGTCCGTGCGCTCCGGCGCAGCGATCTCGATGCCGGGGATGATGGACACGATCCTCAACGTCGGGCTGAACGACGTCTCGGTCCAGGGCCTCGCGCGCGCGACCGACAACGAGCGCTTCGCGCAGGACTGCTACCGCCGTCTGATCGAGATGTACGGCGAGACCGTCGATGGCGTGCACAACGACCGCTTCGATGCGGAGCGCGAGAGCCCGGCCGACGCGATCGAGCGCCTGAAGGGCACCTACCGCGACAGCACCGGGCGCGACTTTCCGCAGGATCCGCGGGAACAGCTCCGCCACGCGATCGTCGCGGTCTTCGAGTCGTGGCAGTCGCCGCGTGCGCAGGCGTACCGGCACATGTACGAGATCCCCGACGATCTCGGCACGGCCGTCAACATCGTGCAGATGGTCTTCGGAAACAAGGGGGAGAGCTCCGGCACTGGGGTCGCGTTCACGCGCGACCCGTCGACCGGTGAGCAGGGGCTGTACGGCGAGTTCCTGGCGAACGCCCAGGGGGAGGACGTCGTCGCAGGCATCCGCACGCCCGAGCCGCTCGCGAACATGCGCGAGAAGCTGCCGCGCGCGTTCGAGCAGCTGCTCGAGACGATGCGACGCCTCGAGGAGCACTACCGCGACATGCAGGACATCGAGTTCACCGTCGAGGACAACGACCTCTACCTCTTGCAGACTCGCTCCGCCAAGCGCACGGCCGCCGCGGCGGTCAAGGCCGCCGTCGACATGGTCGACGAGGGGCTGATCACGCGTGAGGAGGCCGTCGCCCGCATCGATCCCCAGCAGCTCGACCAGCTGCTCCATCCGATGCTCGACCCGACGGCCGAGTGGGAGGTCGCCGCGAAGGGGCTGAACGCGTCTCCCGGCGCTGCATCCGGGAAGGTCGTACTCGACGCGGACACGGCCGAGCAGCGCGGCAGGGCGGGGGAGAAGGTCATCCTCGTCCGCTGGGAGACGACGCCGGACGACATCCACGGCTTGATCCACGCCGCCGGAGTCCTCACCGCGCACGGCGGCATGACCTCGCACGCGGCGGTGGTCGCGCGCGGAATGGGGAAGCCGTGCGTCGCCGGCTGCGACGGGCTCTCGATCGATTTCGAGCGCAAGGAGATCGCAATCGGGGGGCAGACCCTGGCGGAAGGCGACGTGCTCACCATCGACGGCGGCACCGGCGCGGTCATCGTCGGTGCGGTGCCGCTCGTCCCGCCACAGGTGAACGACGATCTCGAGACGATCCTCGGCTGGGGCGACGAGCACCGTCGCCTCGCCGTCCGCGCCAACGCCGACACGCCGGAGGACGCGGCCAAGGCGCGCGACTTCGGCGCAGAGGGCATCGGGCTCTGCCGCACCGAGCACATGTTCATGGCGGAGGACCGCCTGCCGGTCGTGCGCGAGATGATCCTCGCCGACGACGAGCACGGCCGGCGCACCGCGCTCGACAAGCTCCTGCCGATGCAGCAGGGCGACTTCGAGGGGATCTTCGAGGCAATGGCCGGGCTGCCGGTCACGATCCGCCTGCTCGACCCGCCGTTGCACGAGTTCTTGCCGCCGCTGGAGCAGGCGAAGGACGAGCGGATGCGGCGCCGCATCAAGCAGCTGCAGGAGGCGAATCCGATGCTCGGCACGCGCGGCTGCCGGCTGGGCCTCCAGTGGCCCGAGGTCTACGAGATGCAGGTGCGCGCGATCGTCCGCGCCGCGAGGGCCGTCGAAGAGCGAACGGGTGACGCGCCGCTGGTCGAGATCATGCACCCTCTGGTCGCGTTCGAGGAGGAACTGCGCCGGCTGCGCGAGCTCACGGTCCAGGTGGCCGAGGAAGAGGCGCCGAACGTCGAATACCTGTGCGGGACGATGATCGAGCTCCCGCGCGCATGCATCCGCGCCGACGAGATCGCCCAGCATGCGGACTTTTTCTCCTTCGGCACGAACGACCTCACGCAGACCGCGCTCGGGTTCTCCCGGGACGACGCCGAGGGCAAGTTCCTGACCTTCTACCTCGAGGACGGCGTGCTGGAGCGCAACCCGTTCGAGACGCTCGACCAGAGCGGCGTCGGCGAGCTCATGCGCATCGGCGTCGAGCGCGGGCGCACGACGAAGCCGAAGTTGAAGCTCGGCATCTGCGGCGAGCACGGCGGCGAGCCGAAGTCCGTCGCGTTCTGCCACGAGCTCGGTCTCGACTACGTCAGCTGCTCGCCGTTTCGCGTGCCGCTGGCACGGCTCGCGGCGGCGCAGGCTGCGCTCGCCGAGGCCGGCTCGCCCGCGTACGCGGCCGCCGGCGGCTGATGGCGAAGTACGCACTCCTCGTCGACGGCGAAAGCGTCGCCAAGCTCGACTCCCAGAGCGACGTCCGCTCCTGGCTCGCGAAGTACCGCGACGAGCACGTCGAGGACGACCCGTCGGCGGCCCACGTCCAGATCATCGAGCGCGGCGCGCTCTGGTGGATCACCGGCGGCAAGCTCGTCGACCGGCTGCAATTTCTCTGACCTGGAAACAGGTCCGCGCGCGCCGGCTCGCGCGCGGCGCGCTGACCGAGCGCTCGCCGTCGCTCGTCGACGTCGCTCGCCGGACCGGCGGCATTCATGCACAGGTCCAGGCGTCGGCGGAGCTGCAGCTCGCGTCGCGCGTCGAGGGGATCACGCAGCAGGACGTGCGCGACGCGCTCTGGCGCGAGCGCACGCTCGTGAAGGCGTGGACGTTGCGCGGCACGCTCCACCTCCATCCGGCCGACGAGCTTCCGCTCTGGTTCGCGGCACGGGGTGCAGTCAGCCGTGAGATCAGAGATCTGCCCGCGTGGCCGGACCCCGCGGGTGTCGTCCATCCGCCGGTCAGTGCCGCGGAGGGCGCGAAGCTGCAGTCGGCGGCCTCCTCGGCGGCGCGGCCTGCGCGTTCGGGCTTTCGCGCTTCGGGCGGGCCCACATCGCCTACGGGAGAGCGGGCCTACTCGGGTACGCGATTCCTACACGCGTACGGGCCGGCGCGACCAGCGGACTTCCGCGAATGGTTCGGCGCCGACGTGCCGTTCGACCTCGTAGACGTCGAGGAGGTCGACGTCGAGGGCCACCGCGCGTTCGTGCTCGCCGGCGACACCGAGTTCCCGGAGCTCGGGAAGAGCGTGCGCCTGTTGCCTGAATACGACGTGTACGTGATGGGCTTCCGCGAGCGCGAGCACCTGGTCCCCGAGCGGGTGCGTGCGCAGGTGGCCGCGCACGGCCGCGGGCGCTACGAAGGGCCTGCGGGCGTCCGCTTCCTGCTCGTCGACGGCGTCGCGGCGGGCCTGTGGGAGCGCAAGAAGTCCGCGAAGCGGTTGGAGGTCGCCGTCACGCCGGCAGGCCGCGTCAACCGCGCTGCGCTCGCCGCCGAGGCCGAACGCTTTGCCGCGTTCCTCGGCGTCGAGCCGGTGCTGACCGTCGCTTAGGGGAGCTCCCGGGCGAACGACCCTCCGCCGACGATCCGCTCGACGCCGTCGGCGACGCGCTCGCGAAGCTCGCGGTCGGAGGTGACGACCCAGAGCGGCGGCGGCAGCTCGGTCACCCGACGCGCGATCACGTCGTCTGCTGTCTCCGCGCCCTCCCAGACGACGACCACGTCGTGGCCGCGGTCGCGGCCCCATGCCCCCGCGCGCTGCTCGAGCTCGTCGCGGCCGATGTTCGGCCACAGCGAGCGGCGGACGTTCTCGCCGTCGACCAGGACGGACGCCATCGCGTTTAGTCTCGCCGGTCGTCAGGGAGAAGTGCAGCCATGGAGATCGACAGAGACCACGTCATCAAGCTGCTGCGCGAGAAGGGCCAGGACGAGAAGGTCCAGCACGCGATCGATGCGCTTCCGCCGAAGATCGACCACGAGAAGCATGCGCAGGAGCTCGAGAAGCTCGGGATCGACCCCGGCGAGCTCGTCGCCAAGGCCGGTCACAGCCTGCTCGGCTAGCTACGCGTACCCGCGCGTCTTCCAGTACGCGAGCAGGAACGACGCGGCTCCGACCGCGACGATCGTCGCGTACCCGAGTAGGCCCGCTCTCCCGTAGGCGATGTGGGCCCGCCCGAAGCGCGAAAGCCCGAACGCGCAGGCCGCGCCGCCGAGGAGGCCGCCGATGTGGCCACCGATCGAGATGTTCGCAACCGAGAAGGTGAACACGAGGTTGAGGACGATCACGCCGAGCGCGCTGCCGCCGAACACGTAGTCGCGCTGGAACTGCTCCATCACGAGCCCGGCGCCGAGGACGCCGAAGATCGCACCGGATGCGCCGACGGTCGGCGTCGTCGGGTCGAGCATGAGCGCGCCCGCCGACCCTGCCAGGCCCGAGACGATGTAGATCGCGATGAACCGGCCGGAGCCGATGCGCCGCTCGAGCGCCGACCCGAACCACCAGAGCGCCAGCATGTTCAGCAGCAGATGGAACGGCCCGTAATGCAGGAACGCGGCCGTCAGCATCCGCCACCACTCCCCGTGCGCGACGCCGACGAGGTCCGGGAACGGCACGTGGGCGGGGAGGCCGGCGAGCGTGTTGCCGACCTTGACGCCGTTCGCCAGCAGCGCGCCGTTCTGGTAGATCGACCCCTTCGTCGCGCTGACGCCGCTGCCCTGGAGGAGCTCGGCGACGTACACGAGGATGTTCAGCGCGATCAGCCCACGCGTGACCTTCGAGCCGACGCCCTCATAGGCCGCGCGCTGTGCTCCGCGCGTCACTCGTTGGACGCCCTGAGGCCGTCCAGAATGCTCTGGACAGCGAATCCCGACCGGCGCCATCGTCATGCACTCCGTGCAGATCGGCCGGCCGCACTCGGAGCAGGAAAGCCCCGTGACACGGTCGGGATGGCGGTAACAGGTCCTTTCGACGGCTGTGTCCATGTCCGAAGTAGCGTAGTTGGATGGCGGTCGACGTCGCCTTCACGCCCGGCGCGGCCACTCCTGCCGCCGTGGGCGTCGTGGTCGACGTCCTGCGGGCGACGTCGACGATCGCCCAGGCGCTGGCCTCCGGATATGAGCGGGTGCTCTGCGCCGCGGAGATCGACGAGGCCCGCGCGCTGCGGGCGAGCTTGCCGGATTCTCTCCTCGGCGGCGAGCGGAAGGCGGTGCGCGTCGAGGGCTTCGACGTGGGGGCCTCGCCGCGAGAGTTCCTGGAGGCGCGCGCCCGCACACTCATCCTCTCGACGACGAACGGGACACGCGCGATCCTCGAGACTGCAGAGCGCTGCGAGCGGGTGGTCCTCGGCAGCCTGCTGAACCTCGCCGCCGTCGCGGCCGCCGTCGGGAGCGACGACTCGGTCGTCGTCTGCGCCGGCTTCCAGGGCGGTTTCGCGCTCGACGACGTCTACTGTGCCGGGCGGATCGTGGAGCTTCTCGGCGGCGAGCGCACGCATGCCGCGACCGCGGCCGGACTGCTCGCCCGCGCCTTTCCGAACGCGCTCGATGGTTTGAACGCACGGACGTACGGCCCGCCCGGCCTCGAGGAGGACATCGCCTACTGCGCACAGGAAGACCGGCTCGACGTCGTTCCCGAGCTGACCGGAATGGAGGGTGCCGCGGCAGAAATAATGCTGAGGTGAAGCGGTCCTTCCTGCTCGCAGCGCTCGTCGCCCTGCTCGTCGCGGGCAACGCCTCGAGCGCGGTGCACAAGCCATGGCTCTGGCAGTGCACGCAGATCCACAACGCGGATCCGCAGTACCGCTGCTACGTGCGCCTCCTGCGCCTCGACATCGAACACTCCGGCGATCCGGCGCGCGAGCTCCCGCTGATCGACAAGCGTGTGGTCGCCGTCGGCGGGCCTGTCGAGGCCGGCTGTCACGTGCTGATGCACGAGGTCGGGCGGGAGTTCGCGCGCGACCATCGCGTCACGCTCTCGACCCTCCAGCGCTACGTGCCGCGCTCGAACGACCCGAACTGCTCCGCCGGGTTCGGGATGGGACTGGTGATGTACCTGGGCCCGCAAATCCTGCGCTCCGGCGGGACCGCAGCGGCGGATGCTTGCGCGCGGCTCCCGACGCGGTACCGGCAGTACACCTGCGTGCACGGGCTCGGGCACGCGCTGCTGCGCGCCTACCACGGCGCGCTCGGGGAGGCGGTGCGCGCTTGCCGCCGTCTGCAGGCGCGCTACGCGCCCGACTGTGCCCAGGGCGTGTTCCACGACTACTGGATCTCCCTGCGCGGCGCCGACGGCACGGCTCGGCCGCGCAACGCCGTCACGTCGCCGCGGGTCGTCTGCGACGGGCGCTACACGTACGTGCGTCCCTGCTGGTACCGCTATTTCCTCGAGCGGCCGATCGGGCTTCCGATCCGGGACGCAGCCGACCTGCGGCGAACGTGCCGCGGGCTGCAGGGGATCCAGCGCTTCGGCTGCATCAGCGGCGCGACGCTCGAGCTGTCGAGCGATCCGTTCGAGCAGATGCGTGTCTGCCGGCGGCTCCGCGGTCCGGACGCGCGGGCGTGCGTGCGCGGCGTGGCCGACCAGGCGCTCGCCGGCGAGCCCGCAAGACAGCTGGCGCTGATCCGCTTGTGCGGCACGGCCGATTGCTACGCCTGGCTCGGGCGCACGCTGGCCGTCGTGACGAACGGCAGCTTCCGCTGCGCTGCGCTGGTGCGCGGACGGAGCGCGTGCGAGGCAGGCGCCGCCAGGATCGGCGCCGCGCTGGTGACGTTCTCCTAGAGCGAGGGGAGCGCGCGCAGCGGATCGACGGCCGCGCCGTGCACGCGCACCTCGAAGTGCAGGTGCGGGCCGGTCGCGTCGCCGGTTGCGCCGATCAGGCCGACGCGCACGCCCGCTCCGATCCAGACGCCGACGCGGACGTCCATGCGCGAGAGGTGCGCATACATGCTCCGCTCGCCGTGCCCATGGGCGACGGTGACTAGAAACCCGTAGTCGCCGCGCCAGCCCGCCCACACGACCTCACCGGCGCGCGCTGAGTACACGGGCGTGCCGAGCGGCGCGGGGAGGTCGATGCCGGCATGCCACCGCTCGCCGCGCGGTCCGAAGCGGTCGCCGATGACGTGGACCGTGAGCGGCCACGCCAACGGGAGCGGAATCGCTGCGGGCGGCTTCCCCAGCGCCTTCAGCGTCGCCGGGCCGGCGACGCCGTCGGTCTTCAACCCGGCGTACTCCTGGAAGCGCCGTACCGCGGCGTCGATGTGCGGCCCGAAGATGCCGTCGAACGAGCCGGACGGGAAGCCGTGCTCGGCGAGCTGGAACTGCAGAGACGCGACGTCCCAGCCGGCGTTGCCGATGTGGAGCGGGCGCTGTCCGAGCCGGTGTCGGGCGAAGTGCCCGAGTGCTCGGCGCGTCTTCGGGCCGACGACTCCGTCCACGGCGATGCGGGCGTGCGCCTGCAGCTTCCGGATCGCCTTCTGCGTCGCGGGGCCGGTGATGCCGTCGATCGGGCCGGCATAGAGGCCGCGCGTGTGCAGGCCGACCTGGAGGGCGGCAACGCCCGGATCCCACGCCGCCGCGGCCAGCGGGGTGACAGCGACGGCGAGGAGCATGACGGGCAGCGCGAGGAACGCCCTTGTGCGCATGGGAGCATCGTTTTCGGCGCTCGGCGGCGGAACCCTTGGCCGAGCGCCGCTCGGCAATTCCGGTCCACGCTTGACAGGGGAACGTGTGTTCGTGTAGAACATACGTTCCCATGATCGCCTGCATCCTCGTCCCCGGCTTCGCGCTCCGCGCCGCCTTGCGGAAGCAGCCGGGCCTTGCCCTGCGGCCGGCGGCGCTTGCCCCCGTAGCCGGGACCGAGCCGCTGCTCGGCCCCGTGACGGCCGAGGCCGAGCGCCTGGGGGTACGTCCGGGCATGCGCCTGGGCGAAGGCTTGGCGACGTGTCCGCAGCTCGTGCTCGTGGAGCAGGATCCAGCGGCCGCGGAGCAGGCGTGGGAGGAGATCCTGCGCTCGCTCGAGGATTCCGGGTTCGCAGTCGACCCGGCCGAGCCGGGCTGCGTCTACTTCGAGACCCGTGGGGTGGAGAGGTTGTACGGCGGGCTAGAGGCCGCGCTGCGGCGTGCTCTGGCCGCCGTCGGAACTGCCTGGGACCCACGCGCGGGCGCAGCGCAGCGCCGGTTCGCGGCCCTCGCCGCGGCGAATGTCGCGCGCCCCGGGCAGATCTTGGTCGTCTCCGACGAGCGGCTGCACGACTTTCTCGCGCCGCTGCCGCTGGAGCTCGTGCCGATGGAGCCGCGCCGGCGCGCGGAGTTGCACGAGCTCGGCGTGAAGAGCGTCGGACAGCTTGCTGGGCTCCCGGGCGCAGCCGTGGCCGAACGACTGGGGCCGGACGGCCGGCGCGCCTGGAGCCTGGCGAGAGGCGGCAAGCCCGCGCGCGTGCGCGGGCGCCGTCCCCCGGCGGAGATCGTCGAGGCGCTGGAGTTCCCGGAGGCCGTCGGCAACGAGCTGACGCTGCGGCGCGCGTTCGCCGCGCTGCTCGAGACGGTGCTCGCACGGCCGGAGCGCGGCGGCCGGTTCATCCGCAAGCTCGCGCTTTCGGCGCGGCTCGTCGGCGGCGGCTCATGGCGGCGCTCCGTGACGTTGCGCGACGCGACGACGGAGCTCGGTCGGCTGAAGGCGGCGCTCTCCCCGAAGCTCGCGGAGTTGCCGGCGCCCGTGCTCGAGCTGCGACTCGAGCTCGTCGAGCTGACGGAGCACGACGGCCAGCAGCTCGAGCTGCTGCCCGCGGCCGGGGGAGAGCTCGACGTCCGTCTGAGGGAAGGCCTGAGGCAGGTGCGTGCGAGCACCGGCTCGGGCTCGGTCAATCAGGTCGTGGAGGTTGCGCCATTGGTGGACGGAGGAGCCGATCGCACGGCGCTACTTCGAGGTCGTGCTGCAGTCAGGGGAGAACGCCGTTGTCTTTCGCGACGAAACACGCAGATGCTGGTTCACGCAAAGAGGGGCCTGACGCCCGGCTTACGGAGTCAGCGGAGCGTTGCCGCGGCGGATCAGGTACGCCGGGAACGCGACGATCCACAGGAAGACGCAGCCGACGACCCACTTCCACGGGTGGTTGGCGAACCTGTCGTTGCTCCAGTCGCGCTTGTCGGCGTCGATCGCGACCCACACGATCGTGGCCAGCTGGACGGCGGCGAAGAAGACCCACATGCCGCCTCTATCGGCAGTGTCTCGCCGCGTCGTTAGCCCGGCTCGTTCGAGGCGGCCACGATTTCCTGCGCCCGGGCCAGGCTGCGTTCGTCGACGACGACCTCGCGCGCACCTCCCGGCAGGCCGTCCATGGATCCGACGCCGAAGTTGGTCGAGCGATGGTCGCAATCGATGCCTTCCGTACGGAGCAGTGCACACAGCAGCTCCGCCTCGGCTTCGTTTCGCACGATGGTGAGAGGAACGAGCTCCGGCATCGCTCAGCTCATCTCCCGCAGCCGCTCGTGGAAGCCGGTGCTCGGAGCGTGGATGTTCAGCAGCCGCGCGTGCTGCCCGTCGCGGTTCGCGAACGCGTGCCTGACGCCCATCGGGGCCGCGACGAACGAGCCCGCCGGCAGGCGCATCCACTCGTCGCCGACCAGGAAGTCGACCTCGCCGTCGAGGACGTAAAAGGAGTCGACGTGGTCGCCGTGCGAGTGGGGGTCCGGTCCCTCGAATCCCGCGTGCAGCTCGAACTCGATCAGCGTGACCTCCTCGCGGCCGATCTTGATCGTCGCAACGCGGTTGTTCGCGTCGAGGCGCTCGCCCTCGCC
>MNJC01000072.1 GCA_001920085.1 Actinobacteria bacterium 13_1_20CM_4_69_9
CTCGCGCGGGCCGCGTCCGGCGACGCGCGGCAACCCTGCAAACCTGACGGCACGCGAGGTCGAAGTGCTCGGGCTCGTCGCCGAAGGGCTGCGCAACGCCGACATCGCCCGGCAGCTGTTTCTGTCGGAGAAGACCGTCGACCATCACGTGTCCGCGATCCTGCGCAAGCTCGACGTTCGGACGCGCGGCGAGGCCGGGGCCGCCGGCACGCGACTGGGCCTGGTCTCGGCGCCAACCTAGGGAGTTCTCCCGATGTAAGGGACGCGCGGCGCTCGTAACGTCGAGTGCGAGATGCCGCGATACATCGTCGAACGGATCCTGGAGGACGGATGGCCCGTTTCCGGCGACGACTGCCGCGGCGTGCTGCAACGCAACACGGACGAGGGCGTGACGTGGATCCAGTCGTACGTCAGCGAAGACGGGACGACTGCCTTCTGCCTCTACGAGGCGCCGACGCCTGAGGCGATCCGGAAGACGGGAGCGCGCAACTCGCTGCCGGTCGATCGCATCACGCAGGTGCGCGTCCTCGATCCGTACTTCTACCGCTGAGGAGGACAGATGAGCAGAAACCGTTTCATCGCGCTCGCCGCGCTGCTGATCGTGGTCGCCGGGACCGCCGTGGGTGTCGCGCTGAGTGCGACCGGCGCGGACCCCGCCGTCGCCGCCGCGCGTCGCGCCACGTCCAAGTACCAACGCCTCGACGTGGCCATCTCGGGCCGCTACGACTTGCTCGTCGACGCGAACAAGATCGCCTGCATCGACCTGCCCGGAACGGGCGGGATGGGCATCCACTTCGTCAACGGCGGGCTGGTCGGCGATGCGGCGGTGGTCGCCGGCAAGCCGGAGGCGCTGGTGTATGCGCCGCAGAAGAACGGGCAGATGAAGCTCGCGGCGCTCGAGTACGTGGTGATCAAGAGCGTGTTCGTACCGTGGAACCCGAAGGTCTCGTGCGCAGGATCGCGCTAGCCCGCGGACGCGAGTAGCGAGCGGTACAGGCGGTCGACGTCGTCGATCAGACGGGCGACTGCATAGCGGGGCAGGACGCGTTCGCGCCCTGCCCCGCCCATCCGCTCGCGTAGAGCCGGATCGCGCGCCAGCCGCGCCAGACGGTCCGCCAGGTCGTCCGTGGCCCCAGGATCGACCAGGAAGCCGTCCTGGCCCTCCTGGACGACGTCGGGGACGCCGCCGACACGAGTGGCGACGACCGGCCGCCCGGCCGCCAGCGCCTCGATCGCGCTGACGGGCGTCCCCTCGTTGGACGAGGGCAGCACGAGGGCGTCGAAGGCGGCGTAGAAGGGCGCCACGTCCTCCTGGTAGCCGAGGAAGAGCGTGTCCCGGATGACGCCGAGCTCGTGGGCTCGCCGCTCGAGCTCCGGCCGATCGGGCCCGTCTCCGACCATGCAGAGCACGGCGTCGACGCCGTCGTCCCGCAGCCGCCTGAAGGCGACGAGGACGTCGTCGGTGCGCTTCACCGCCGTCATCCGGCCGATCCAGCCGACGGCGAAGCGATCGGAGGCGATTCCGAGATAGCGCCGGCTCTCGGCGCGGCCGTTTTGCTCCGCCGCGACACGCTCGTCGAGCTCGATGCCCAGCCGGATGACGACAAAGCGCTCGGGCGGCGCGACGCCGAGCGCGACCAGGTCGTCCCGCACCTGTGGGCTCACGGCGATGAGCGCCGTCGTTCGCGCAGCGAGCCATCGCTCGAGCAGCCGGAAGAGCCCCGAGCGGAGCGGCCCGAAGTAGCCGCGCAGAACGTGCCCGTGGAACGTGTGCACGACGATCGGCGGCGCGCGCCTGCCGGCGAGCAGCGCCGCGACGCGGCCGACCGTGCCGGCCTTCGCGGTGTGCGTGTGCAGGATGTCCGGCCGCTCGCGCCGGATCAGGCGTGCGAGCCGCAGCGTCGCGACGAGGTCGCGCAGCGGTGAGATCTCCCGTCCGAGCTCGTCGATCCGCACGACGTCGACGTCGCGCGCGTCGGCGACGAACGACATCGAGTCCTCGCCGCGTGCGAGCGTGCCCGCGACGAGCGTCGTGTCGTAGCCGCGCTCGCGCAGCCCGGCCGTCAGGTACGAGACGTGCAGCGCCGGCCCGCCCATGTTGAGCCGGGCGATGACGCGCAGGATCTTGATGCGGTCTTTCGTCCGTGGCGGGCTCACGTCGCGGTCAGACTCGGGCAACGATCGCCTCGGCCGTCAGCTCGAGCCCGGCCGCCAGGTCGACCTGCGGCTCGTAGCCGAGGATCTCGCGCGCGGCGGCGATGTCCGCCCACGAGTCGCGAATGTCTCCCGGCCGCGGCGGCTCGAAGCGCTTCTCGACGGGCTTGCCGAGAATGACTCCGATCGTCTCCGCAACGTGGTTGACGCTCGCCGGCGAGCCGGCGGCGATGTTGAACGCGCGCCCGTTCGCGCCGGACGCCTCCGCCGCGCGGATCGTCGCGTCGACGACGTTCGCGACGTAGGTGAAGTCCCGCGACTGCTCGCCGTCGCCGTAGATCGTGATCGGCTCGCCCGCGTCGATCGCCGCGATGAAGAGCGGCACCGCTGCGGCGTATTGCGACTGCGGGCTCTGTCGTGGCCCGAAGACGTTGAAGTAGCGCAGCACCACCGCCTCGAAGGAGTGGTACACGCGGCTGAAGCTGATGCAGTAGCGCTCGGCCGCCAGCTTCGTGACGCCGTAGGGGGAGATCGGGTCGGTCGGGGTCGACTCGGACGTCGGCAGGCTCGGGCTAGTCCCGTAGACGGACGTCGACGACGAGAAGACGACGCGACGCACGCCCTCGTCGCGCGCCGCGAGCAGGACATTGAGCGTGCCCTCCACGTTGACCGCGTTCGACGTGAGCGGGTCCTGGACCGAGCGCGGCACCGAGCCGAGCGCGCCGAGGTGGTAGACGACCTCCACGCCACGGGTCGCGGCATGCACGCGCTCGTACGAGCGCAGCTCGCCCTCGACGACCTCGACGTCGAGCCCCTCGAGGTTGGCGCGATTGCCCGTGGAGAAGTTGTCGAGGACCCGCACCTCGTCCCCGCGCTCGACGAGCGCGTGTACGAGGTTCGAGCCGATGAAGCCGGCGCCGCCGGTGACGAGGGCCTTCACGCGTCCCATTTTCCCTGAGACGCCAAGGAACTCCTCTGGGCAGCGGCCGTCGCGGCGAGGCCGAAGCCCAGCCACATGAGCGCGTCCAGCGGGATCCCCGCCACGAGCCCCTGGCCCAGCCAGATGCCCATCGCCGCGAGCACGGAGAACGCGGCGACCGCGCCCGGCGGCGCGTTCGCGCCGACGGCGAGCACCAGCGCGATCGCGAACGGCGCGAGCCAGAGGACGATGCCGACGACGCCGAGGTCGGCCGCCGCCTGCACGAACGCGTTTTGCACGCCCCATTCGTGCTCGCGCGTCGGGAAAGCGAGCGGCGAGAGGTTCGGGAACTTCGCGTGCGCCGCCGGAAGCACCGGGTCGACCGTCGCGGGCTCGTTGGACGCCTGCCAGCCCGCGCCCGCGGCCGGGTGGTCGCGCCAGATCCGATAGCCGATGTACGCGAGCAGGGAGTGCTGCGAGTACGTCTCGATGTTGGACGTCTGGGTCTCGCGTCCCTTGAGGTGCAGGAAGCGCAGGAAGTGCTCGAAGTCGCCCGCGCGGAGGGTCAGCACGCCCGCCGCGACGAGCGCGACGCAGCCGCCGGTGATCGCGAAGTCCCGCAGCGCGAGCGACCGCCGGCGTGCGATCACGACGAGGAGCCCTGCGACGCCCGCAGCCGTCCCGATCAGCCCCGCCGTCGCACCGGCGAGCATCAGGCCGACGACGCCGCTCGCGATGCCGATCCACCCGACCGTGCGGCGTGCGAGCAAGACGGCCGCCAGCCCGATCGCGAGGGCGAACGCCGACAGCGCGGCGAAGTCGGAGTGACCGAGAAACGAAGGCTGCCGCCGGCCGGCGGCCCAGGCATCGAGGATGTCGACGCCGAAGATCTGCAGCAGCCCGACGAACGTCGCGGCCACGCTCCACGCGACGACGACGGCGGCGACGAGCTCCCACTGGTCGCGCCGGCGAAGGATGAGCGGCAGCGACACCGCGAGCAGCGCGTACTCCGCGAACTTGCCCGCGGTGACGAGGTGCGCCAGCGACTGCGAGCGCACGAAGATCCAGACGAGCAGCAGCGCGATCGTGACCCACAGCCAGAGCGCCGGGCGGAGCTGCCCGAAGCCGTTGCGCAATCCATCGCGGAGCGCGACGACGGCGACGACCACGACGGCGAGGTCGGACAGCTCGAGCCCGAGGTGCGTCGATCCGAGGGGAACGCGAACGCCCGGTTGGAACTTCACGTGCAGGAACAGAAACGGGATGGCCAGCGCCAGGGCGATCACCCAGCGAGTCTAGGCTTCCCCCATGCGCTCTCGGCTCTTCTGGCGCCGGTCGGCTGCCGCCGCCGGGACCTACGCATCCGCCGCGCTCGGCTTCGCCGCAACGGTCGTCGCACTGCATGTCTTCTCGACGGAGACGTTCGGTCTCTACGCGCTCGTGCTCGCGATGACCGCGTTCGTACAAAGCCTGCTCGACCTCACCGTGGAAGAGGCGCTCGTCAAGTTCGGCTTCCGCTACACGACGCGCGAAGACTGGGGCAGGTTGCGCCGGCTCTTCGAGAGCGCGATCGCGTTCAAGCTCGCCGGCGGCGTGCTCGCGACGGCGCTGCTGCTCCTGATCGCGCCATTCGCGAACACGCTACTGCACAAGCACGGCCTGACCACCCCGCTGCTGATCGGCGCGTTCATCCCGCTCGCGCAATGCACCGAGAACGTCGGCGGCGTCGCGATCGTGCTGCGCGGCCGCTACGACATCCGCGCGTTCTTCCTCTTCGTGTCGATGGCGCTGCGGTTCACGGCGATCGCCGTCTTCGCCTCACACGGGCTCAGCGAGACGATCGCGGCGATGGTCGTCGCGCAGGTCATCGCGACCACCGCGATCAGCGCCGCTGGCTGGGCCGCCTTCCGTCGCTTCCCGCAGCATGCGTCGGTGTCGCTGGCGGAGGAACGGCGCGACATCCTGTCCTTCGTCGGCCAGTCGACCGCCGCGACGGCCGTCATCTCGCTGACTGCGCCGCTCTCCCTGCTCGTGCTCGGTCGCGTATCGTCGACCACGGAGGTCGCGTACTACCGCGCGGCGATGTCGCCGCAGCAGGCGTTCGCCGTCGTGTCCGCGCCCGCACGTCTGATCCTGCTGACGGAACAGACGCGCGATTGGGAGCGCGGCACACGCGACGCCGTCTTCGCCGGCATCAGCCGGTACATGTTGGGCATGGCCGCGCTCGCCGTCGTGATACTGCCGCCGCTGCTCGTCTTCACGCCGGAGCTGGCGAAGCTGCTCTTCTCCGCCAAGAACGTCGGCGCCGTCGACGCGACGCGCATCGTCATCGTCGCCGGCGCCCTGCGGATGGTCTACGGCTGGACGAAGTCGTTTCCCGTTTCGATCGGGCGACCGGCGCTGCGCATCTGGACGCACGGCGTCGAGCTGCTCGTGCTGATCCCGCTCGTGGCGATCCTCGGGAAGGAGTGGGGCGCGACCGGCGCGGCGTCGGCGGTGCTCGCATCGAGCGTCGCATTCTGCGTCTGCTGGACGTTCCTGTTCCTGCGCATCCGCCGTGAGCCCGCGCCGGCCGGTGCCACCTTCGTCGAGGCAGCTCTGCCGTGAGGGCTCTGATCGTCTCGGGCATCTGGCCGCCGGACGTCGGGGGGCCCGCGAGCCATGCGCCGGACGTGGCCCGCTTCCTCGCCGGCCGCGGCCACGACGTCGAGGTCGTCACGACGGCCGAGCGGGCCCCCGCGCCCGAGGACTATTCCGTGCGCTGGGTCTCGCGGTCGCTGCCGGTCGGCGTCCGGCACCTTCGGGGGGCGGCGCTCGTCCGGTCTCGTGCGCGCCGCGCCGACGTCGTCTACACGACGGGCATGTTCGGACGTAGCTCCGCCGGCGCGCTGGCGGCGCGCCGCCCGTACGTCGTCAAGCTCACCGCCGATCCCGCGTTCGAGCGCTCGCGCCGCCGGGGCCTGGTGGAGGGGGACGTCGACCAGTTCCAGGGCGGCGGAGGCGGCCCGCTCGGCTTCGCGCTCCGGCGCGCGCGCGACTTCGAGCTCCGCCGCGCGGCCTACGTCTACTGCCCGAGCGCGTATCTGCGCAAGCTCGTGCTCGGCTGGGGCATATCGCCGGACCGCGTCAGCGTCCTCCCGAACCCCGTTCCCGCTCTCCCGGCCCTGCCCGAGCGCGAACAGCTGCGGCGGGAGCTCGGCCTCAATGGGGCGACGCTCGCGTTCGCCGGCCGCCTGACGGCTCAGAAGTCGTTGACGCGCGCGCTCGACGCCGTGGCCGCCGCCGACGGCGTGCGGCTCGTCATCGCCGGTGACGGGCCCGACCGCGCCGCGCTCGAGCGCCACGCGGCCGACGTCGGCGTGGCCGACCGCGTCACGTTCCTCGGCGCGCAGCCGAGGCGGCGTGTCGTCGAGCTGTTTCGCGCCGCGGACGCCTCCATCCTGTCGTCGAGCTGGGAGAACTTCCCGCACACGGTGGTCGAAGCGCTCGCGGTCGGCACGCCGGTGCTCGCGATGGAAGCCGGGGGCGTCGCCGAGGTGGTGCGCGACGGTGTCAACGGCCTGCTCGTTCCGGCCGGCGACGGCGCCGCGCTCGGCGAGGCGGTGCGGCGGTACTTCGGAGACGCCGGGTTGCGCGAGCGGCTGCGCTCCGCCGCCGCGTCGTCGGTCGCCGCATACGCTCCGGAGCGGGTGTTCGGCGAGCTCGAGACGACGCTGCGCAGGGTCGCGAGCGCGTGAAGCCGCGCGTGCTGTTCGTCTCGCGGCGTGTGCAGCTGCCGCTCTCTCCCAGCCTGCAGCGGAGGTGGGACGCCGTCGGGCGGGAGCTCGACTACCGCGTGCTCGCCGGCGGCGACGGCCACGACGAGCGCTTCAACCTCGCCCGCGCGCTGCCTGCCTTCGACGGCCCGGCGTTCTTCGCCGCGCTGCCCGTCCGCATCGCCCGTGAGCTGCGCTCGTTCCGCCCGCACGCCGTGCTGGCGCAGGGAGCGCACGAGGCCGCTGCTGCTCTCGCGGGACGGAGGCTCGCGCGTGCGGACACCGCAGTGATCGCCGACCTGCACGGCGACTGGCGTGCGCCGACTCGTCTGTACGGCTCGCGGGTGCGGGCCGCGCTCAACCCGGTCGCCGACCGCGTCGCACTGCGCGGCCTGCGGAACGCCGACGGCATCCGGACGATCACCGGCTACACGACGTCGCTCGTGCGCGAGCTCGGCCTCGAGCCGGCCGACGAGTTTCCGGCCTACATGGACTTCGACTCGTTCCTGCAGGCGCCGCCGCAGCCGCTGCCCGAGCAGCCGCAGGCGCTGTTCGTCGGCGTCTTCGAGCGCTACAAGAACGTCGACGGCCTCGCCGACGCCTGGCGTCTCGCCGCGCCGCACGTGCCGAACGCGCACTTTCGCCTCGTCGGCGCGGGCACGCTCCGCCCGGTCGTCGAGCAGCTGCTGAGAGACGTCCCGGGACAGACGTCGTGGGACGAGCGGCTCACGCAGCCCGAGGTGTCGCTCGCGCTGGACGACGCGACCGCGCTGCTCCTGCCGTCGCGGTCCGAGGGGATGGGCCGCGTGATCGTGGAGGCGTTTTGCCGCGCCCGGCCGGTCGTCGCCACCCGCGTCGGCGGGATTCCCGACCTGGTCGAGCACGACCGGAACGGCCTCCTCGTCGAGCCGGGAGACGCGCAGGCCCTCGCCGACGCGATCGTGCGGATTCTCAGCGACCGCGAGCTGGCAGAGCGGCTGTCGGCCGGCGCCCACGCGAGCGCGGACTTCTGGACGAGCTCTCCGGAAGAGTTCGCCTCCCGCGTCCGCGCGCTGGTCGAGCGGATCGCTGGGCTACGCTAGCCACCGGTGCGCGCGGAGCGGATCAAGCAGCGGTTGAAGAACTCGGTCTACCGCACGATCGGCGAGACGGCCGCAGCGATCGGCGCGAACGGCAACGGCCACCGCAGCCTGCGCGTGCTGATGTACCACAAGGTCAACGACCTCCCCGGCAACCCGCTGACGATGCCGGTGTCGTTGTTCGACGAGCAGATGGACCAGCTGCGGCAGCTCGGCTACGAAGTCGTCGATCTCGACGCCGTGCTCGCGCACTACGTCGACGGGAAGCCGCTGCCGCCGCAGGCCGTGCTGATCACGTTCGACGACGGCTACCACGACAATCTCGAGAACGCCGCACGCGTGCTCGAGAAGTACGGCTATCCCGGCGTCCTGTTCGTCCCGCTCGGCTATCTCAGCGACCCTCTGCCGCTGCCGCACGAGGAGCACCTTGCCGCGCAGGGCATTCTCAACCGGACGATCGACTGGGACGAGCTCGTGGAGCTCGAGCGCCGGGGCGTTCGCATCGAGTCTCACGGGATCTCCCATCGGGCGCTCGCCGATCTGGAGGTCGACGAAGCGGCGCGCGAGATCGCGCTCTCCAAGTTCCGGCTGGAGGAGCGACTCGACCGGCCCGTGCGCGCGTTCTCCTACGTGAAGGGATCCGAGGCGCACTACAAGCCGGTGCACCTGAGCCTCGTGCGCCAGGCCGGCTACGACGTCGCGTTCACCGCGGTCTCGGGCGCGAACTCGCCGGCCACCGATCCGCTGCAGCTCCGCCGGTACAACATCGAGCCGTACTCGCCGCGGACGTTCGAGCTCGTGCTCGCAGGCGCGTGCGATCTCATCTCCGTCAAGGACACCGTCACGGGCACGCACGCGCGGCGCCTGTTCAACGCCGCGCTCGGCACGTCCACGAAGTAATGGACTACGAGCTCGCGTCGTACGAGCCCGCGCAGCGGGGCGATTACCTCCGCCTGCTCCACGATGCGTGGGGCGACGACGCGCTCGGCGGCGACGAGTTCGACTGGTGGTTCTCGCGCAACCCCGCCGGGTCGCTGATGTCGGTCGCCCGCGACGACGGGCGCGTGATCGGCGTCGCGTCGCACTCGCTCTACCGCATGGTGCTCGGCGGGGAGGAGCACACGGCGTCGTTCTCGGTGCACGCGACGACCGATCCTGTCGCGCGCGGTCGCGGAATCTTCGTCGCCCTCGAGCGCAAGCACGAGCAGGAAGCGCAGGAGCGCGGCGTCGCCGTCGTGCTCGCGTTTGCGTCCGCGCCGACGGCGCCGCTCTTCCTCGGCCCGCTGGGGTGGACGGAGATCTCGCGCTATCGCATCTGGGCGCGGCCGCTGCCGTTCGGCGGCAAGGCGGCCGCTGCGGTCGCGCAGTTCGAGCACGGCTCGGATGCCGCCGCGACATGGCCGAACCACATCGTGCGTGACGCTGCGTACCTGAACTGGCGCTACCTCGAGTCGCCGCGCGACTACTCGGCGTACCGCGCCGGCGACGGGTATGCAGTGCTCGGGCACAAGCGGCATCGCGGCCGCGACGTCGCGCTCGTCGCGGATCTCGTCGGGCCGGTGCGGCCGCTCCTGCGCGCCTGCCTGGCGGCAGTGAAGCCGGGCACGCGGCTCGTCTTCGCGGTGCCCGCGCGGGGCGAGGAGCCCGCGTACCTCTCCTGCGGCTTCGTGCCGACACCGCGCACGCTGCACTTCATGGGCAAGGCGCTCGCGGGCCGGCTCGACACGGATCCTCGCGCGTGGCGCTTCACGCTGGGCGACACGGACTTCTTCTGACGATGAGACGGCTGATCTTCCTCACGCAGGCGGTCGATCCGGCGCACCCGGCGCTGGCGGCGACGATCCCGAAGATCCGCGCGCTCGCCGCGCGTGTGGACGAGGTCGTCGTGCTGGCGCAGTCCGCCGACGGCGGCGACCTGCCGGACAACGTCGAGGTGCGGACGTTCGGCGCCGCGAGCCGTCCCGGCCGGCTCGTGCACTTCGAACGTGAGCTCGTACGGGCGCTGCCCGGCGACGCCGTGGTCGCGCACATGATCCCGGTCTACGTCCTGCTCGCTGCGCCGCTCGTGCGGCCGCGCCGCATCCCGCTCCTGCTCTGGTACACCCACTGGAAGGCGTCGGCGCAGCTGCGCGCCGCCGAGCGGCTCGCCACGGCGATCGTCAGCGTCGACGCGCGCTCGTTCCCGCTCGACTCGGCGAAGGTCCGTCCCATCGGGCACGGTATCGACGTGAGCGAGTTCGCCTGCACGGAGCGCGCGGCGCGTCCCGGCCTGCGCGCACTCGTGCTGGGCCGGTACTCGCCCGCAAAGGGGATCGAGACGATCCTGCGTGCAGCGCGCGAGGTCGAGGGCGTGCAGGTCGAGCTGCACGGCGCCGCGCTCAACGAGCTCGAGCGGCGCCACCGGGAAGAGCTCGCCCGGCTGGGCGTCGCGCTCGACGACGCCGTGCCGCGCGCGGAGGTCCCCGGGCTGTTCGCGCGCTCGGACGTCCTCGTCAACAACATGGAGGCGGGAGCGCCCGACAAGGTGGTCTACGAAGCGGCGGCGGCATGCCTGCCCGTCATCGCGTCGAACCCGGTCTTCGACGACCTCTTCGCCGGCTATCCGCTCTTCTTCGACCGCGATTCCCCGGAGAGCCTCGCGGAGCGCCTGCGCTGGTTCGCGGCGCTCGGCACGCACGAGCGCGCCGAGATCGGGCGGACACTGCGCGAGCGCGTCGCGAAGCGCCACTCCGTCGACACGTGGGCGGACGGCGTCCTGGCGGCGGCCGCGTGAACGTCCTCCACCTGCAGAAGGTCGCGGGCATCTCGGGCTCGGAGGCGCACCTGCTGTCGCTCCTGCCGCAGCTGCAGGAGCGCGGCTGGGACGTGCGCTTCCTGATGCTGCACGAACACGAGCCGGGCGCCTGGGACTTCGCGCGCGAGCTGCGAGCGCGCGGGATCGCACTCGACGCCATCCCGCTCGCGGCGGATGTCGATCCGATCGCGTTCTTCCGCATTGCCGGCTATCTCGCGCGCACCCGGCCGACGATCCTCCACACGCACCTCGTCCACGCCGACGTCTACGGCCAGCTGACCGGTGCGCTCACGGGTGTGCCGATCCGCGTCTCGACGAAGCACGGCTTCAACGAGTTCCGCGAGAACCGCGGCTTCGCGCTCGGCGACCGCGCGATCGCGAGCCTCGCCCACACCCACATCGCGATCTCGCGGGGCCTCGCCCGCTATCTCGAGGAGGTCGAGGGGTTCGACGGCGCGAGCTTCGAGATCGTCCACTACGGCATCGAGCCGGACGGCGAGCCGCGTCCGTATGCGGGTGGCGTGCCGCGGCTGCTGTGCGTCGGCAGGCTGATCCCGATCAAGGGCCACATCGTCTTGCTGCGTGCGTTCGCCCAGGCGCGGCGGCAGGTGCCGGCGCTCCGGCTCGACCTCGCCGGCCGGGGCCCGCTCGAGCCGGCGCTGCGCGCACTGGCCAAGGAGCTCGGGATCGAAGACGCCGTGCATTTCCTCGGGTACGTCGCGCCGATCCAGCGCGCGATCGAGGAGGCCGCCGCCGTGGTCGTTCCTTCCATGGGCGAGGGCTTCGGGATGGTGGCGCTCGAGGCGATGGATCCGATCTCCCCGGCGCGGCCGAGATGGGCGCGGCCGGCCGGCGCCGCGCCCTCGAGCAGTTCCTGCAGGAGCGCTGCACCGACCGCACCGAGCTCCTGTACCGGCAGGCGCTCAACTAGCCCAGCGGAGGCGCCGGCTGGCTCAGTGAGGTGGAGCGAGCGCTCGGCGATACACGGCCAGCGTCCGGTCGGCCATCTTTGCGACGCTGAACTCGGC
The DNA here is from genome assembly GCA_001920085.1 of Actinobacteria bacterium 13_1_20CM_4_69_9. GTDB lineage: Bacteria > Actinomycetota > Thermoleophilia > Gaiellales > Gaiellaceae > 3-1-20CM-4-69-9. The sequence goes on from MNJC01000072.1 coordinate 11,730, forward strand.
CCGCGCCCGCGCGCGGCCGCGTTCGCCGTAGTCGGCCGAGCCGGTCAGGACCTCGTTGACGGCCTCCGCCAGCGCGTGTGGGTCGTCGGGCGGCACGAGGAGGCCCGCGCCGCCGACGAGCTCGGGCAGCGAGCTCACGTTCGTCGCGACCACCGGCACGCCCGCGAGCATCGCCTCGAGCACGCCCAGCCCGAAGCCTTCCCAACGCACGGGATGCACCAGGACGTCCGCGCGGCGCAGCCACGCGGCGACGTCGGCGACGCGGCCCGGCATGTAGACGCGATCGCCCGCAAGGCGCTCGAGCTCCGCACGCTGCGGGCCCTCGCCGAGCACGACGAGGTGAGCGTCGTCGATGTCCTGCAGCGCGCGGATCGCGACGTCGACGCCCTTCTGCGGCTCGAGCCGGCAGATCGCAAGCAGCACGCGCGCCGCGGCCGGCACGGGATCCGGCGGATTGGAGCCCCACGCCGGCGGGAGGTCGTCGAGGCCGTAGTGGATCACCTGCACCTTCTCCCGCGGCAGGCCGACGCGTTCGATCTGGAAGCGGGCGAGCGCATGGGTGATGGCGATCACGGCTGACGCACGCCTCGCAAGCGCACGCTCGACGAACCGGAACGCGCCGGCGCGGAACGGATCGTCGTTGTGCTTCGTCGACACCAGCCGCCGCGCGCCGAGTGCGCCGTACACGTCCGCGTGCACGAGATGCGTGTGGACGATGTCGGCGTCGCGCACGGCTGCCCGCACACGCCGGGCCAGCACGGGGTCGACGTCATGCGGCGCCGACAGGCGCTCGTACGGGACGGTCAGCGCGTCGTAGAAGGGGTCGGGCGCGCGCGCCGGATCGTCGAGGCCCAGGAAGCTGACGTCGACGTCCCGCTCCGCGAGTGCGGGGAGCAGGGTCAGCAGGTGGCGCTCGGAGCCGCCGATCCCGCCGATGCGGTGGACGTGCCGGACCTTCACGCCCGACGCAGGCGCCGGCCGAACACACGCTCGAACACCGCTGCGGCGAGCAACGCGAGCAGGAAGTCCGTCGAGATGCGGTAGCGCGTCGCGCCGACGAAGACCATCGCGGCGAGGGTCTGGTACGCGAGGATGAGCAGCGCCAGCCCGACGAAGCGCCGCGGCGCGAAGAACAGCCCGGCGATCGCCAGCGCATACAGGACGGACGTGTACAGCGGCTGCGCCCAGGTGCGGAGCACGCCGCGTCCGGAGTCCGTCGCGGAGGCGGTCGTGCGCGGGTCCCATTCCATCCGCACGGCGAGCCCGGCGAGCTTCGCCTTCGCGCCGGGATGGTCGCGCACGAACACCCACGCCCTGTGCTGGTAGTACGACTCGTTCGCGCACTCGTCGATCTTGCGCTTGCCGCCGCCGCGCTGGTAGATGACGCGCGCCTCCTCCGGAGTCAGCGGGCGAGCCGGCGGCGGTGGCTCCTTGACGTCGTCGATCCACTTTCCGTGCGTCAACAGGGAGTACGTCTGGAGGTTGTTCGCCTTCCACAACGCACGTCCGTCCGTCGTCAGCGCGAAGCAGCCGACCTCGACGCGATTGCGCACCACCCAGGGTGCGACCGCCAGTGCGGCGGCGGCGAGCAGCGCCACCGGCATCCAGCTCCAGCCCGTGCGGAAGAGGAGGTAGACCGCGAGCACGACCGGCAGCGCCAGCAGCCGGACGTTGCCGAGGATCGCGAGGCCTGCGTAGATGCCCGCCGCGACGGCCCAGCCCGCCGAGCGTCGATCGGCGGCGACGAGCACGCAGAGCACGATCGCGGCCGCGAGCAGCTGGTCGAGGATCTCCCGGTTCAGATGGACGTCGTGCCACACGAGGTACGGGTTGAGCGTGGAGACGACCGCCGCGAACACGGCGGCGCCCCGCGACAGGATGCGCGCGCCGATGGCATAGACGAGGAACGCCGTGGCTGTCGCGACGAGGATCTGCGCGAATCCGACCGACCACCATTCGCGGCCGAAGATCCAGTAGACGGGCACGAGAAAAAAGCCGTAGAGGGGTTGTGTGTAGGCCGACGGCTGGCCGGGGACGAGCCCGAACGTCCCGTGGTGCACGAACGTCAGGGCGAAGTCGTCGCTCTTGTCCGTGAAGGCGCCGAGGATCTTTTCGCGCTCGTGCAGGAGCACGATCACGCGAGGGACGATCGCCGCGAGGGCGACCAGCCACAGGTGAGCGCGCCTCAACCGGCGACCTTGCCGCTCAAGCGGCGACCAGCGCGGGCGTCTCCATGTGCTCACGCACCCAGAGCTCGAGCATCAGCAGGCACCACAGCCGGTGGCCGTGGTCGGCGCTGCCGCCTTCGTGCTCGTCGAGCAGGCGCGTCACGGTGTCCGGGCGGAACCAGCCGCGGTCCGTGGGGAGCACGTCGCGCGCGAGCTCGCGCAGGTCGTCGCGGAACCACCGCCCGAGCGGGACTCCGAAGCCCGTCTTGCCGCGCTGCGCGACGTCGGGCGGCAGGTCGTCGGAGAACGCGCGTCGCAGCGCGACCTTGCCCTCGCGCCCGCGCGTTTTGAGGTGATCCGGCAACGCAAGGCCGAGCGCGACGACGTCGTGGTCGAGGAACGGCGCGCGCAGCTCGAGCGAATGCGCCATCGATGCGATGTCCGCCTTCAGCAGGAGGTCGCCCGGAAGGTAGGTCGCGAGGTCGAGCAGCTGCAGGGCCGCGATCCCCCCGGCTTGCGGATCGAGCTGCACGGGTGCCGCGTGGCGCGATTCGAGCCAGAGCTCGCGGCGCAGCTCGAGCGGGAAGACCTCCATCAACCGCGCGTAGCGCTCGCTGCGAGGCGTCGCGGCGACGTCGAGGAAGCGCGCGGCGCGGAAGAGTGCCGAGCGCGGCTCGCGCCGCGCCGAGGGAGCGAGCCGCACGGCCGCGGCGCCCGCGCGCGCGGCCATCCCGGGCACGCGCTCCGCAAGCGCGTGTGCGATGTAGCGCTCGTATCCCGCGAATGCCTCGTCGCCGCCGTCGCCGGACAGTGCCACCGTGACGTGACGACGCGCCTGCTCGGCGATCAGAAACGTGGGGAGCGCCGCTTCGTCGCCGAGGGGCTCGTCGTATGCCGCGGCGAGTCGCGGCAGCGTCGTTGCCACGTCCTCGACGATCTCGAGCTCCTCGTGCACCGTGCCGTATCGCTCTGCGACTGCACGCGCGTACGTGCGCTCGTCGTAGCGCTCGTCGGCGAAGCCGACAGTGAACGTCCGTACGGGCCCGGACGACGCCTGCGACATCAGCGCCACGACGATGCTCGAGTCGATCCCGCCGGAGAGCAGCGCGCCGAGCGGCACGTCGGCGACGAGGCGCCTGCGCACGGCTGCGGCCACCGTCGTTCGCACGCGCTCCAGCCACTCCTCGTCACTCGCGCTCGGCTCAGCGGGCGCGGGGGCCCAGTAGCGCTCGAGCGTCTCGCTCTCGCCTTCGACGACGAGCAGGTGCCCGGGCGGAACCTTGCGCACCCCCCGGAGCGCCGTGCCGTCGCCCGGAACGTATTGCAAGGCGAGGTATGCATCGATCGCCGCGAGATCGACGTCGCGTGCAAGCCCCGGCAACCGCAGCAGGGCCTTCAGCTCCGACGCGAACGCAAAGGTCCCGTCCGCGAGCCGTGTGTAGAGCAACGGCTTCTTGCCGAGCCGGTCGCGCGCGAGCACCAGCCGCTCGCGGGGCGCATCCCACACAGCGAGGGCGAACATGCCGTGCAGGCGCTCGACGAAACGCGTGCCGCTTTCCTCGTACAGGTGCGGAAGGACGGTCGTGTCGCCCGTGCCGCGCACGTCGTGGCCGCGCAGCTCGCTGCGCAGCTCCGCGAAGTTGTACGCCTCCCCGTTGAAGACGGCGATGACGTCGCCGGCCTCGTTCGACACGGGCTGGTAGCCCGTGTCGAGGTCGATCACCCTCAGGCGCTGGTGGCCGAGGACGCAGCGGCCGAAGACGTCGGTCGAGCCGTCGTCCGGACCGCGGTGGACGATCGCGGCGCGCATCGCGTCGACGAGCTCCGGATTCGGCGTGCCTGCGGGCGAATAGAGTCCGGCGATGCCGCACACGGGCTCAATACTGCACGGACGGTACGCCGTCGTCTCGTGTCATGTGGAGCGTCCACTGGACGAGGAGGTGTGGCGGCGCTTCTCGGACCTTCAGCGGCGCCGGCCCGGGGGGTTCGCGATCGCCGCGCTGATCCGCCCGCCCGCCGGCGGCGAGAACGAAGAGCTGTGGCTCGAGCGCGCGCGCGAGGCGGAGCAACTCGGGCCCCTCGGGCTGCATACGCACTGGACGGCGCCCGATCATGCCCGGCCAAGGAGCGGCGACCCCGCCGGGCTCGTGCGCGAGCAGGGCGAGTGGCTCCGCTCGGTCGGGCTCGACGTGAGGCTGTTCTGCGGCGGCGGCTGGTACTTCGACGGCGACGTCGCGCGCGTCGTGGCGGAGCTCGGCTACGCGGATTGCAGCGCGACGTCGTTCCGTCCTTCGTACCTCGAGGACGGCGCAGCGCACTTACAGCTCCAGGAGCCGACGTGGCTCCCGGCGAGCCGGTGCGCTCCGCGTCGGGCTCGCGTTTCTCGGGCTGAAGCGCACCGCCACCGACCTGCGCGAGCTTCAGCGCGGCTTGCGTCCCGCGAACACGATGTCGTTCGCAAACAGCCTCGGGTGAAGCGGCACGAGCCGCCCTGCGACAAAGTGGAGCCGCGGGTCCTCGAGCCCCGAGAGCAGCGTGCGCACGTCGGCGGCGGCGAACATCTGCAGGTGTGTCGGATCCGACTCGGGTGGTCGTCCGAGCAGAAAGCGCAGCCGTCCTTTGAGGCGATAGGCGTTCGGCACGGACGCGACGAGCGTGCCGCCGGGACGCAGGACTCGCCGGATCTCCGCGACGAGCGCCTGCGGGTCACGAAGATGTTCGAGCAGCTCGCCTGCGACGACGACGTCGAAGCTCGCGTCCGGGAGCTCGAGGGGCTGATCGAGGTCGGCCCAGTGGGTCTCGATCCCGAGCCGGGCGGCCGCGGCGAGCGCCTCCCGGTCGGCGTCGAATCCGACGACCTCGTTCCCGTCGAGGTACGCCCGCGTCAGCGCGCCGTCGCGGCAGCCGAGATCGAGCACGCGCCGACCCGGCCCGCCGACGTAGCGCTTGAACAGGGCCGCGCGCTCGGGGCCGGCGAACACGAAGCCGGCACCGCGCTCGTTGCGGTTGTGCTTGGCATAGCGGTCGCTGAGCTGTTCCAGGCCCACGGAGGCTCCAAAGTACACTTGCGCCGGTGAGCACGAAGCCCGCCGTGCGGTCCGACGAGACGGTGCCCGCGTCGGCGGCGCCCGTCGAGGACATCCGCTCGGCGCGGCCGTACGTCTTCTCGCGCGCGAACCTCGTCGCAGCCGGGCGGCGGCTCCTCAGCGTCGCCGTGCTCGTGACGATCGACCTCGTCGGGCTCGTCTGCGGTCTCTACATCGCGCTGATCTTTCGCGAGCTCTACCTCGGCCAGTGGCCGCCGCTCTGGGGGATCCTGTGGCAGACGGAGACGGACTGGTTGCCGTTCCTCACCGTCATCACGGTGCTCGTGTTCTGGGTCGGCGGCCTCTACCGGCGCCGGGAGTCGCGCGCAGGCGTGGGGCAGATCGTCGCGTCGCTGATCCTGGTGGCGCTGATCACGCTCGCGTTCGGGCTCGGCACCGGATATCACTTCACGACCTACGGGCTCACGCCGACGGCGCTCGTGCTGACCGCGCTCCTCATCTCGCTGCTGCGGTCGAGCTACGACGTGCTCACGCGCGACGTCCTGCAGCTCGCGGGCGTCCGTCGCCGCGCGGTGCTCGTCGGCGAAGGCGAGCAGCTGACGAAGCTTCGGCACACGCTCGGCTCGGACCGCAGCGGCATCCGCTACGAGTTCCTCGGCGCGGTCGCGCCGCACGCCCGCGACACCGGGCCGCTGCCCTTTCTGGGCGGCCTGGAGGAGGTGCCGCACATCCTGCGCGACCGCGACGTGCACGAGCTGATCGTCACGGACGGGGGCTTCACCGAGGACGAGCTCTGGGAGCTCGTCGAGGAGGCCCACAGCTTCGGCGTCCGCGTCAAGATCGCGCCGCGTACGACCGAGCTGCTCCTGCAGCGCGCCGAGTACATCCCGGGTGAGGGCACGCCGCTGTTCGAGCTGCGCCCGCCTGCGTTCGCGGGCTGGGAGTGGGGCGTGAAGCGGTCGTTCGACGTCGTCGTCTCGACCCTCGTGATCGTGATCGGGTCGCCGCTGTGGGCGGCGCTCGCATGTGCGATCAAGCTGTCGTCGCCGGGGCCCGTGTTCTACCGCGACCAGCGCATCGGGCTCGGCGACCGGCCGTTCGGCATGATGAAGTTCCGGACGATGTACGCGGATGCCGCCGAGCGCCAGGGCGCGCTGGAGGCATCGAACGAGGCATCGGGCCCGCTGTTCAAGATCAAGGACGACCCGCGCGTGACGCGCGTCGGCCGCTTCCTCCGCCGCTACTCACTGGACGAGCTGCCGCAGGTGCTCAACGTCCTGCGGGGCGAGATGTCCCTCGTCGGCCCGCGCCCGCTGCCGATCCGCGACTACGAGCAGCTGCAGGAGTGGCACCGCAAGCGCTATCTCGTGCTGCCGGGGATGACCGGGCTGTGGCAGGTCTCCGGCCGCATCGACCTCAGCTTCGACGACCTGGTGCGGCTCGACTTCTACTACATCGAGAACTGGTCGATCTGGGTCGACATCTCGATTCTCGCGAAGACGCTCCCCGCGGTGCTAGCGCGTCGCGGCGCGTACTAGCTGCGTAAGGCCGTACGGACCGGTCGCCGCGACGCGAACGTCGTACGTGCCGCGCACGAGCTTCTCGTGTCCGTCGCGACCATTCCACCTGACGACGACGGGGCCGGCGCGCCGTAGTCCTTTGGCGACGGTGCGGAGGATCGTGCCGCTCCGCCGCTCGATCGTCACCCGGACGGCCGCGTCGCGCGTCAGCGTGAAGCCGATCGTGCGCGCGTTCGCGCGCACGCGGAGGAAGCCGAGAGTGTTGTCGAGAGCGAACGCCCGGTCGCCGGTGGACACCTGGCCCTGGTCGTCCGACGCCGTGACGTTCCAGTGGTAGCGGCCCTCCGGCGCTCCTGCCCCGTTCCAGGCGAGCTTGTAGCGGCCCGGGGCCTTCGTGCCCACGTCGAGCTCGAGCGGGCTGCGGTCCGGCGCGATCAGCTTCGCGCTCACCGTCGACGGGCGCACGAGCTTGTACGTCAGCGCCTCGACGTCGGCGACGCCGTCGGCATTCGGAGAGAGCGTCGCCCCGACGGGCGGAACGTAGACGCCGGTGTACGCGATCACGAGCGCCTCGCCGACGGGCCGCTCGCCGTACGAGTCGGACGGCCGGTTGAGCACCTTCCCGTCGAACGCAATCGTCGTCGAGCCGCCGGAGTCGAGCGCAAACCCCGTCACGCAGCCGTCGCGCACGAGCGTCTGCGCGAGATCCCAGTTCGTGATGCCGATGCTCCAGCCCGGCCGCCGCCCGTCGACCGCGACCATCACGATCGACCCGTCCGCCTTCTGGCCGATCGCAGTGCGCGGGTCGCGGCCGTGTAGCTGCACGGGCGTCAGCGCCTCACCGGCGTTGAAGATGGGCTTGCCGTCCCGAACGAGCGTCGGCCCTGCGCTGACGGCGTCGGTCACCGAGGCCCAGTCGTTCGGCAGCGGGATGCGCACCGTGATCTGCGCTCCGACGGGAAGCGCCGCGAAGGGACGCGCTGCGGTCCCGCGCGCGACGATCACCGCGCCGTCGGCGGGCACGTCGGTGCTCGCGCCGCTGCCGACGGACGCGATCGTCCCGACGAGGTCCGTGCGTGGGCTCGCCGGTGGGAACGGCTCGAGCAGTACGGTCACGCCGTTCTTGACGGCGGGGGTGTCACCGCCCCAGACCGGCGTGAACAGCGCTGCGGCGTTCTTGCGCGGCGGCTCGTTGAGCTGGGAGAGCGGAAACCAGACGTTGTCCGGCCCGTGCCAACGGCCGAACCACCGGACTTTCTCCGTGTGCAGGGTCGCGCTCGTGTCGATGCCGACGGCAGCACGGCCGAGAGCGGACTGATGCTCGACGACGCCGTCTCGGATCAGCAGGCCGCTCGGCCAGCCGCCCGTCCAGTGGAAGAAGTCGCCGTTGACGCCGACCGTGGTCATCTGCGACGACGCATCGCGCTCCATCGACGACACGGTCTGCCGGCCGACGATCGTCCCGTTCGAGAGCAGCGTCGTCAGCCTGTAGAGGCCTTGCGGCCTGGGCGCCGTCACGACGTACATGGCGACGGGGCCGGCCGGTGTCCACCGCAGAATGCGCTGGTAGGAGACGCCCGGCATAAGCTGCGTCACGGCCGCCGGCGCCGGCGGCGCAAACAGCAACACGATGACGACGACGGCGAAGAGAACTGTGCGACGCATACGACCCCGCCTGAAGCTAGCGCACGCAGCGGCGGTCCTCGTCGTTGTTTCCTTTCTCTTTACAACCGTCGGCGGTAACGCGGCCGTCGCGCGACACGATCGTCCGGTGCCGATTCTCATGTACCACGTGATCGCGGACGCTCCCGCAGGCGCGGCGTTCCCCGAGCTCTTCGTGCGTCCGTCGGACTTCGCCGGACAGATGAGCTGGCTGGCTGCGCACGGCTTTCACGCGGTGACGCTGCACCGCGTGTACGAGTACTGGCTGCGCGGCACGCCGCTGCCTGCACGGCCGATCGTGCTGACGTTCGACGACGGGACGCTCGGGCAGGACACGCACGCCCTGCCGGTGCTCCGGCGGCTGCACTGGCCCGGCGTGCTGAACCTCAAGGTGAACGCCCTGAAGTCGAAGTACACGATGCCGCCCTGGCGAGTGCGTGAGATGCTCGGCGCCGGTTGGGAGCTCGACGCGCACACGATCACGCACCCCGACCTGACTCACGTGGGCAGCGCGCAGCTCTGGCATGAGGTGGACGGCTCGCGGGTGGAGCTGCAGCAGCTGTTCCACGTCCCGGTCGCGTTCTTCTGCTACCCGTCGGGCCGGTACGACCAGCGCGTGGTCGCGGCGGTGAGGCGCGCCGGCTACCTCGGCGCGACGACCACGAACTATGGCCTCGGTCGCCCGGCCGACATCTACACGCTCGGCCGCATCCGGATCAACGGCTCCGACGGCATCGCAGGCTTCGCACGGAAGCTGCAGGATCTGAGCCGCTAGGAATACTGAGCCGATGCCAGCGGCGCCCAAGATCCTCGCCGTCGCCTCCGCGACGGACCTCGACTTCCGCTACGGCTGCACGCCCGCGTGGTGGCAGATCTGGAAGGGCCTCTACGAGGTCGGTGTCGACCTGATCGTCACGCCTTACCGCGGCCGTGCCGTCGAATCGCCCTGGTGGCGGACGGCGCCGAACCCTCTCTACCGCGAGGCGGAGCTGTTCGCCGGCGCGCGCGGGGTCGCGGCGAGGCTCAAGGGCGACACCCTGCTGCGCCGTGCCGAGGACCAGCCGGAGGACACGCTCGGCGACAGGCTGACGCGCAAGACGATCTGGAGCTACGTGACGCCGCGCTGGCAGCGCCATCTCGACCGCATTCTCGAGCGCGAGCGGGACATCGCGGCGGTGATCGTCTTCACGGTGCCTATGGCGCACCTGCGCGGAATCCCGACGCACCTGCGCGAGCGCTACGGCGTTCCCGTGGTCTTCTACGACGGCGACGTGCCGATGAGCCTGCCGGAGTTCGGCGGGATGGACACCGGCTTCAACTACTACCACGGCGCCGATCCGTCCGAGTACGACCTCGTCATCTCCAACTCCGAGGGCGGTCTCGACCGGCTGCGCGGGCTCGGCGCGCGACGTGCGGAGGCGGTCTTCTGGGCCGCCGACCCGGAGCTGTTCCAGCCGGCGCCGGTCGAGAAGGAGTACGACGTCTTCTTCTACGGCTACGGCGACAAGTTCCGCCGCGAGTCGATGCAGGCGCTGATCGGCGAGCCCAGCCGGGCGGACGTCGACATCGACTTCGCGCTCGGCGGGAAGGACTTCCGCGGCGACGTCGGGAATGCGCGCCTGATCGGTGATGTGCCCTTCAACGTCTTCTCCCAGGCCATCTCTCGCGGGCGCATCAACCTGAACGTGACGCGCCGCTCCCACGCGACCGTGTACGCGTCGTCCACGTGCCGGCCGTTCGAGCTCGCCGCTTCGGGTGCGGCGATCGTCTCGAATCCGCACGAGGGGATCGAGCGCTGGTTCGACGTCGGCTCGGAGCTGCGCGTCGTCTCGTCGGCGGACGAGGCGCTCGCGGCGTACCGCGAGCTCCTCGCCGATCCCGGCGCCGCCGAGGCGATGGGACGGCGCGCGCGGGAGCGCGTCCTCGACGAGCACACGTACGCACACCGCGCACGCCAGATCCTCGACCTCGTCGGCTTGCGTGCGCCGGTGGGCGCCCGTGGCTGAGCAGCTCGGGGAGCTCGAGCGCATCGCGATCGTTCCGGCGCTGAACGAGGAGGAGGCGGTCGGCCGCGTGATCGACGAGATCCGTGCGTTCGATCCCGGGTTCGACATCGTCGTCGTCGACGACGGTTCGACGGACCGCACGGCTGGTGTCGCCGCCGACCGCGGCGCGCACGTGCTGCGCCTGCCGTTCAACCTCGGGATCGGCGGCGCGATGCAGACCGGCTTCCGCTTCGCCTTCGAGCACGGCTACGACGTCGCCGTGCAGATCGACGGCGACGGCCAGCACGATCCGAGCCAGCTGCCGAAGATCCTCGAGCCTGTGCTGTCCGGCGAGGCCGACCTCTGCGTCGGCTCGCGCTTCACCGGCGACGGCGCGTACCGGTCGTCCTTCGCTCGCCGCGTCGGCATCAAGATCTTCGCGGGGGTCGTCTCGGCCGTGGTCCGGCAGAAGGTGACCGACACGACGTCCGGGTTCCGCGCCGTGAACCGCAGAGGGATCACGCTCTTCGCCGCGGACTATCCCCACGACTATCCCGAGGTGGAGGCGACCGTGATGCTCGTCAAGCACAAGTTGCGTCTGAAGGAGGTCCCGGTCGCCATGCGCGAGCGCAGCGGCGGCGCGTCGTCGATCACCCCGGTCCGGTCCGTCTACTACATGACGAAGGTCCTGCTGGCGATCTTCGTCGGCCTGTTTCGTCGATATGCCGTCCCACTCGAGGAGGACCACCGATGACCCCACTTCCCGTCTCCATCGCCGCGGCGGTCGCGTCGTTCCTGCTGCTCGTCGTCGTCTTCGAGTTGATCCGCTCGCGGCGGCTGCGGGAGCGCTATGCCTTGCTGTGGCTGCTGACCGGAGTCGTGCTCCTGGCGCTGTCGCTCTGGCGCGGCGGGTTGAACACGATCGCCGGCTGGTTCGGCGTCGAGACGTATCCGCCGGCGATCCTCGGCGCGATCGGCGCGCTCTTCATCCTCGTCGTCCTGTTGCACTACTCGACGGTGATCTCTCGCCTATCGGATCAGAACACGATCCTCGCGCAGCGGCTCGCGCTGCTCGAGCAGCGGCTCCGGGAGGGTTAGGGCAGCGTGACGCCGGCCGGCTTCGTGACGACGTACATGTCGCCGAGGGTCGGGTCGTTCAGCCAGTTGGCGGAGACGCCGATCCGGTAGGTCCACGTCCCGGGCCCGGGACGGTCGGTGAACTCGGTCGAGCGGGTCGTCGCGATCGTCTGCGTCGAGAGGACGCAGTTGTCGGACGAGCCGTTGAGGCGTCCGGCGCACCCGACGTCCCCGTTCGGGGCATCGCTCCGCAGGACGTTGTAGAAGACCCGTCCCGATCGCGGCTTCAGCCCGCGCCACGTCAGCCTGACCGTGCCGTTCTCGACTGACGCGTGCACGTTGCCCGCGACAGGGATCAGCGTGTCCGGCGCGCGGACGGCGAGGGCCCCCTGGTCGTGCAGGCGCGGCACCGCCGCGAGCACGCCGATCGGCAACACGGCGAAGACGGCGAACGCCGCGACGACGGCAACCGTCAGGCGCGGGCCCGTGGGCTCCGGCCGCACGGGCGCCGGCCGCGCGCGCACACCCGGGACGAGCAGCGCGACGGATGCGGCCAGCAGGATGTACGCCGGGAACGCGGGCAGCATGATCCTGAAGAAGCTCGCGTCGTCGATCGATGCCGGGATGTACGTGCCCTTGGCGAGCAGGTAGACGACGAACCAGGTGCCGACGAGGAGCAGCCCGCGCCGTGAGCGTGCCAGCAGCCCGACGAGCCCCCCGACCGGTAGCCATTCGATCACGCGGGAGATCCAGAAGTGCTCGCGGAAGCCGAGCAGCACCTGGTGCAGGTGGTTCCAGCTGTTCAGCTTCGGCCCGTGTATGCGGCGGAGAAGGTCTCCGGGCCCGGAGGCGAGGCGCACCGGCTGCGGTGGTGCTGCGGCCAGCTCGCCCAGGCCGCGGTACTTCCAGACCGCGAGGGCGAGCAGGGACGGCGCCAGTCCGGCGGCGAAGGCGAGCAGCGAGCGCCAGCGCTCGACGACGAGCAACACGCCCGGCGCGACGAGGAAGAGCGCGTTCGAGGGCTTGATCGCGATCGAGTAGCCCGCCGCGAGCCCGGCCAGCGCGCCGATCTCCCAGCGCTCGGACTCGAGCGCGCGCAGGCACAGATACGCGGACACGATCAGCGCGACCATCGCCGGAAAGTCGGGCACGGACGTCAGGCCGAGGACCTGCGGCAGCGTCAGCTCCGTGTACTTCTGGTGGTACCCGACCTCGACGAAGACGATCCCGAGGTACGGGACGAGCACCCAGAGCAATGCCGCGAGGTACCCGAACAGGCGACCGGCGATGCGTGCGCCGATCCCGTACATGCAGAGGAGCGAGACGGGCAACAGGACGAGCGTGTTGAACGACACCATCGCCGGCAGTGCCGCGACGAGGTTCGGCCCCGCGAACGCGGCGACGGGCGCGAGCAGGAACGACCAGCCGTACCCGACGAAGGAGGGCGGCAGATGGCCGTGCGCGAGCAGGTACGCACCGGTGTAGTGCCAGATCTGGTCGCCGCCGGCGTAGTAGAGCCAGCCGTTGTGCCGGACCGTCAACGCGAGCGCGAGGACGGCGAGCCACTGGACGCACACGAGCGACCCGAGCACGTACGCAGGCCGAACCTCGGCTGCGGCGCGCCACGCGCGGCGGGCCTGAGCAAGCGCGCTGTCGAGCCGCGCGGGAGCTGCGGCGGTCTGGGAGGTCACGCGGGGGCGGGGGCGCCGGCGTGCTCTCGGTACCAGGCGACAGTCCGTTCGAGCCCTTCGCGCAGCGGTGTGCGCGCCTCGAAGCCGAACAGCTCGCGGGCGCGCGTCGCGTCGACGCTCCGCCGCGGTTGCCCGTTCGGCATGGACGTGTCCCACGTGATCTTGCCCTGGAAGCCGACGACGTCGGCGACGAGCTCGGCGAGCTCGCGAATCGAGATCTCCTTGCCGGCGCCGAGGTTGACGGGATCCGGCCCGTCGTAGCGCTCGGCCGCGAGCACGAGCCCCTCGACGCAGTCGTCGACGTAGAGGAACTCACGCGTCGGCGAGCCGTCGCCCCACAGCACGACCTCTTCGTCGCCGGCGGCCATCTTGCGGATCAGGTCGGCGATCACATGAGCGTTCGTCTCGTGGAAGTTGTCGCGCGGGCCGTAGAGGTTCGCCGGCAGCAGGAAGATCGCGTCGGTGCCGTACTGCTCGCGGTACGCCTGGGCGCCGACGAGGATCGACTTCTTCGCAACGCCGTACGGTGCGTTCGTCTCCTCCGGATAGCCGTTCCAGAGATCGTCCTCGCTGAACGGGAGCGGGACGACCTTCGGGTACGCGCACACGGTCCCCGTCAGCACGAGCTTCCGGGTCCCCGCGAGTCGCGCCTCCTCCAGGATGTGCGCCCCCATCATCAGGTTCGCGTACCAGTAGCGGCCGGGGTTCGCGCGGTTGGCGCCGATGCCGCCGACCTCGGCGGCGAGGTGGAAGACGAGCTCGGGCTGCGCGTCCGCGAACAGGCGCGCGGTGTCGTCGGGACGCGTGAGGTCGTAGTCCGCGCGGCGGGCGACGAAGACGTCGTGCCCGTCGTCGCGCAGCCGGTCGACGAGGTGCGAGCCGAGGAAGCCGCCTCCGCCTGTGACGAGCGCTTTCATGCGGGGGCGCGCGTCGCCGTCAGCCAGTCGACGCGGCCGATCCAGCGGTCGCGGTTCTCGGCGTACCACGCGATCGTCTTGGCCACCCCTTCCTCCCACGAGACGCGCGGCTCCCAGCCGGTCTCGCGGTTCAGCTTCTCGTAGCCGACGCGCAAAGCCATCACCTCGCTCGCCCCTGGGCGGTAGCGGTCGGCCGTCGAGACGATCTCGCGCGAGTTGTCCCAGTGGCCGTTCTCATGGCCGATGCGCAGGATCATCTCGGCCCAGTCCCGCATCGAGACGTTCGTGCCCTGGCCGTAGACGTAGACGTCGCCCGGGATCCCGCGCGCGGCGACCATCAGATGGCCGCGCACGCCGTCGGTGCAGAAGCAGAAGTCGCGCATCGGATCGAGCTGGCCGAGCTCGATCGTCTCGCGCGTGAGTGCCTGCGTGATGATCGTGCCCGTGACGTAGCGCGGGTTCTGGCGCGGCCCGTAGTTGTTGAACATCCGCGTGACGACGCCGGGCAGCCCGAACGCGTCGTGGTAGTTCATGGTCAGGAAGTCGGCGGCGACCTTGGAGGTCGCGTAGACGGACTTGGGGTTGATCGGCGAGCGCTCGTGCAGGATCAGGCCGCCTTCCTCGTCGAAGTCGTGGTGGTGCGCGACGGCTTCGCGCACGTTGCCGTACTCCTCCGACGTCCCGGCCGTGTCGAACTTCTCGAGCTCGAGCCCGGTGTCGACGATCGACTGCAGCAGGTTCAGCGTCCCGACCGTGTTCGCCATCACCGTCTCGTAGGGCCGGTGCCAGGACTCGCCGACGTGCGCCTGCGCGCCGAGATGGAAGACGTACGGCTTGTCCGGCGCGTCGAGCAGGTCTTTGAGGAGGTAGTCGACCGAGGTCTTGTCGGTCAGGTCGGCGAAGTTCACGCGCACACGCTCGCGCAGCGAGCCGATGTTGTTCAGTGCGCCACTCGACGTCGCTCGCACGAACGCCTCGACGTTCGCGTCCAGATGGACGAGCGCCTCCGTCAGGTGGGAGCCCATGAAGCCGTCGGCTCCCGTGACGAGACACGTGCGCCCGGAGAAGTACTCGCCGAACTCGCGCCGCAGGTCTGCGAGCGCGTCGTCCGTCCAGGTCGAGTCGGGTCGGTCTGGTTTCATGCAGGCGGTGCTCGCCGAGGAGCAGGCCAAGGTTAGCCCCGCCCGCGGCCGGAGTGCGCTGCGAAGCGGAGCCCTTACAGGACTTTCATATGTGGCGCTGAGCCTCGCGGCCGCGCTCGCCGGGGCGTTTCTGGCGCACAAGTTCGGGCGGAACGTGCGAACGGACGGGTTCATGGCGGCATACGGCGTCTACCTCGTCCTCGTGCTGGGCGCGCAGGCCTTCCGCATGGTCGTCGTCCCAGACCTCACCCGCGCGGAGGAGGAGGGGCGCCTCGGCGCCGAGTTCCGGGCCTACTGCCTCGCCTTCCTCGTCGTCGCCGTGCCGGCGTCGGTCGTGACCGCCGCGTTTGCGGGCTTCTTCGGCGAGCTCGTGACCGGCCGGCTGCCGCAGATCTCCGCCGCGGTCGCCGCCGACGCCCTTCCGTGGCTGATCCCTGCGGCCTTCCTCCAGCTGCTGGCCGCACTGGCCGCGAGCGCTCTCGCGGCGAGGAACAGCTACGGCCCGGCGGCGCTCGGCTTCGCGCTCGGCGGCGTCGCCGGCCTCACCTTCTTCGTCGCGGCCGCGGACGCCCACGGGATCGTGTCGCTGGCGTGGGGGTTGACGTTGAACGGCGCGGTCGCGGTCGCCATTCCCGTCCTCGTCCTGCTGCTGCGGGGCAGCCGCGTGCGCCGCCATCGCGGCGTCCCTCTGCGCCTGCGGCAGCGCCTGTGGCTGCTGTCGTACGGCGCAGCCGTGCCGCTCGCGGCGCAGGCGCTGTACCTGATCGCCTTGCGCTTCGCCGCGGGGACCGGCGAAGGGAACGTGACGTCGCTCTCGTACGCCTATCTGCTCGCCGGGATGTTCACGAGCGCGACGGCGTTCTCACTGTCGCTGATCGCGACCGCGCCGCTGACGCGGCGGGGGTTGGACACCGAGAGCGCGGCGGCGCACGTCGTCAACGCTGCATGGGTGTCGCTCGCGCTCGTCGGCGCCGCCTCGGGGCTCGTCGCGCTCGTCGGCGGCCGCGTCGTGACAGCGTTTCTCGGCGATGCGTTTGCAGGGAACGTCGGCGACGAGCTCGGACGCCTCGTCGTCTATCTGGCGCCGTGGATGATCGCGAACGCCGCGTTCTCGATCACCTATCCGCTGATGTTCGTGATGCACCGGACGCAGTGGCTGGTGCCCATCGCCTTCGGTGCGCTGCTCGTCGACATCCCGATCTCGATCGTCGGGCGATCGCTCTGGGGACTGACGGGGGTGACGGTCGCGCTCGGCGTCGCTGCACTGCTGCTCGTCCTCGGCTTGATGGCATCGCTGTCGTTGCGGATGCTGGCGCTGTCGGCC
>MNJC01000026.1 GCA_001920085.1 Actinobacteria bacterium 13_1_20CM_4_69_9
CCGCCGCTCCGAGCGCGACGAAGACGATCGCGAAGCCGGCGATGAACGGCAGGCTCGCAAGCGCGACGCGACGTCCGACGCCTGGATCACCGAGCCGCTGGGCATCCACGGCGGACACCGCCGACAGGTAGCCGGGGACGAGCGGCAGAACGCAGGGGAACGCGATCGAGGCGAACCCGGCCAGAAAGAGAAGCCCTGCCTTCTCCATCAGGACTCGTAGCGTCGCAGCTCGTCGTCGACCCGGCGCTCGACCGCCGGGTCTAGCGGCGCCGCCGGGGCGGCCGGCTCGCGAACGCGTGACCAGCGCCAGGCGCCGGCGCCGACCAGGACCGCCGCCGCCGTGATCCCCACGACCGGCAGCCACCAGGCGAGCAGCCCGAAGCCGTGGTGCGGCGGCGCGGCCAGGATGGCGTCGCCGTAGTTCGCCACGAGCCGGTCCTCGATCTCGTTCTTGGTGTCGCCTGCGGCGATGCGCCGCGCGATCACGCGCTTGATCTGTTGTGCCGCCGGAGAGTCGGACTGGTCGAGCGTCGTCCCGCAGACGGGGCACATGACCTCGCCCTCGAGCTCGGCCTGCGTCGGATGCCGGTCGCTCGCGCGCGCAACCGGCGCCGCGAGCAGCGCTGCCAGGAACAAGAGCACGAGCAGCCTCACGACTCGGCGATTCGCCGCAGGTAGCGCGGCAGGTCCTCCTCGACGATCAGCTCGCCGACGACCTTGCCGCTGCGCGCGACGAAGAAGATGCGCGGGATCGGCAGTCCTCCCCACTTCGCGAGCACCTTCCCGCCCCCGTCGTGCACGCTCGGATACGTGATTCCGTGCTGACGCTGCCAGCTGCGGGCGTCCGCCGAGAAGTCCTTCGTGTCGACGCCGATGAAGGCGACGCGATCCCCGTACTTCCTCATGGCGGCTTCGAGGCGTCGCGACTCCTGGATGCACGGCGTGCACCACGACGCCCAGAAGTCGAGCACGAGCGGCTTCTTCCCTCGTAGCGCGGCGAGGTCGATGCGGCCGCGACCGTCGAGGCGCGCGAGATCGAACGCGGGCGCGGTGGGATGGTCGCCCTGGTCGAGCGCCTTCGAGACCGTCGCCGTGTCCTGGTGCGCGACGCGCCAGATCAGGAGCGCGAGCAGGCCGACGACGACTGCGACTGCGAGTGCCTGCGCAGTCAGCCGGACTGGTCGTGCCATCAGGCCGCGACGATGAAGACCGTCGTCCCGATGTCGACGTGGTTGAACAGCCACTCCGCCTGCGGGATGTGCATGCGGATGCAGCCGTGCGAGACCGAGTAGCCGATCGAGGTGTCCGACGGCGTCCCGTGGATCCCGACGCCCGGCGCCGACAGGCCCATCCACCGCGTCCCGAGCGGGTTGTCCGGCCCGGGCGGGATCGGCTTCTGCCCCTGCGCCCACGGCGAGCTCGGGGGATACCACCACGGGTTCCTCCACTTGACGATGATCGTGAAGCGGCCGAGGGGCGTCGGATACTGGCTCTGCCCCGTCGCGACGGCGAAGTAGAGCCACGACTTCATGCCGTTGTAGAGGAAGAGCTGGTTGGAGTTCCGGCGGATGACGATGACCGGCCCGAAGTTGCGTCGGGTCACCTTTGGCTTCAGCGCCTTCATCGTCAGGCGCAGCGGCTCGCGCTTCATGTTTGCCAGCGCGACGTTGATGTCGTGCACCGCACGGCGCTGATCGAGCTTGTGACCGGCGCGCTCCTTCGACAGCCGGGGGCGAAGGTTGCGCAGCGAGAGCTTCGCGTCAGCCGCCGGGCGATCGAAGCGCCGCGCGAGCTTGCCGACGAAGTCGGCGATCGTGCCGCTGACGACGGTGACGCCGAGCGAGATCGGCTGGTTCGGCTGGGCCGAGAGCGCTCGGTCGATCGCGCGGGCAACGTCGGGAGTCAGTCCACCGACGGCCACGCCTCCGATCGTCACGCCCAACGGAATGGTCGCCGCCGGCGGCGCATCGTCGGCAGCCGCGGGCGCGGACGTCACGAGGAGCCCGGCAGCGAAGAGGAGACACAGAAGCTTCACGTTGTCAGCCCAGCAAAGACCCGCGGATCGTTGGTGATGATACCGTCGGCTCCCCAGCGGACGAGCCTTTCGGCGAGCGCGGGGTCGTCGACGGTCCACACGTAGACGGGCGCGCCCAGCTCGTGCGCACGGCCGATGGCCTCTGCCGAGGCAACGGAGTGATGGAGGGTGAGGGCCGTCGCCCGGGCACGATCGAGGACGGACGCGATGCGGCCCGGCAGCGACGCGCCGAGCGCCCGCAGCGCGCCGCGGACGAGGGGTGCGAGCGGGCCGCGCTTCGAGACCCCTAGCCGGTCGCGCGGCAGTGTGAAGGAGCGCGGGAGCTCGGGCTCGAGGGCGGCAACGCGCCGCAGCGAGTCCGCGTCGAAGCCGCTGACCCAGGAGCGCTCCAGCACGCCGTGGCGGCGCAACGCGTCGACGACGTCGCGCTCGATGCCGCGGCGCTTGAGATCCACCTGAAGGCCGATGCCCGGGAGGCGGTCCGCGCAGAAGGCCAGGGCTTCGTCGAGCGTGACGATGCCTGGATCGCGCAGGCGCCGTGCGTCGTGCGCGACGACGATCGTCCCGTCGGTCAGCGCAAGCACGTCGAACTCGAGCATGTCGCAGCCGAGCTCGACCGCGAGCGCGAACGCCTCGGGCGTGTTCTCCGGCGCTAGCGCGGACGCGCCGCGGTGGCCGACCCGCGCGAAGCGGCCGGCCGCACGCCGGAGCTCGATCACACCCGCCGAACGACGACGACGGCGCAGTCGTCCGCGAGCTCGCCGCGCGCGAACGAACGGCAGTCGGCGAGCACGGCCTGCGCGAGCTGGGCCGGCGGCAGATCCCGACGCTCGGCGAGAAGCCGATCGAGGCGCTGGACGCCGTATAGCTCGCCCTCGCGCCGCGCCTCTATCACACCGTCCGTGTAGAGCACGACAGCGTCGCCGCCGTCGAGCTGTCCGTGCACGTCCTCGTACTCCTGGCCGAGCTCGACACCGAGCACGAGACCGTTGGCGTCGAGCGACGTCACGTCTCCCTCCGCACTGACGATGCGTGGCGCGGGATGTCCCGCGCCTGCGACAGCGACGTCTCCGGTGCGGGGGTCGATGACGACGTAGACCATGGTGATGAACTTGCCGGGGGCGATCTCGCCCACCACGACGTCGTTGGCCGACTGGAGGAAGTCGCCGGGGTCGGCGTGGTCCCGTGCAAGCGAACGGAACACGAACTTGGCCATCGCCATGTCGGCCGCCGCCTCGATGCCGTGGCCCGTGACGTCGCCGAGCGCGACGGCAAGGCGTCCGTCGGGAAGCTCCATGAAGTCATAGACGTCCCCGCCGACGTCGACACGTGCGGACGACTCGTACGCGGCGCCGAGCTGCAGGCCGGGGAGCTCGGGAACCGATTGCGGCAGGAGCGAGCGCTGCATCGTGTCGGCGAACTGCTTCTGCTGCTGGTAGAGGCGGGCGTTGTCGATCGCGAGCGCCGCCTGTCCAGCGATGCGCACCGCCTCGTCGATCGTCTCCTGCGTGACGGGTGCGCCGGGGCGCATCGAGATGATCTTGAGCGACGCGAGCACCTCCGACGGTGTCGCAATCGGCACGGCGGCGCCCGTCCAGCCGCGCTCGAGGAACGGGGCGAGCTCGGGGAACTCCTCCGGCGTCAGCTGGAACGGCTCGGCGAGGCGGAACAGGCGCTGGATCTTGTGCGCACCGAACGGCTGCGGCCGGAAGAGCAGCGGCCGCACGGCCGCCTCGAGCCGCGGGTCCGCGACCTTCAGCACGCGTGGCAGGACCCAGTCGCGCCGCTCGTCCGGCATGCGAATCAATGCGGCGTCCACGTCGAGGACGTCGACGATCGTGCTCGTCACTGCCTCGAGCGTCGCCTCGAGCGACAGGCTCTGCGCAAACGAGCGCGAGATCTCGTAGAGCGCGCGAACCTGCTTCGACGCAGCGCGCTCCGCGTCGAGTGCGCGCTCGCGCTCGTCGCTGAGACGTGTAGCGCGCTCGTGCAGCTGTGCGTTCTGCACCGCAACCGCGAGCTGGGCGGCGAGCGCGGTCAGCAGCGCAGCCTCGTTCTCCGACAGCCCCTGCCCTTTCGGAGGGAAGACGGCGAGCAGGCCGGTGACGTCTTCCTGTGCGAACAGCGGCACCGCGACGACGGCGTCGATCCCCGCCTCGGCGGCCGCATCGGCGACTGCCGCCATCCGCGGATCGGCCGCAACGTCCGGAACGACGAGCAGCCCGCGTGACCGGTACGGCCCGAGCGAGAGCTCGAGCAGGCGCTCGGCGAGGCGGGCATGGGGCCCGGCGAGCCCGACGTCGGCAGCGGAATAGAGACGGTCGTTCTCGCGGAGGTAGACCGCCAGACGGTCGGCATCGAGTAGCTCGGCAACCCGCGCGACAGCAGTCTCGAGCGTGTGGGCGAGCGAGAGTTGCGAGATCGCCTGGCCGACGACGGCGAGCAGCGCGCGGGTGCGCTCGAGCTCGAGCTCGACCCTTCGCGACCGGATGCTCGCCCGGAGTGCGTGCGCCGCGCGCACGCCGAACGTCGCGAGGCTCGCGAGATCCGGCTCCGCAGGCTCGCGTCCGGACGCAAAGAGGAGCTGCAGCGTCCCGATCGGCGGCTGCCCCAACTGGAGCGCTGCGGACGTCGAGCCGCTCGATCGAGACGGCCGTGCGCCCCGACAGCGCCTGTTCGGCGGCCGTCCGCGCGCTGCCGATGATGACGTCGGCGCCCGCCGACGCGACGAGCTCCAGCGCCCCGTCGTCGGAGCGCGCCCAGAGGAGCGCGCCCTCCGCGTTCGTGCCGTCGAGCGCGAAGCGCACGAGCTCCTCGGCAGTGCGCGACCCGTCCGCGCCGGCCGCGAGTGCGTCGCCGGCGAGCGTGAGCAGACGCTCCGAGCGCATTCCGTCCTCGGTCACCCGCTCGCCGCCGAA
Source organism: Actinobacteria bacterium 13_1_20CM_4_69_9 (assembly GCA_001920085.1). Lineage (GTDB taxonomy): Bacteria > Actinomycetota > Thermoleophilia > Gaiellales > Gaiellaceae > 3-1-20CM-4-69-9. Next base: position 4,954 of record MNJC01000026.1, read on the forward strand.
CGCGCGGAACGCGAGCGCCGCCTGTCCGGCGGCGAGCCGCGCGAGGCGGCGCTCGCCGGCGTCGAACGGATCGCCGGCGCGCAGGAGCTCGAGCGAGCCGCGCACGCGACCGTCGACATGTACCGGCAGGACGAGGACGGCCGAGGCCCGCGCTCGCTCGGCCGCGCTACGGACCGCGGCCGGGATGCGTTGCAAGTCCGACTCCTCGTGCTCAGGAAGCTCGCCGACGGCGAAGCCGGAGCGGGCGAGCTCGGCCGCGAGCGCCTCCGACGCCGTGGCCACCCCGAGTGCCGTCGCCCGCCCGTCGACGTCGGCGCGGGCGATCGCGACATCCGTCGAGACGGCGCCGGCAGCGCCGTCGGCGACGATCTGGAGCGCCTCGGCGAGCGTGCCGGCGGAGGCCAAGGCCAGCCCTGCGGCCGCAAGGGCGTCGAGCTCCCGCTGAATCTGTGAGACCGCCATCAACCCGACCCGTGAAAAGTATGGTCGAAGCGACCGGGACCGGCACTAGACTCCTCGCGTGGCCCAACCAGCGCGGCGCGTCGCAGCTCCTCAGGATCCGCCGGTCGACCCCGAGGCGATCGACCGCGCGTACCACTACCACCGTGCACGCCGGAACGCGCGCCTCCGACGCAAACGGGAGACCTCACGCGCGCGGTTGCGTTTCGTCGTCGCGCTGGGCGTGCTCGTCGCGCTTGCGGTCTTCCTCATGCTGACCATCTGGCATGAGGTGCAGAAGGTCTTCGGGCTCTAACGCAGAGGCTGCGGTCGACGTCAGAGGCCGCGGCTAGAGCGGATGGCGGGCCCGCGTGAACGGGCTCCACGGCGACTGCTCCCACGACGTGCCGCCGCACATCGGGCACACCGGCAGTGCACGCACGATCGTGACGCCGTATCCACATGCCGAGCAGTGGAACTCGCCCTTCACCGCTTGGCCGGCAGCCCAGAACTCGACGTAGTCGTCGGGCGCCCGCTGAGACGTCTCGATGCCCTGCGCCATCCCCAGACCCCCTAGAGTATTCGTTCCGGCCGGACCTCGAAGGCCAATCTCCCCCGGCGGCACACGTGCAAACACCCGACGAGACCCCCGACCCCTACCTGACAGATGCCCCCGCCCCCGAGGAGGACGATTGGCTGGTTGCCCCTCAGCCGAGGCCGTCCCGCTCCTTCGAGCAGGTCTGGGGCTGGGGCCAAGAGCTCACCTGGGTGTCCGGCCTGGTCCTGGCGATCTCGTCGTTCACGGGTTGGTACGTCGGCTCGGGGCAGGGCCCGACGACCAGCGTCATCGGCTGGCACACGGGCACGCTCGGAAAGCTCGTCTTCTTCATCGGGCTCGCCGTGCTCGCGCTCGTCATCCTCCGCGAAGCGGGGATCGAGCTGCCGGCGAGCGTCCCGGAGAGCCTCGTCGTGATCGCGCTCGGCGCGCTCTCCACGATCTTCGTCCTGATCCGCCTGATCGCCGTACCGGACGAGTTCTTCGGCTGGCACGGTCGCGGTATCGGGATCTTCATCAGCCTGTTCGCATCGCTCGCGGTGATCGCGGCCGGGCTGTTGAGAGCCGGATACACGCGTGAGAACGCGACAGCCGCGGCGAGGAGGAGCAGTGCCGGGGCGAACGCCGGAAACGCGAACGAGAGCATCGTGGCCGCGGCAAAGCTCGTCGCCGCATGCCCCGAGGGGAACGACGGGTCGTGGGGCAGCGGGACGAGCGTCTTCGGCAGCGGATAGCGGATGGGCGGGCGCGGCCGGCCGACGAGGGCCTTGAGAGCCGTCGCGCTCCAGTCGGCGAGCGCGATGGCGATGAGAGTCATGAGCAGCACGCCCCAGCGCCGGTTGATCCCGCAGAGAACCACGGCGATGACGATCCAGAGCAGCCCGAGGCGTCCGGCATACGACAGGCCTTCGAAGACCGGGTTCAACCAACCCGCGCGATGGTGGACGACCCAACGCTCGAGGTGGCGATCGGCGGAGATCAGGCCGGGACGATCTGCTTCGTCTGCTCGATCAAGGCGCGTAGGTCGAACGGCTTCCCGACGAACCCTTGCGCGCCGCGTTCGGCGGCCTCGCGCCCTGCGTCGAGCTGGCCGCTGAACATGACGACCGGAATCGACCCCACGCCGTGGCGTTCCTGGACGCGCCGCAGCATCTCCCAGCCGTCGACCTGCGGCATCATCACGTCGAGCAGGATGACGTCAGGCGCTTCGTCCTCGAGCGCGGCCAACCCGTCCTCGGCGTTGCCGGCCTCGCGCACGGCGTAGCCCTCCATCTCGAGGTTAATGCGCACGACTTCGCGCACCTGCGGGTCGTCGTCGACGAGGAGCACCAGCGGTCCGCGCGCGGGCTGCCCCGGTCCTGACCGCTCGAGGAACGCCTCGAGATCGCCGCGCTTGTACCGGCGGTGTCCGCCGGGCGTGTAGAACGCCGGCACGCGGCCGACGTCGGACCACTTCCGGATCGTGCTCTGCGCAACGCCGAGGAACTTCGCCGCTTGGCCGAGCGTGAGCCAATCGTTCTCGCCCCCGGCCGGCCGCCGTGGATCGGACGCCATACCGCGAATCTACCCAAATGTGCCGGTTCTTTACACCTGGCCGGACGACCTGACCTCAGGGAGTGACGGTAGTAGCAGGATTTCCGCGCGTCGGGACGTGGAGCGTCCGCTGCAGCGTGATCGTCGAGCCGGGGTTCGGGTTGTCGTGGAGCGCCTGCCCGAGGGCGACGCCGAAGAGAAAGAGCAGCAGGGCGATGCCGATGCGGATGCCCCACCGGATCAGCTCTCGGCGGCGGCGACGGCGGCGGCGTTCCTGCCGCTCGACCGGGGTGAGCGCCGTCACGGCGAGTAGTCGACGGCGCCGCGTTGGTACAGGTGGAACGCGGCGTCCTGCACGATCGCGAGCGTGCGTGGCCAACCGGGCGTCGGCGCGCGCTCCGAGACCGTGTCGCGCACCCACTCGTCGGCCGCCGCGTACTTCGCGGCCAGGTCCTCCAGCGTGAACGTCTGCCCGACGCGCTTGCGCAGCTCGTCCGTGACGGCCTCGAGCTGCAGGCTCAGCCGGTCGGCCGCGACCCGGTCGCGCAACAAGTCCTGGTAGCGGCGATAGCCGTCTTCCCACTCACTGCGAACGACCTCGAGTGCGACTGCCATCCCGCGCGGCAGTATCCCTCACGGCGTGCAACAAACATCCGGCCAGAGCGGGTCGAGCTCCGCCAAGACGCGCTCGCCGAGCTCGTACCCCGGTCGCGCAAGGGCGAACGCGGCGTGCGCGTGCAGACACTTGAGGCTGCCGGCGCCGCGGCGTGCGCCGCCGATGCCCAGGTCGAGCTCCGGGCGGAGCCGGCGCTGATCCTCGTTCGCCCGCTCGAGGCTGATACGCAGCTCCCCATCCTCCGCGGCCGCGCGCGACCACCGTTCCACCCCGCCCGCGGCCTCGACCCTCGACACGGCCGTGACGAGCCGGGGGCACGTCAGCCAGAACGTCGTCGGGAAGGGCTCGCCCGAGTCGTCGAACGGCGCCTGCTCGGTGACGGCGGGGCGGCCGAACGGGCAGCGGACGACGACGCGCCGAAACGCGCGCGGCGGCCTTCCTAGCTGTCGTTCGACGACGCGGCGGTCAGTGTCACGGTCCACCGCCGTCGATCCTAGAGTGCGCCTTCTGCCACGCCTTGATGCCCTTGACGATGAAGAGGTGCTCGCCGGGGCGGATGTAGCCCAGCTGCCGCGCCTCGTGCGCGACGTTGTCGAGCGTCCCCGAGGCCTGCACGCGCTGCAGCAGCTCCCGTTTCTGCACCCCGAGCTGCGCGACCTCGTCTGACCGTGCGTGCAGCTCGCTGCGCGTCTCGAACCAGCTGCGGAGCGGGTGGTAGTACGCGTAGCCGATCATTGCGATCAGGACGACCGCGAGCCAGCGGCGCGCGATCGACGCCGCCGGTGGCCGTCGCGAGCGGGCCCCAGGCATGCGGCGAGATTCAACGGCCGCGGCCAGACCCCTGCGGGGCCAGACCCCGTGAAGGCCGGAGCGTGAGCCGGCGCGAAGCGCGGCTTACGCGGAGGCGAACTGATGCGAGTCGGCCACGCGAAGCATGGCCGAGCCGCACGGAGGGGAACATCCGCTGACCGACCTGGAGCGCGCGAGCCGAGCTCGCGCGCGTTTCCCGCGAAGCGGCGTACCTAGTACGAGCAAAAGCGGAGCTTTTGCTCGTCTCAGGCGACGTCGACCTTGATCACGTTCGTCGAGCCGGGGATGTTCACAGCCGTCCCCGCGGTGATGACAACCGTGTCGCCGGGCTCGACGAAGCCTGCGGTCTTCGCCGCCTCGATCGAACGGCTCCAGAGATCCTCGACGTTCTTCGTCTCCGGGATCCAGATCGGCGTCACGCCCCACTCGATCGCCATCTGCTGAACGGACCAGCGCTTGTGCGTCAGGCCGATGATCGGCCTCGTCGGCCTCAGGCGCGCGACCGCAGATGCGGTGCGCCCAGTGAACGTCGGCACGAGGATCGCCGAGGCGCCGAGCGCCTCGGCCAGGTCGCACGCCGCATTCGACATCGCGTTTCCGATGGTCGGGTCGTCCGTCGCCTCGGGAATCTGGTGCCGGTAGCCGAGGCTCGGCTCGACTGCGCGCGCAATGCTGTCCATCGTCTGCACCGCCTCCACGGGAAACTCCCCGACGGCCGTCTCGCCGGACAACATCACGGCCGACGTGCCGTCGAGGATGGCATTCGCGACGTCGCTCGCCTCGGCGCGCGTGGGCTCTGGATGATGGATCATCGACTCGAGCATCTGCGTCGCCGTGATCACGGGCTTGCCGCGATCGAGCGCCTCCAGGATGATCCGCTTCTGCACGAGCGGCACGAGTGCCGGCCCGATCTCCACCCCGAGATCGCCGCGCGCCACCATCACGGCGTCGGACTCCGCCAGCACGTCTTCGAGGGCGTCGACCGCCTCGGCCTTCTCGATCTTGGCGATCACGTGCGCGGTCGAGCCCTCCTGCTCGAGCAGCGCCTTCAGGTCGCGCACGTCCGCCGCGGAGCGCACGAACGAGAGTGCGATGAAGTCGCAGCCGAGCTTCAGCGCGAACTCGAGATCCTCGAGGTCCTTGCGCGTCAGCGACGGAATCGGGATCGGGACGCCCGGGAGGTTCACGCCCTTGTGCGAGGTGACCGGCCCGCCTACGACGACGCCGCAGAGCGCACGTCCCAGCGCGACCTCCTCTACCTGCAGGCGGACATGGCCGTCGTCGATCAGCACCTCGTGGCCCGGCCGCAGGACCTCGCCGATCGCAGCCGGAGCGATCGGGAGCTCGCCGGCCTCGCCGTCAGCGCCCATGACGACGGTGATCCGGTCCCCCGTGGTGAGCTGCATGGGCGCCGACAGATCGCCGACGCGGATCTTCGGTCCCTGCAGGTCTCCGATCAGCGCGATCGGCCGCCCGACGCGTTCCTGCGCCTCGCGGACCAGCGTGGCGCGCTCTCGATGATCGTCGTGGGTGCCGTGCGAGAGGTTGAGGCGCGCCGCGTCCATGCCGGCGGCCACGAGTGCGTCGAGCCGGTCCGGGGACGAGCACGACGGCCCGATCGTCGCGACGATCTTCGTGCGCCTCGGGCTCACGGAGGCCATGGAGGGAATGTAGCTACGGCTCAGGCGGTCTTCGAGAAGACCGACCAGCCGGGATAGCTCGCGCCGTCGCCGAGCTCCTCCTCGATCCTCAGCAGCTGGTTGTACTTGGCGACGCGATCGGTTCGCGACGGCGCGCCCGTCTTGATCTGCCCCACGCCCGTCGCCACTGCGAGATCGGCGATCGTAGTGTCCTCCGTCTCGCCGGAGCGGTGCGACATCACGCAGCCGTACCCGTGCGACCGCGCGAGCTCGATCGTGTCGAGCGTTTCCGTCAACGTGCCGATCTGGTTCACCTTCAACAGGATCGCGTTGGCGGCGCCGTCGTCGAGGCCGCGCTGCAGCCGCTCGACGTTCGTGACGAAGAGGTCGTCGCCGACGAGCTGCAGGCGCCCGCCGAGCTCCCGCGTCAGCGCCTCCCAGCCGGACCAGTCGTCCTCCGCGAGGCCGTCCTCGATCGACACGAGCGGATAACGAGCCGCCAGCCCTTCGTACAGCTCGATCATCCCGGCGGCGTCGCGCGTCCCGCCCTGGCGGTCGAAGTGGTAGCGCCCGTCGCGGTACAGCTCCGTCGACGCCGGGTCGAGCGCGATGGCGACGCGGTCGCGATGGCCGGCCTGCTCGGCCGCGGCGAGGATCGCCTCGATCGCGGCCTCGCTGGAGTCGAGATCGGGCGCGAACCCGCCCTCGTCGCCGACTCCGGTCGCAAGGCCTCGCTCGTGCAGCACGTTCTTCAGCGCATGGAAGACCTCCGCGCCGATGCGCAGACCCTCCGCGAACGTGTCCGCGCCGGCGGGCACGACCATGAACTCCTGCAGATCGAGCGAGTTCTGCGCGTGCGCACCCCCGTTGATGACGTTCATCATCGGAACGGGCTTCGCTGGTCGTCGGCGTCGAGCCCGCGGACGGCCTGGGCGATCTCCCCCTCGACGTTGCGCACCGCCTGGAGCACGCTCTTGCCGCCGTAGACGGACTTGTCGCCGTCGCGCAGCTCGACCGCCTCGAACCGGCCGGTCGACGCACCCGACGGCACGGCCGCGCGACCGCCCGCGCCCGACTCGAGTGTGACCTCGACCTCCAGGGTCGGATTCCCGCGCGAGTCGAGGATCTGGCGGGCGTGCACTCGGGCGATCGGGGAAGCGGCTATCGGAAGTCCTCCTTCGCGAGATCGAAATAGCGATCCTGCTCTGCCAGCTCGAGCTGCGCAAACGACTTCCCCTCCGCCGCCGCGCGCTCCTCCGCGCGCTCCACGCGCTCGACGAAGCGCCGCGTCATCGTGCGCAACGCCAGCTCGGGATCGACGTTCAGGCGCCGCGCGACGTTCACCGCCGCGAAGAAGACGTCGCCCATCTCCTCGAAGACGTGCGCGGGCGGCTCCGTCTCCGGCGCGACCTCTCCCGCCTCGGCGAGCGCGTCCTTCAGCTCGCGCACCTCGTCGTCGAGGTCCGCGAACGCGCCGGCGGTGTCCGGGTACTCGAAACCGATCGCCGCCGCGCGCCGCTGCACCTTGCGCGCATACAGGAGCGCCGGCAGCGAGTCGGGGACGTCGTGGAAGATCCCCTCCCGCTCCTCGTCCGTGCGCTTGATCTCGTCCCATCGCTCGCGCACCCGGCCGGCCGTCCGGGCCTCGGCATCGCCGAACACGTGCGGGTGCCGCCGTACGAGCTTCTCGTGGGCGAGCCGGGCGACCTCCTCGAGGTTCCCCGCGCCGCGCTCCTGCAGCAGCAGCGAGAGGAAGTAGACCTGGAAGAGAAGGTCGCCGAGCTCGTCGGCGAGCTTCGCGTCGTCACGGCCGATCGCGGCGTCCGCGACCTCGTACGCCTCCTCGACCGTGTGCGGGACGATCGTCCGCTCGGTCTGCTCGCGGTCCCACGGGCAATCCCGGCGCAGCCGCTCGGTCAGTGACTGGAGCTCTACGAGCGCCTCGGCGAGGCTCAAGCTACTTCGAAGTGGAGGTCGCGCCCGTGACCGTCGCGCAGGGATCCGGGTTCGGCTGGTAGCCGATCTGGTACTTGATCTTCCCGTTGCAGTAGCTCTTCTTCGTGTCGTCGAGCCACTTCGTGACCTTGTCGTTCTTCTTCTGCTGCTCGAGCTGCTGCCTGATCGACGCGCGCACCTGCGCAAGCGACGTCGTCGACGGCGCCTTCACGCCGGAGAGCGCCTGGATGATGTGGTAGCCGTACTGGGTGTGCACCGGCTGCGAGATCTGGCCGGTCTTCAGGCTGAACGCCGTCTTGTCGAACGCCGGCACCGTCTGGCCCTTCGACACCGTCAGCTTTCCGCCGTTCGCGGCCGATCCCGGGTCCTTGGAGTACTGCTTCGCGAGCTTCGCGAAGTTCCCGCCGCTCTTCAGCTGCTGGTAGAGACTGTCGGCGAGCGCCTTCTTCGTGACGAGGATGTGGCGGACATCGCGGCTCTCCGGCTGCACGTACTGGCTCTTGTGCGCGTCGTAGTAGGCCTTGATGTCGGAGTCCGAGACCTTCACGTCGCCCGTGACCTTCTTGAAGAGCGCCTGTGATACGAGCTGCTGGCGGATCGCGTCGCGCGCCTGCGCGTCGGTGAGGCCCTGCTGCTTGACCGCCTTCTCGTAGCGCGCGTCGCTGCCGCCGTAGAACTGCTTCTTGTAGCGAGCGATCTCCTTGTCGACCTTCTCGTCGGAGACGTCGACCCCGAGGTTCTTGGCCTGCTCGTCGACCTCGGACTGCTGCACGAGGAACGTGATCGCCTGGCCCTTCAGCTGCTCGTACTCCGCCGTCCCGGCCTTCGGGAACGCGCGCTTCTGCTGGTCGTAGCTCTTCTTGGCGCGCGCCATCAGCTGCTGGAACTGCTCCTTCGAGATCTGCTGGTCGCCGACGACGGCGACGTCGTCGGAGCCGAGGTTGGCAGTGGTCGTGCCACCACAGGCCGCGGCAAGGAGCGCGAGCGAGGCGAAGCCGAAAAGAACGAGTCGTCTCATGGAAAAAGCGCCATTTGCAGCGGTTTTGCTCACGCTGCTTGGCGCGCGGCCAGTATAGCATCGACGAGTCTGAGCGCCTGCGGAAAACCGTCCTCTCTTAACGTAATTTCACGATTGCCGGTCGAATACACGGCCGTGTCGACCCGGCGGCGCAGGTCGCGCAGCTCCGAGGACCCGAGCACCATCTGCCCGACGCTCGCCTTTCCGCCTCGGAACACGAGATAGTCGGCGCCGGCGCGTGCAAGCTTCAGCTTCGCCTCCTGGATCAGGAAGAGGTTCTCGACCGGCTCGGGCAGCGGGCCGAAACGATCCTCCGTCGCAGCCTGCAGCTCGCGCAGCTCGTCCTCGTCCTCCGTCAGCGCGAGGCGCCGGTGGAGGTCGATCTTGAGCGCTTCGGACTCGATGTACTCCGCGGGGACGTAAGCGTCGACGCGCGCGTCGACGCGCACGGGCCGGGCGGCGATGCGCCGCTCGCCCGAGAGCTCCGCGACGGCCTCGGCGAGCAGCTCGACATAGAGCTCGAAGCCGAGGGCAGCGACGTGGCCGGACTGCTCGTCGCCGAGCAGGTTGCCGGCGCCGCGGATCTCGAGGTCGCGCATCGCGATCGCGAAGCCCGCGCCGAGCTCCGTGTGGTCGGCGAGCGTCGCGAGGCGCGCTCGGGCTTCAGGCGTCAACTCGGACATGTCCGGATAGAAGAGGTACGCGTGCGCGGTCACGTCGGATCGGCCGACGCGCCCGCGGATCTGGTACAGCTGGGAGAGCCCGAGCTGGTCGGCGCGCTCGACGATCAACGTGTTGGCCTGTGGGATGTCGAGCCCCGACTCGATGATCGTCGTCGAGACGAGCACGTCCGCGTCTCCCCGCAGGAAGCCGTGCATCTTCTCCTCGAGCTCCCGCTCGCGCATCTGCCCGTGCGCGACGAGGAAGCGCAGGTTCGGCGCCAGCTGTTGCAGCTTCTCGGCCGCGTCGTCGATCGTGTCGACGCGGTTGTGCAGGTAGAACGCCTGCCCTTCGCGCTCCACCTCGCGCTCGAGCGCCAACTTCACCAGCTCCTCGTCGTACTCACCGACCGTCGTGCGGATCGGGCGCCGGCCCTCGGGCGGGGTCTCGATGATCGAGATGTCGCGCAGGCCCGACAGGGACATGTGCAGCGTGCGCGGGATCGGCGTCGCCGAGAGCGTGAGCACGTCCACCTCGAGCCGGAGGGCGCGCAGAAGCTCCTTCTGCGCGACGCCGAAGCGCTGCTCCTCGTCGAGGATCACCAGGCCGAGCTCCTTCGGGACCACGTCGCGGCTGAGGATGCGATGCGTTCCGATCAGCACGTCGACCTTACCGGCCTGGAAGTCGGCGAGGACCTGCTTCACCTCACGCGGCGGCCGGAAGCGCGACACCATCTCCACTCTCACCGGGAAGTCCCGGTAGCGCGCGCGGAACGTGTGCCAGTGCTGCTCCGCCAGGATCGTCGTCGGCGCGAGCATCAGCGTCTGCTTGCCGTTGACCGCGACGGCGAACGCGGCGCGGATCGCTACCTCCGTCTTGCCGAACCCGACATCGCCGCAGACCAGCCTGTCCATCGGCCGCGGCGCCTCGAGATCCTCCTTCACCGCTTCGATCGCGGCCTGCTGGTCGGGCGTCTCGCGATACGGGAACTCCGTCTCCAGCCGCTCGAGCCACTCGTGGCGGAGGTCGTACGCGACGCCCGGCGCCTGCTGACGCTGCGCGTACAGCGCGAGCAGCTCGCCGGCGAGCTCGCGCACCGACGCACGGGCGCGGTTCTTGAGGTTCTCCCACGCCTTGCCCCCGAGCTTCGAGAGCGCGGG
>MNJC01000033.1 GCA_001920085.1 Actinobacteria bacterium 13_1_20CM_4_69_9
GCTCGTAGCCCTTGACGTTCAGCGCCAGCCCCGAGTACTCCGTTCCATCCCGACGCTCGATCGCGTTCACGACATCCTCGGCGCCGGCCATCTGCGGCACCGCGTCGGGACGTACGAAGCTCGCCGCCTCGATCCTCGGCAGCCGTGCCGTGCCCAGGCGGTTGACCAGCTCGGCGCGAACCCGCGGCGGGAGCGTCTCGGGCTCGTTCTGCAGGCCGTCGCGGGGCCCGACATCGCAGATCGTCACGCGCATGGCTACGGCGCCGCGCGCGAGAGCCGCTCGAGCACCTCGCCGGCGTTGGCCGCCAGCGCCCGCGCGACGTCGACGTCGGCAGGGCCGAACCGCCGCCCGTTCCCGTAGACCTCGACCAGTCCCCACGCCGCGTCCTCTGCCTCGATCGGCAGCATCAGCAGCGAGTCGAAGCCGAGCTCGCCGAGCAGGTTCGTCTCGGCCGCGTCGGCGTCCGGGTCGCCCGTGTACACCGTCTTCGGCTCCCGTTCCTCGATCACCGCCCGCGTGAGCGGAAAGTCGGAGATCAGGTAGCCGTGCCCGAGCCGGGCGAGCCGGCCCTCGCGGCGGTGCTGGACCAGATCGACGAGCAGGTCGCCGATCACCCGCGAGATCGTGCACGCCGGCGCGTCGAGCACGCCGACGAAGGACTCCGCGGTGAGGCCGAGCAGCTCGGCAACGCTGCCCGCGCCGCGCAGCTGCTCGGCGGCGGCCGCGACACTCGACGATTGATCGGCGCCCACGCGCCGAGTTTACGGCGCGGTTCTAGCCGTCGAACCCGCTCGCGTCGACCTTCTCCGGCTCGATCAGGACTTTGAGGCGCTGCTCGGTCGGCTTGCGCCAGGGGTACTTGTCCTTGCCGATGTACTTCTTCGCGAGCTTGTCGATCTGGTCGTCCGCGCCTTCTTCGGTCATGCGCGCATGGCCGCTGACGGCGACCCACCTGTATGCGTCGTTCGGGTCGACGACGACCAGCGACGCTCGTGGGTCGTGCTCCAGGTGCGCGGGCTTCGCGCGGCCGGTCGCAGTGTTGAACGACGGCTTGCCGTCCTCGACGTCGACCCACACAACCGTCGAGTGCGGCGATCCGTCGTCGCGGAGCGTCGTCACGATCCCCACATACGGGTTCTCTTCGAGGAACTTCTTCTGCGGTTCCTTCAGCTGTGCCACTCGCCACCTCCTGTTGGCCTCTACCTCGAACGTGCCGAGGCGGTAGCGTCTTCCCGGATGGGCGTCGTCTTACCCGTCGGGACGCGCAAGGGGCTCTTCCTCCTCCGGAGCGACGACCGCACGAAGTGGGAGGTCGAGGGCCCGCTGCTGGAGGGCTGGGCGGTCTACCACGCGATCGTCGACCCGCGTGACCGCACGCTCCATGCCGCCACGAACAACCCGTTCTACGGCGCGAGCGCGCATCGTTCGTCCGACGGCGGCAAGAGCTGGGAGCGCGCCGACGAGCTGGGCCTCCCCGAGGACGGCGAGCTCAAGCTCAACGCGACGTGGCACGTCGAGCCCGGCCGCGACTCGGAGCTGTGGCTCGGCGGCGACCCCGGCGTCCTGTTCCGCTCCGGCGACGGCGGCCGGACGTGGCAGCTGAACCAGGGGCTGTTCGAGCATCCGACGCGCGACCGCTGGCAGCCTGGCGCTGGGGGCATGTGCACTCACTCGATTCAGCTCGTCGACGGTGCCATGTACGTCGCCATCTCTGCTGCCGGCGCCTTCCGGAGCGAGGACGGCGGTGACACCTGGGCCCCGATCAACAAGCACGTCGCGGCGGAGTTCATGCCGGACCCATATCCCGACGTCGGGCAGTGCGTGCACAAGCTGCTGGTGCATCCCAAGCAGCCGGAGCGGATCTGGCAGCAGAACCACTGCGGCGTCTACCGCTCGGACAACCGCGGCGACGACTGGCAGCGCCTCGACGGCAACGGCCTCCCCACCAGCTTCGGCTTCGCGCTCGCGCTCGACCCGGACGACCCCGACGTCGCGTACGTCATCCCCGAGCAGTCGCAGGAGCATCACTACACCGCCGACGGCCGCCTGGGCGTGTATCGGACGGGTGACGGCGGCGCGTCATGGGAGCTCGCGTCGGACGGCCTGCCCGAGCGCGCATGGGTCGCTGTGCTGCGCGAGGGCCTGGCGTACGACGACGACGCGATCTACTTCGGCACGCAGAGCGGATCCGTCTGGACCGCGCCGCGCGGCGCGGCTCGGTGGACGGAAGCCGCGCGCGACCTGCCGCCGATCCTGTCGGTCGAGGCCGCCCCGGCATAGTGGCGATCGTCCTGCTCCCCGCGGTGCTCGCGGCGGAGGCGGGCGGGCAGAAGCGGTTCGAGCTCGAAGCCGCGACGGTCGGCGACGCGCTGCAGCAGCTGCCCGTGCGCAATCTCCTCTTCGACGAGCGCGGCGAGTTGCGCCGCCTGATCAACGTGTTCGTCGACGGTGTCGATGCCCGCGGCGGGCGGCTGCTCGAGGAGCCGTTGCAGCCGGGCTCGGAGGTCCGAGTCGTGGGCGCGGTCGCCGGGGGCTAGCAGGTCAAGGCCGTCCGGGCCGGTGCCGATTCTTGTTCGGTGCGGCTCATCGCAGCAGCCCTCCTGATCATCGGCGCGCTCGCGGCGGTCGGCTTCGCCCGGCGCGAGGACCGCATCCGCCAGCAGACGACACTCGCCGCGATCGCGACCGAGCTCGCCGGCCGTCCGGTCGGCGTCCACTGCCCCGGCTTCCTGAGGTCGCTGGTCGACACGCGCGGCGAAGCCGGACGCGTCGCCTTCGGGCCCGATGGCCGTCCGGCGAATCACACGGATCTTGCGCCGGCAACGTGCTCCGCGCTGCGCCAGCTCGACCGCGTCGACTTCACCTGCATCGAGCGCGGCGACTGCGGGTTCAAGGAGTTCAAGGCGGCATGGGCCGCACACACGCTCGCGCACGAATCGTTCCACCTGCGCGGCTTCCAGGACGAAGGCATCGCCGAGTGCTACGCGCTGCAGAACACCGCGTTCGTCGCCGAGCGACTCGGGGTGCCGACCCGGCAGGCGCAGGAGCTGCAGGCCTGGCTCTACAAGGACGGCTATCCGAACGAGCCCGAGGACTACCGGTCGTCGAACTGCTACGCCGGCGGCCCGTTGGACCTCCGCCCGCAATCAGCCCTCTTCCCATAAGGGACGTGTCTTCGGGACAGTCCCTAAGACACGTCCGTAGCGGCGCCTACGGGACTTCTGTCGGAATGTTCTTGATCTTGCCGCTGATGATGTCGGCGCGGACCTGGTTGATCTTCGCAACCTCGGACTGCGGCACCTTCGGCGAGATCTTGCCGATGCCGACGCCGTTGTCCTTGAGGCCGAAGACGATGTTGCCGCCCTTGAACTTCCCGTCCACGACGAGCTTGATCGCGTCGTACACGGCGGTGTCGACGCGCTTCACCGCGCTCGTGAGGATGTGCGGGCCCAGGAACGCCTGGTCGGCGTCGACGCCGATGCCCCACACCTGCTTCTCCTTCGCGGCGTCGAGCGCGCCCAGGCCGCAGCCCCCGGCGACCTGGAAGACGACGCCCGCGCCCTGCTCGATCTGGTTGAGCGCGACCTGCTTGCACTTCGCCTGGTCGGAGAAGTCCTGCGAGTACCCGTTCAGGGTCTTGATCCCCGGGTCGGCCGCCTTCGCGCCCGCCTGATAGCCCGCGATGAAACGGTCGACGGGCGGTTGCTTCTGGCCGCCGACCGAGCCGATCACGTCCGGGCCCGGACGCCGCTTCTCCTCGAGCGCCGCGAGGTAGCCGACCAGGTAGCCCGTTTCCTGCTCCTTGAACAGCAGGCCGAGCAGGTTCGGCGGCTTGTGAGGCTCTGTCGTCTGGTCGACGTCGACGATCGAGAAGTTCGATTTCGGGAAGTTCGCCGCCGCCGTGTCGATCGCGGTCGCTTCGGTGAAGCCGACGCCGATCGTCAGGTTGTAGCCCTGCCGGGCGAACGTGGAGAGGTTCGGGACGTAGTCCTGCGTGGACTTCGCCTGAAAGACCTGCGTCCGGACACCGAGCTCGCGCTGCGCACGCTGGAGCCCGACATACGAAAGGTGATTGAAACCGCGGTCGTTGAGCCCGCCGATGTCGGTCACGAGGCCGATCTTCTTGCCGGCGCCGGGCTTCCCGCTGCCGGCGGTGGTTGTCGACGAGCTGCTGCTGCTCCCGCTGCCGCCACAACCGGCGGCGAGCAGTGCGGCAACGCCGGCGAATACGAGCGATCTCTTCATCCCGAACCTTTCCGCTAAGGTTTGCGACTATGGGGCGAAAACCGTGAGGGAGCTTAGCAGCGCGCACCCTACCCCCGCTCAGGTCAGCCTCGCGGTGGTGCTGCAGGTCCGCGGCGGCGACCTTCAGGTGTTGCTCTGGCAGCGCGCGCAGGACCCGTTCGCCGGCAGCTGGGCGCTGCCAGGCGGCTACCTCGAGCCGGGCGAGACGCTCGAGCAGTCCATCCGGCGCCACCTCGCGGAGAAGGTGGACGTGCGCGAGCTCGCACACCTCGAGCAGCTCGAGACGCGCAGCGAGCCCGAACGGACACCGCACGAGTGGCAACTCGCGACCGCGTATCTCGGCCTCGTTCCGAGCGACGGGAACCCGCGCGTGCCCGACGACACGGAGTGCGGAGTTGCGCGATCTCTACGCGGCAGCGCTCGGCCACGACGTGTCGGCGACAAATCTCCAGCGCGTGCTCCTGCGGCGCGGCGTGCTCGAGTCGACCGGCCGGCTGCGCGCGTCGGGGCCGACCGGCGGCCGTCCGGGGGCGCTGTTCGGGTTCCGCACGCGCACCCTCGAGGTGACGGATCAGTTCGCGGTCCTGCGGCCGCCTGGACCTGCGCGCGCCTCGGTCGCGTAATCCTCTGAATGGACCTTGATGGCGGGCTCCGAACGCGATGACCGCGCGTGGGTGCGGGGCGCGCAGCGCGGCTCGGCCGCGGACCTCGAGGCGCTGTTCAGACACCACTGGCCGCGTGCCTACCGCGCCGCCTACCTCGTCGTGCACGACGCGGCAGCGGCCGAGGACATCGCGCAGGAGGCGTTCCTCGCCGCCGTGCGCGCGCTCGACCGCTTCGACCGCGGTCGCCCGTTCGGCCCGTGGCTGCACCGCATCGTCGTCAACCGCGCAATCGACTGGTCACGCGCGCGTGCGCTCCGCCGGGAGGCCGGCGACGCGGCTCTCGACAGCGTCGCCGCGGAACGCCCTCCGGACAACCCCCACGCCCGCTCGCTCGCGGCGGCGCTCGCCGAGCTCTCGCCGGAGCACCGCGCCGTGATCGTCCTGCGACACCTGCTCGAGTACACGCCCGGAGAGATCGCCGAGCTGACCGGACTTCCGCGCGGGACCGTGAACTCGAGGCTCCGCCGCGGCCTCGACCACCTCGCGGCACGCCTCGGGGAGGACGTGCATTGAGCAGGTGGCGCGATCCCGCTCCCGGCGAGCGCGACAGCATGAGCCGCAGCTGGGAGGTCGTGCGCCGGGCGTACGAGGAACGGCTGCCGGCGCCGACTCGCCGGGACCTGCGCCCACTGATTGCGATCGCTGCGGCGGTCGCGATCCTCGCAGCCGCGCTGAGCCCGCCCGGTCACGCGGTCTGGGGCTCGCTGCGTGACGCCGTTGGCAACGAGGATCATCTGGTCGCGCTCCCCACCGCCGGGCGCGTGCTCGTCAACACTCGCGACGGCGCGTGGGTCGTGAGCGCCGACGGCTCGAAGCGGTTCCTGAGCGACTATCGCGACGCGGCGTGGTCGCCGCACGGCCTGTACCTCGCGGCGGCCCGCGGGAACCAGCTCTTCGCGCTCGAGCCGAACGGCAAGGTGCACTGGAAGCTCGCGCGCCGCGGCGGCGTCCATTCGCCGCAATGGTCGTACGAGGGCTTCCGGATCGCGTACTTCGCCGGCGGCGCGCTCCGCGTCGTCAACGGCGACGGAACGGCCGACCGCCTTCTGACACGCGATGCACGGTCGGGCGTATTGGCATGGCAGCCGGGGACGCACTCACTCGCGTATGTCAACCGCGCAGGGAACATCGCGATCACGAATGTCGACCGCCCGCGTTCGACCGCGCACGTCCGCACGCGCCTGTCGCCGTTGCACCTCGAGTGGACGGCCGACTCGAGGCTGGTCGCGGTCGGGCCGCGCGGCGTCGGCATCTTTGCGAGGCGCGGACCACAGCTGCAGCGAATCGGCGTGACGGGTCGGATCACGGCGGGGTCGATGTCTCCCGACGGTCGGCGCCTCGCCCTCGTGGAGCTGCGCCGCGGGCAGAGCTCTGTCCACGTCGGCAGCAAGACGGTCTTCACCGGCACGGGCGTGATTGCGAACCTGGCCTGGTCGCCCGACGGACGCTGGCTGTTGCTCAACTGGCGCGGCGCCGACGAGTGGCTCTTCCTGCGCACACCGGCGAAGAAGGTCGTGACTGTGCCCAACGTCCGCGGCACGTTCGGCGACGGTGCGATGCTCGCGGGCTGGTGCTGTCCGTAGCCCTCTGCTACGGTCAGAGCGTCCCCGGCAAAAGGAGGTCGACCCTGATGACGATTGCGCTTTGCCTCCTTTCGAAGAGCTCGCGGCTCTTCGTCTAGCCGGACCCGTTCCGCTCTAGCGCGAGTCTCGAGCTTCACCCCGCTCACAAAAGGAGACTCGTTTTGCCTGCTCTGGACGAGCTCGGGTGGGATGCCGGCTGGGCATCCGCATTCGAGCAGCTGCACGAAGACAGCCTGATCGCCGCACGCGTCGCCGCGCAGCATCGCGGTGCCTATGTCGTGTGGACCGCCGACGGCGAGCTGCGGGCGCGCGCCGCAGGCCGGCTGTACTACGAGCACGAAGTCGGTGAGGCGATCCCGGCAGTCGGCGACTGGGTCGGACTACGCGGGGAGACCGTTACGGCGATCCTCCCGCGCCGCAGCGCCTTCATCCGCAAGCGCGCGGGGCTCCGATCGGACGAACAGGTCCTCGCGGCCAACGTCGACACCGCGTTCCTGCTCGCGGGTCTCGACGATGACTTCAGCCTGCGCCGGCTGGAGCGCTACATCACGACCGCGTGGGACAGCGGCGCGGAGCCCGTCGTGGTGCTGACGAAGGCCGATCTCTGCGACGACGTCGCGGATGCGATGCTGCAGGTCGAAAGCGTCGCGATCGGCGTTCCGGCGTACCCGATCTCCAATGTCACGGGGGTCGGAGTCGACGAGCTCGGCAGGCATCTTCTCCCCGGTCACACCGCGGTGCTGCTCGGGTCGTCGGGCGTCGGAAAGTCGACGCTGCTGAACCGTCTCGCCGGCGACGAGCTGATGCGCACGGCCGCGATCGCAGCCGACGGCACCGGGCGGCACACGACGACGCACCGCGAGCTGGTGCAGCTGCCCGAAGGCGCGCTCGTGATCGACACTCCCGGCCTGCGCGAGCTGCAGTTCTGGGACGGCGACGTCACCGCGGCGTTCGACGACGTCGAGGCGCTCGCCGCGGAGTGCCGCTTTCGCGACTGCGCCCACGCTCGAGAACCGGGCTGCGCGGTGCTCGCCGCGGTCGACAACGGCACGCTCGCGCTCGACCGCCTACGCAGCTGGCGGAAGTTCCAGCGAGAGCTTGAATCGATCGCGGCGCGCACCGATCACCGGCTCCGGGTCGCCCGCAAGAAGCGCTGGAAGGCAATTGCGGAGCACGCCAGACAGCGCCCCCGCCTCTAGGGATACGAAAGCTCCGCTTCGCATCTTGATGGGTTCGCGCTTCGCGGTGAACGCGCAGCGGGCAGAGCCCGCGCCCCCCTTGGGTGGTTGGCGGTTGTTCCCTCCCGTGCGGCGCGAGCATGCTTCGCGTGCTCGCGTCGCATCAGTTCGCGCGGATCTGGCTCTAGTTGCGGCCGAGCACGTCGACCGAGACGACCTGCCGGCCGTCGATCGTCGCATCGCCGACGGCGACGGTACCGCCCGCCTCGGCTTCGTCGATGACGCGCATCCCGATCGTCTTCGCCTCTGTCCCCTTCGGCTCGTGCACACGCCCGATTGCGTCTTTGATGTCGGAGCGCGCGGCGGTCACCAGGCGGATCGGCCCGTGCAGCGCCTCGCGCAGCCGCGTCAGATGCGAGGCGTTGTCGGCGTCGGGGACGGCGACGACCGTGCATTCGCCGTCGCGCTTCAGCGGGAGTGCGCAGTACATCTCAGCCGCCGCACGCGGCAGTAGGAAGGCGACCTCGTGGTCGATCGGATACGCATCGAGATCGACGAACTCCTGTCCCTGCTGCGCCGCGAGCAGGCGAGTCAGCTCACGCTCGGGCAGCCCGTACTGGAGCAGCACCTCACCGAGCCTGCGGCCGCTGTCCGCAGCCTCCGCGAGCGCCCGGTTCACCGTCTCGAGAGGCATCAGGCCCGCGCGCACGACGAGCGTGCCGAGCGGGTAGCTCCGCATCTCCGCGGTGCTGTACGGGGGAATCGCCGGCGCCGCGGGCGCCGCCGCCGTGGTGGTCTCGAACATGCTCATTTGCCGCAGTGCCTCCAGGCCGAAGAGTCGTCCGGAGGACGGCACCCGTCTACCCCCGTTCGGGCTAACACGTTTGAGTGAATCGCGGGGGCGGAAAGGCGAGCTCGTGGAGCTCTACCAGGCGGAATGGTGCCCGCACTCGCACAAGGTGAGGCAGCGGCTGACGGAGCTCGGCCTCGACTTCTGGACGCGCCAGGTCGCCGCCGATCCGAGCCGGCGGCAGCAGATGCGGCAGCACGTGGGCACCGACGAGATTCCGGTGCTCGTCCCCGACGACGGCGAGCCGGTCTGCGGCGAGGACGACATCCTCGAGTACCTCTCTCGCTTCGACGAGGCGCCCGGCGCGGACGCGCACCGCGCGAAGGCGCGCGAAGAGGTCCCGACCTTCGCCGAGGTCGGCTCAGCCCAGAGCTGACGCGAGCGTCTCGGCCGACAGCGCGTCCTTGCGCACGAAGGCGTGCGCGGCGCTGCCGGCGACGAGCGGAGCGTAGTCGTCGCGGCTCGACGTGAGCACGACCCGGGGCGGACGTTCGAGCCGGGCCAGCCGCCTGGCGACCTCGAAGCCGTCGAGATCGGGCATGTGCACGTCGAGAAGGACGACGTCGGGGCGGAGCTCCTCTGCCAGGCGCAGCGCGCTGTGCCCGTCCTCGGCTTCGCCGACGACGTCGAAGTCACCGCTCTCGAGCAGGCCACGCGCACTGTCGCGGAACGGCTGGTAGTCGTCGACGATCAGCACGGTCGTCATCCGCGCAGCCACCGCTCGGCCTGCGGCTCGGCGAACTCGACCGCGCTCGAGCGCTTCAGCTCGTCGAGCGCGTCGGCCGCCTCGTCGTCCGGGAGCTCGATCACGTAGAGGGAGGCAAGCTCCGGGTCGGTGTCGTCGGGAAAGAGTCGCACGGCCCCGGGGACGTCGAGCGTCGCGCCTTCGCGCAGCTTGAACTGGATCCGCACCGCGGCTCAGTCTGACGCGAGCAGGGCGGCGATGTCGAGGAGGCCGGCGCCGAACTCCTCGGTGAAGCTCTTGCCGCCCATGTCGGCGACCTTCGACGCACGCGCGCGCAGATGCTCCTTCGTGTCCGCCGGCGTCCAGTCGGGATGCTGTGCTGCGACGAGCGCGGCAGCCGCGGCGACGTGCGGCGTCGCCATCGAGGTGCCGCTCCACGACGCGTAGCGCGTGTCGGGCCGGAACGACGACGGGTGCGTCGGCAGCGTCGAGAGCACGTTCGAGCCCGGTGCGGCGAGGCCGATGTGCGCCCCTGTGTTGGAAAACGGCGAACGGCGATTCGTCTCGGCGACCGCGCCGACGGCGAGCACGTGCT
>MNJC01000029.1 GCA_001920085.1 Actinobacteria bacterium 13_1_20CM_4_69_9
GCGTAATCGATCACGTTGAGCCTGTCGGCAGGGATCTGCTTCACGAAGTAGCCGCGCGCGTAGCGGTCCCAGTTGGCGAAGAACGCCGCGCCCACCTGACCCGGCGGCGCGGCTACTGCCGTGCCCGCGCCGCTCAGAGCAGTGACGGCCAGCACCGCCAGGATCGTGGCTCGGATCGACCGTCTCATCACAACCTCCCTCGTCGCTCTCGCGGCGACTCAACCACACTCGAGGCTGGTGGTCAATACCATTCGGAGGCGCAAGGCGTCGCGCGCTCCTGCCGCCATGTGCTGGTCGCCATGCTCGGCGAGGTATGGATATTGCGGTCGCAGCTGCTCGAGCAGGCGCGCGGCCCACTTCTCGATGTCCTCCTCGCCCGCCGGCGCGAGCATGCGCGCCGCCTTCACGTGGCCGAGTTGCCAGAGCGTGAAGCCGAAGATGTGGCTGTCGAGGGTGTGGTACGCCGAGTAGGCGAGCTCGGCGGAGAAGCCGGCCTCCCGCAGCTGACGCAGCAGCCATTCCATGTAGCGGACGCGCGGTCCCCCGATGATGCGGGCGTCACTCGGCACGAGCGCGAGGCCGCACGCCCACGGATGCTCGATCAGCACGTCGTGCGCCGAGATTGCGCACCGGCGGATCGCAACGTCCCAGCGGCGCTGGTCCTCCGGAAGCTCGAAGCGCTCGATCACACGGTCGACCATTGCCGCGACGAGCTCGCCCTTGTTGGCGACGTGGTTGTAGAGGGACATCGCCTCGACGCCGAGAGCCTGACCGAGCTTGCGCATGCTCAGCGCCTCGATCCCCTCCTTGTCTGCGAGCACGACCGCCTGCTCGAGCACACGCTCTTTCGTGAGCGGTCTGCGGGTCCGGGATCTCGTCGCCATGGGCTCTTGACAAGCTTACGCTGTATGCCTAACTTACACCATAAGCTTACACAGTATGGGAGGGCGGGATGACTATGGCGGCAGCAACGAAGGCGACAGGGACGATGAAGGCGATCGTGCGCAGACGGTGGGGCCGAGCCCGCGACGTGGTCGAGCTGGTCGACATGCCCAGGCCCGAGCCCGCAGACGACGAGGTGCTCGTGCGCGTGCACGCGAGCTCGATCAACCGCAGCGACTACTACTCCCTGGGCGGCGCCGGCGTTCTGATGCGCCCGATGATCGGGGGCTTCCTGCGGCCGAAGGGCGAGCGCATCGGCGGCGACTTCGCCGGTGTCGCGGAGGCCGTGGGCAAGACCGTCACCGATATCCACCCCGGCGAGGAGGTATTCGGGTCCCGCACCGGTGCACTTGCCGAATACGTCTCGGCAAAGACGGCCGTTGCCCGCAAGCCGGCCAACCTCTCCTTCGAGGAGGCAGCTGCCGTGCCCGGCGCCGCGCTGACGGCGCTCGAGGCGTTGCGCGACTACGGCGACCTCGAGCCGGGACAGCGCGTCTTGGTCAACGGCGCGTCCGGCGGCGTCGGCAGCTTCGCCGTGCAGCTCGCGAAGGCGCTAGGCGCCGCTCACGTCACTGCAGTGTGCAGCACGCGCAACGTCGAGCAGGCGCGCTCGCTCGGCGCCGACCGAGTGGTCGACTACACGCGAGAGGACTACACGCGCGCCCGCGAGCGCTACCACCTGATCGTCGACGTCGCCGGCAACCGCTCGTGGCGCGCAAACCGCCGGGTGCTGGACGCCGACGGCAAGCGGGTGCTCGTCGGGATGCCGAAAGGGAATCGGCTGATCGGCCCGCTGGGCCGCCTGGCGCGCTTCATGGTCGTGAGGCAGTTCAGCAAGGAACGGCAGTCGTTCTTCGTCTGCAAGCCGAACCGGCAGAATCTCGCCTTCCTGCGGGAGCTGATCGAGGCGGGCAAGGTTCGTCCCATCGTCGACCGCGTCTATCCGCTCTCCGAAGCCGCCGAGGCACTGGAGACGATGGGCGAGGGCCACGTGCAGAGCAAGCTCGTCGTGCGAATCGCCTGAGGCGTGGCGCCGGGCGCATGTGCCCGGCGCCACACCGTCAGCGCTTATCGCGTCGGATGCCGGCCGACGTCCGAGGCGATCGGCAGCTTCTTCTTGTAGACCACGCTGTTGCTCGACGACATGATCTTCGTGTCGAAGGCCATCTGCACGACCATGCTGGCAAACGCCTTCGACATGAACGTGAACACGTCCTGGTCGTTGTTGCTCAGGTTGTCGCACCACAGGAACGGGTTGTCGACGCAGCCGCCGTCGAAGCTCGGGATGTTGCCCTCGTAGTTCCCGAGGTAGCCGCCGAAGAGGTCGACCTCGTGCTGCGACTTGCAGCAGTCCTGTCCAGTCAGCAGGCCGCTCGCCGGGACGCCGACCTGGTTGAAGTTGATCGCGTCAGTCCCGGTCGGCGCGAGAAACTCGTGGTTCTTGCGGATCGAGTCGAAGTACCCGACCGCCTGGTCTCGCGCGATCGTCGACGCCTTGTAGACGCGGTTCGGGAACGTGTTCGTCACCTGTCCGCCGAAGAAGTCCGGCGCAGCCGGATCGAGCACGCCGATGATGTAGTTCGGCGTCGCCGTCACATCCGCGTCGAGGTCGTAGCCGATGTGGCTGAGGTCGTTCGAGGACAGGTTGTTGACGTAGTACGCCGATCCGAGCAGTCCGAGCTCCTCCCCGCCGAACCAGATGAAGCGGAGCTTGTTCACCGGATTGACGTTCTTCATCATCTGCGCGACGTCGAGGATCGTCGCGGAGCCCGAGGCGTTGTCGAGCATGCCCGCGCCGTAGATGGCGTCGAGGTGGGCGTCGACGACCAAGACATGATTCTTGTCACCGCCCTTCGACTCGGCGATGACGTTCCAGTCGTCGCGGTTCGGATCGACAGTCGCCCGCACGCTGATGTTCATCGTCGGCGCCGGGCCGCTGTGAGACTGATTGAGGAGATCCTGGCCGATCGCAAACGTCGTGAACGCCACCGGGATCATGGGTACGAATGGTGTCCCGGCAGCGTCGACGATGCTCCCGATCAGCAGATCCGTGCGGCCGGGATTGCCCTCGTTGAAGATGATCACGCCGGACGCTCCCGCGGCCTGCGCGTTCTGGACCTTCACTCCGAAGTTGCAGCCGCCGCGTTGAATCAGCGCGATCCGGCCCGCGACGAAGCCGTTGAAATCGCCAGAGGTGCAGCCGCTCGTCGAGCTCGACGTCTGCGTGGGCGGCAGGACAATGCCTCCTGCCGGCTGAAGCTGTGCGTTCGCGACGCCCTTGCTCTGGCCCGCCCCCCAGTCGGTGTTCAGCACGTAGGTCTTCGCAGTCGGCAAAACCTCGCTGAACGCGGGCGTGCCGATGAACGTGTAGTAAAGGAACTTGTACCGCTGCAGCGTCACGTCGTAGCCGGCGGCGTTCATCACGGACGCGACATAGTCCGCCGAAGCCTTGTAGCCGGGCTCACCCGAGTTGCGTGACGGATGGCCGTCAGGACCTGGATTTGCATCGGCGATCGCCTGGAACGCCTGCATGTGCGCCCAGAGATCGGCCGTCTTGATGCACGGAATCAGCTTGCTCGGCGTGTCGTTCACCTGCGTGTCGCACTGAGCCGAGGTGATCGCCGGCGCGCTCGGCGCTACCAGCAAGCTCAGTGCCACCACGACGCCCAGCAAGACAAGGCGGTGCGGCATCAGACTCTCCCCTCCTAGCTTGACCCAAAGCCTCCGCGCGATGCTACGACTGTCTCAGGTGAAAGGCAACAGCTCCGTTCCGGCCTGGGTCGTCCCGCTCTTTGCCCTCTCGGCGATCGTGCTCGTGCCGACCGTCGTCCTGCTCTTCGTCGTGCTGCCTTCGACGCACCAGTCGGAACACTGGGACATCGCGTGGAGCGGCTTCGACGTCATGCTCGCGCTCATGCTGCTCGCCGTCGCCGTCACGGCGTGGCGAAGCTCGCCCTGGCTCGAAGCCGCCGCGGCCGCTGCCGCGACACTGCTCCTCGTCGACGCCTGGTTCGACGTGCTGACCGCCTCGACGCGCAGCGAGCTCGTGCTCGCACTCGTCGAGGCGGTCTTCGTGGAGCTACCGCTCGCGCTGCTCTGCGTCTGGCTCGCCCGCGGCGCGGAACGTTTCTGGGCGACCCGCTGACTCGAGTGTCGCTATTTCACGGTCAGGATCACGCTATACCTGCGGTCGCGGGGCGACCAGAGGCGGAGGCGCGCACCGCGGTCGGCGGTGACGACACGCCGAAGGAAGCCCGCCTGCGTGGTGAGCCGCGTACCGCCGACCCAGCGCCAGTGACGGCCGCGCCACTGCTGTAGCCGGTACGGCTGAGCGCCCGTGCGCGGACGGACCTGTCCCCACACCGTCGTGCGGGCCCCACGCCGCGACACCTGCGCGAACGGCAGCGCGTACGCGTTGAACGAGGGCTTCACTCTGCCGCGGCTCGTGTAGAAGCCGCTCGTCCATCTGCGCGCGTTCGGCTCGTCACGCACGAGGAAATGGATCAGCAGGTCGACGCGCGGGGCGAGATACGCGCGCAGCGCCGCCTCGCCGACGTAGCGCGCCTGCAGCGCATTCGAGACGCCGAGCCAGCGGCTCGGCGGCTTCGAGTTGTAGCCGTACTCCGTGAGCCAGATTCGCGTGCGTGCGCCGAAGTTCCGCTTCACCTCCGTGATGAGCTTCGGCAGCGTCGCCATTGTCACCTCGGTGCAGCGCCAACAGCCGCCGCTCGACGGGGTCTCGCCCGGGCGCACCGGGTACGGGTTCTGCGCGTAGGCGTCGAGCAGAGCGTGCGCCGCGCGCATGCCGCGGATCCATGCAATCGGAGAGACTCCGCTCGGTGTCTTCCGCGGCGACGTGACGCCGCCCGCGACGAGGTTGCGCGGGTTCGCCGACTTCAATGCGCGGTAAGCCGGGTTGAGCAGTCGCGTCACGTATCGTGCCGGCGAGTTCGGGATCAGGAAGAGGCGCACGTTGGGCTCGTTCCAGACCGTCCACCGAGTGATCCAGGGGTACTTCACCGCCGCCGCGTACGCGAACGAGCCTATTGCCGTGGCGTCACTCGGAACGTAGTTCGCACCGCGGCCGCCGTTGGCCCAGTCCGGCGTTCCCCAGAATGAGATGAACACGCTGATGTGCGCAGCGTGCAGGCACTCCAGGATCGAGTCGTACAGCGCCCAATGGTAGGCCGGGTCGGCGGGATCGCGCGGGTCCGTCGGCTCGGTCGGCGCCACCATGTCCCAGCGGAGCGTCAGGCGCACGAGGTCGACCCCGAGCCGCTGGAGGATCTGGATGCGCTGCGCGGGGGCCTCCGGCCCATACAGGAGCCAGGCGTCGTCCTGGACGCCGTACTGGACGTGCGTCGATGCCGACGCGCCGCCGGACGCCAGCAGCGCCAGGCAGAGAACACCAACGATTGCCGCAAGTCGAATCCGCATGTGACCCCCTCGTTCGCCTACCCGTCCACGCCGAGGCTAAGCGCCGCGGTGTTCGCGGCGAGTAAAGCTTTCGTTCGCGTTAGCGAAAGTCGGCGATCTCGGCGAGCGACTTCTTCTCGAGCACCGGCACCTCGGCGTCCTCCGCCGGGTATCCGACCGGGATCAGCAGGAACGGCCGCTCGTTCTCGGGCCGTTCGAGAATGTCCCTGAGGAAGCCCATCGGTGACGGCGCGTGCGTGAGTGTCGCGAGCCCGGCGTTGTGCAACGCAAGGAGCAAGAAGCCGACGGCGATGCCGACGGACTCGCGCACGTAGTAGTTCTTGCGCTTCTCGCCGTTCGCGCCGCGGCTCCACGACTGCTCGAAGACCGCGATCAGGTATGGAGCGTCGGTGACGTGCGGCTTGTGCTCATCCGTGCCGATCGGCTCGATTGCCTCGAGGTACTCGTCGCTCGCCCGCTGCGTATAGAGGAGCTCCTCCTCGTGCTCCGCCGCCGCGCGGATGCGCGCCTTCAATTGCGGATCCGAGACGACGACGAACGTCCACGGCTGCTGGTTCGCCCCGGAGGGCGCCGCGCCCGCGGCGCGGATCGCATTTTCGATCAGCTCGTGCGACACCGGCTCGGACGAGAACTGGCGTACGGATCGCCGCTCGGAGAGGCGCGCGAGGAACTCGCGCGATCGCTCGACCGCCTCCTCGTCGGACAGGCGCGCGAATTGCAGCGGCGTCGGCCTGTATGTCCCGGTCGTCGTCGTTACTCGAGCCACCGCCGGAAGTGTGGCACGCAGCGCCCTCCAGCCGACGAGGCGACCGCTAGGGTGCCGCAGCGGAATGCAGATTCGCACGCGCATGTGCGTCAGCCTCGACGGCTACGTCACGACGCCGGATGGCTGGCCCGTTCAGGTCGCGGATCCCAACTGGAGCCCCGAAGCGTTCGGTTTCGTCGACTTCCAGAAGGGTCTCGACGCCGTATTGATGGGGCGCACCACCTTCGAGCCCGCCATCAGCGCCGAGCGCTGGCCGTGGCCTGACCTCGACAACTTCGTCCTCGGCTCGCACCGCCCCGAGGGCACACCCGACCACGTCGTTGTGGACAGCGATCCGGAACGGCTGCTCGAGCAGGTCCGCGCGGCGAACAAGGGCGGCGACGTCCATCTCGTCGGCGGGCCGCGCACGGTCGAGACCTACCGCCGTCTCGGCGCACTCGACAAGCTCGGACTTATCGTCATGCCGCTGCTCGTCGGCGCGGGGCTGCAGCTGACGCCGGCGCTCAGCACCGACGCGGCGCTCCGGCTGGAGGAGCAACACGTTTTGCCCAAAGGCGCAGTCGAGCTCGTGTACACCTTCGGCTGAGCTGGCGAAGGTGCTTGCGGTCGGGTCAAATAGGCCGTAGCCGCGGTGACGCGGTGGGCTGATAGCCGGCGAAGCTCGTCTCGGCGACACCCTCACCGCCGCTCAACCCGGGCAGCTGCCGTTGCAGTTCGTCGGCGGCCGTCACCTGCATGAGCGCGTCGATCGTCGACAGCTCGCTGCGCGGCGACGGCGTCTCGACCACGGCGCCGAGCCGCGCGAGAGCCGACACGACCGCCCCGACGGCGCGTGTCGGCACTTCGAGGCTCACGCGCACGACCGGCTCGCAGACGACGGTTCCCGCGCCGTCGAGCGCCTGCGTGACCACGAGCGGCGTGAGCTTGCGGAAGTCGGCCGCCGTGCTCGTCGGCCCGCGCCGAGACGGCGGCCCGTCGGCGATGCTGTAGGCGCACCGCGTCATCGTGACGATGCAGTCGACGACCTCCCAGCCGTGCAGGCCCTCGCGCAACGCGCCGCGCACGTACCGCTCCATCTGGGCGCGGAAATCGTCACGCGTCTTGTAGACGTAGAGCGGAATGTCGCGGGTGGCGACGTCGAGCCTGAGCTCGACCCCGTACTCATCCCCCGCCGGCTCGATCCGTAGGCCGATCTCGGCGTTGAACGGGTTCGATTCCGCATGGAGCAGCTCGAGCGCCTCGCCCGTGCCGAACGGGCGTTCCACGCAGATCGGCGTCGTGTCGCGGAACTCGGCGTCGACGCCGAAGTCGTCTCTGAGCGTCGCCTCGAGCACCTCCTGCTGCACCTGGCCGTAGAGCGACACCGTCAGCTCGCGCTCCGGCTCGTCGCGGACGTTGATCAGCGGGTCCTGCTCCGCGAGCTGCCCGAGCGCGACACGTAGGCGATGCGCGTCGGCGGCCTCGCGCGGGACGACGACGGACTGCAGCGTGGGCGGGGGGAACTCGCGCTGCGGCGTCCGCGGCGGCGGCTCGCCGACCGTGTCGCCGATCCGGTGGTCGTGCATTCCCCAGACCTTCGCGATCTGGCGCCCGGAGACGACGGGCTGCGGCACCGCGTCACCGTGCTGGAAGACGGCGATCGCCGTCACCTTGTCCTCACGCACGACGTCGCGCGTGCGCAGCGTCCCCGAGAACATGCGCACGTACGCGATCTTGTCGCCGGCCCCGCCGCGCTCGATCTTGAAGACGCTGCCCGACACCGGGCCTCCCGGATCGCCGACGGCCGCGGGAAGCAGCTCGGAGAGCGCGTTCGCGACGGCTTCGATCCCGGCGCCCTTGAGTGCCGACCCGCGCAGCACCGGATACACGAGGCCCTGCCGCGATTGGGCGGCGAGAGCCTCGTGCACCCGCGGCTCGGACAGGCCGCCGTCGACGTATGCGGCCAGCAGCGCTTCGTCGTTCTCCGCGAGCACGTCGACGAGCGCCTCGACGTCCCCGTCGGGCACGACGGCGGCGGGCGTGAGGCGCTCGGAGATTTCGCCCACGACGCGGTCGAAGTCCGCACCGGCGCGGTCCAGCTTGTTCACGAAGATGAGCGTCGGGAGGCGAAGACGCCGGAGTGCTCGCATCAGGACGCGCGTCTGCGGCTGCACTCCCTCCACCGCGGAGACGACCAGCACGGCGCCGTCGAGGACGCTCAGCACGCGCTCGACCTCGGCGATGAAGTCCGGATGTCCCGGAGTGTCGATCAGGTTGACGGTCAGGTCGTCCAGCTCGAACGAGACGACCGCAGACTTGATCGTGATGCCGCGCTGCTGCTCGAGCGGCAGCGTGTCGGTCTGCGTCGTGCCCCTGTCGACGCTGCCGACCTCGTCGATCACGCCCGCCGCGTACAGCAGCCGCTCGGTGAGAGTGGTCTTACCGGCGTCTACATGCGCAACGATTCCCAGGTTCAGCGTTCTGCGAAGCAAGCGTCATACCCTCCAAGTAGGTCATTGAGGCCCTCTCGATGGACATGAACGCTGTGCGCATCTCGCTCCCTGGGTTGCTTGCGCCGCGATCCATCATAGTTGCCCGGTGGCCGAAGCGGAACGCGTGCACCAGGCTCTGCGCACCGCGTTCGAGCGGATGTGCGGCCTCTTCGACGACGCCCGCTTCGAGCGCCGCGAGGGGTACGACTTCATCGCCTTCCCGCCGATCCCGATCGCGCAGTTCAACGGCGTCTGGCCGCTCGACGACCGCTCCGCACCGGCGCTCTCCGCCGCGCTGGCGGAGCTCGACGAGCTCGGTCTTCCATCCTCCGTGCAAGTGCGTCGCGGACGCACGCCGGCGTTCGAGGCCGAAGCGAGACGGCTCGGATTCGGGAATGAGCTCGAGCTGCCCGGGATGGCCGCGCGCTCAGGCGACCTGCCATCCGCGGAGGCGAGCGGGCTCGCGGTCAGCCGAGTCTCCGGCGGCCGGGATCTCGACGACGCGCTCGAGACGGCGGCCGCCGGCTTCGGGGCGCCGGCGAGCGCGATGGCCCCGCTCTACACGCCCGACGTCCTCGCGCTCGACGGCTTCTCCCTCTACCTCGGCCGTGCCGACGGAGCCCCCGTCTCCACGTCAGTGGGCGTGGACGTCGACGACACCGTCGGGATCTTCAACGTCGCCACACCGGCCGAGCACCGCGGCCGCGGGTACGGCGCGGCGCTCACCGCGACGGCAGCGCGCGAGGGCTTCGACAGCGGCGCGGAGCTCGCGTGGCTGCAGTCGAGCGCGATGGGACACTCGCTGTACGAGCGCCTCGGCTTCCGCGACGTGGAGACTTACGTGCTGCTGACCCGCTGAGCCGACGCGCCGACCGTCAGGGCAGCGCAAACAGGACGTACGCGTCGAGTGCATCCTCTCTGCCCTTGATGCGCAAGCCCTGACGCTCCTCGACGACCGCGCCGTCCGGAAGCTGCTCGAACGTCTCGGCTCCGATCAGCACGCCGCCGACAGGAGCGAGGCTCTCGAGCCGCGCGCCGGTGTTCACCGTGTCGCCGACGAGCGGGTAGGCAACGTGGCCGTCACCGCCGACCTCGCGCACGACCACCTCGCCGCTGTTGACGCCCACGCGCATGCGCGGCCAGTCCGGATGCTGCGCGACGAGGTCGGCGAAGCGATCCTGCAACGCCAGCGCCGCCCGTGCGGCGCGCACGGCGTGGTCGGGCTGGTCGCCGCGTCCGTTGAAGACGGCGACGATCCCGTCGCCGATGAACTTCTCCACCTCGCCGCCGTAACGGCGCGTGAGCAGCGGTGCGGCCACGCCCCAATACGCGTTGAGCACGGCTGCGACCTCGGACGGCGTCGCACGCTCGGCGAAGCCCGTGAAGCCGACGAGATCGCCGAAAAGGACGGTGATCTCCTGGCGCCGCTCACGTGTCGTCGGCAGATAGAGGTGCCGGAAGCGCTCGTCCCGCCATTCGCGCTGAGCAGCGAAGCCGATGATCAGGTACGCGCTGACGATCAGGCCGTGCCACTCCCACCAGCTCGCGTGCCACTTGCGCTCGCCCGTCACCGCGACGCCGATCAACGCCTCGGACAGGAGCACGAAGCAGGCGATGACCGCGGCCGCAAGGAGGCTGCGGCGATGCCGGAAGATCAGCCAGTACCGCGCGGCGCTGACCGCGTAGACGACGGTACCGGCGATCGCGATCACGAGGATCAGCCGGCCCGTCGCGGCCTCGCCGCTGTGGCCGCTGAGCGGTGGCAGCTCGGCGACGGTCCAGACGAACCAGC
>MNJC01000034.1:0-4593 GCA_001920085.1 Actinobacteria bacterium 13_1_20CM_4_69_9
GCTGAGGACCACGACTCTCATCCGAGATATGCGCGCGTGTGCTCCCCGACGCGGCCGCGCACGCGCTCGAGGTCGTCCCAGGTGTCGACATCGTCGCGCAGGCCCGCCAGGTCGAGGCGGCGGGCACCCAGCCGCTGCTCGAAGCGCGCAGCGCTGCCCGCTCCGTAGAGCGGCTCGAAGTCGCGTGCGTCGCGGAGCGCGAGCGCGTTCGTCGTTCCGTCGGGCGCGGCGACCAGCGCCGGCGCCGCTGCGCTCAGAGCCTCGAGCTCGGACGGCGTGACGCAAGGGACGTCGCTGTTCACGATCGTGACGGGGCCGCTCAGGCCCGTCAGCGCCGCGGCGACGGCGGCGCCCTGCCCGCCGGCCTCGTCGGCGACGAGCGCCTCACCGGCCGCCGCTTGTACGTCCGCGAGCATCGCTTCCGCAAGGCGGTGATCGCCGAGTCGCGTCTTCCCGTTGACGCGGAAAGGGATCACGAACGTCGCCATGCGGCAAGACTAACCCCGTGACAAACGCCTACATCGCGGAGCGACTCGAGGCGTTCGCGAACCTGCTCGACCTGTCGGGCGCCGGTTACTACACATCGCGCGCCTATCGGAGAGCGGCGGAAACCATCCGCGAGACGCAAGCGCCGATCGCCGAGCTCGTCGCCGCGGGACGCATCCAGGAGCTACGCGGGATCGGCCCGGGCATCGCATCACGCCTGCGCGAGCTCGTCCAAACCGGACGCATCGCCGAGCTCGAGGAGCTCGAGCGCGAGGTGCAGCCGGAGCTCGTCGGCCTCGGGCGCTTCCTCGGCATCGGGCCGAAGCGGATGGTGGAGATCGGCCGCGCTCTCGGCGTGTCGACCGCGGACGAGTTCCGCGAGGCGGCGCGCGTCGGGCGCCTGACGTCCGTGGCCGGGATCGGGCCGCAGACCGAGCGCAGGCTGCTGGAGCGACTCGAGCGCGAAGGGCGCCCGCAGCGCAAGGGCATGCTGCTCAACCGCGCGCGCGGGCTGCTCGAGGAGATCGCCGGCGCCCTCGGCGGCGAGGTCGCAGGCGACCCCCGCCGCTGGGCCGACACCTCGTTCGACTTCGCCGTCGTCTGCGCGGCCGACGACGCGGAGCCGGTGCTCGACGCGTTTGCACGGCTGCCCACGATCGTCTCGCTCCTCCAGCGCGAGCCGCGGCGCGCCCTCGGCGTCACCGTCGAGGGCGTCCCGGTCGAGCTGGTCGTCGCGGAGCCGTCCCATTTCGGCACGGAGCTGCTGCGCGCCACCGGCACGCATGCGTACGTGGACGCGCTCGGCGAGCTGCCGTCTGCGCCAGACGAGGCCGAGGTCTACGAACAGCTCGGCGTGCCGTGGTGTCCGCCCGAGCTCCGCGAGCAACCGTTCCGCGGGGAGCCGCCCGAGCTGCTGCAGCGAACGAACATCCGTGGAGACCTGCACGTGCACACGACGTGGTCGGACGGCAAGGCGTCCGTGCTGGAGATGGCGCTCGCCGCACGCGACCTCGGCTACGAGTACATCGCCATCTGCGATCACACGCCGAACGTGCGCGTCGTGCCCGGGCTCGACGCCGACGACCTACGGCGTCAGGCCGAGGAGATCGCCGAGGTGAACGACGAGGTCGCGCCGTTCCGCGTGCTGCGCGGCACCGAGGTCGACATCCGCCGCGACGGCGAGCTCGACCTCCCTGACGACGTGCTCGAGGAGCTCGACTGGGTGCAGCTGAGCCTGCACGCCGGCCAGCGCGAGCCGCGCGACCAGCTGACGCGCAAGGTGACGGAGGCGATGCGGCATCCGGCGGTGCGTGCGCTCAGCCATCCGAAGGGCCGCATCATCAACCACCGCCCGCCGAACGCCCTCGACCTGCAGCGCACCTTCGAGGTCGCCCTCGAGACGGGCGTCGCAATCGAGACGAACGGATTGCCGGACCGCCTCGACCTCTCGGGTCCGGAGATCAAGCTCGCGGTCGAGGCGGGCGTGCCGGTCGTGGTGTCCACGGACGCGCACTCCGTGCGCGGGCTCGGGAACATGCGTCTCGCCGTGCACACGGCGCGGCGGGGCTGGGCGACCGCGGCGGACGTCGTCAACACGCGATCGCTCGCAGAGATTCTCAGCGGGGGCAGAACTCGGGCCCGCGGATCGGGCGCACCGTCCCCCCGTAGAGGCTGACCGCCCCGCGAACGTCGTCCACGCGCAGCAGGCGGCAAGCCCACATGCCGGGCGGCGGCGCCGGGCACTGCGACGGGTGGTCGACGTCGAGCCGGCTGTTCATCGTGGCGCAGACGCCGTCCTCATGGTCGAGGCCGAGCACATGGCCGAGCTCATGCGCCGTGACGAGAGCCATGACGTAGCGGTCCTGGCCGTTGCGGATGCCCACTCGAGCGCCGACGATGCGACCGTTGAACCGCCGGATGCGGGCCTCGCCGGCGACCTTGAACCACCGGATGCCGAGGAGCACGTCCGCGTCCCTGCGGGAGCTCTTCACGAACTGCACGCGTGCGCCGCTCGAGTTCCAGGCGTACGCCGCGGTGTCGACGGCCCATGTGTACGCGGGGACTTCGTTGTAGTAGCGGACCGTGTTCGCGGGCCAGCGGCCTCCCTCGAGGTGATAGGCGCCGGCGCTCGGCACGAGGAAGAGCGCGAGCAGGAAAGCCGCAAGAGTCGCCCGCATCAGGATCCGTTTCGGCATGGGACACTCGCGCCTTGAAGGTTCTCGCGACGCGGCGTTATCCAGGCCCGGCGTTCGAAGAGCTCCGCGACGTGGAGGTCGGGGAGCTCCGCCCCCGCGACGATGTCGAGGCCCTCGTCGTCGCGAATGACCCCATTGACCCCGCACACTTCCCCTCGCTGCGCCTCGTCGCGAACTTCGGCGTCGGCTACGACCGGCTCGGCGTCGAGGAGCTGCACGCGCGGGGCATCGCCGTCACGAACACGCCCGGCGTGCTCGACGCGGCGACTGCCGACCTGACCTGGGCGCTGATCCTGGCCGCGCGCCGGCGCGTCGTCGAAGGCGACCAGCGCGTGCGTGCGGGCGCGTGGAGCGGTTCGTGGGCCGACGGCTTCCTGGCCGAGGAGCTGACCCGCTCGACGCTCGGGATCGTCGGGCTCGGACGGATCGGCAGCGCGGTCGCCCGGCGCGCCGAGGGTTTCGAGCTGCGCGTGCTGTCAACACGGCGGAGCGGCGGCACGCCGCTCGACGATCTGCTTCAGGAGTCGGACATCGTCACGATCCACGCGCCGCTCACGCCCGAGACGCACGGCCTGATCGACGCGCGCCGACTGTCGCTCCTGCGCGACGGCGCGTGCTTCGTGAACACGGCACGCGGCGAGATCGTCGACGAGGACGCGCTCGTCGCCGAGCTCGTCTCGGGGCGGATCCGCGCCGGGCTCGACGTCTTCGCGCACGAGCCGCACGTGCCGGAGTCGCTCATGTCCCTCCCGAACGTCGTGCTGACGCCGCACATCGGCAGCGGAACCCGTCAGACGCGCGAGGCGATGACGCGCATCGTCGTCGACAACATCCAGGCCTTCGAGCGCGGAGACGAGCTGCTTACGCCGGTTCGCTGACCTCGATGCCGTGACGGCGCAGCACGTCGACGACGTGCTGCGGATCGTCCGGGGTGATCGTGGGCTTGACGTGCTTGCCGACGTCCAGCACGAGCGCCACCTGCTTGTCCGGACGGCGGGCGTCGAAGTTGAACCAGTGCCGCACGTCCCCGCCCCAGATCCGCCACTTCTGCAGCCCGCGGAGCTGCACCTTCGTCACGCGGCGAATCTCGGCGTACGCAATCCGGCGCGGACGGAGCAGGAGGCTGTAGCGGCGGATGACGAGCTCGTCGCTCGCGCACGCGATCAAGCCGTCGTCGTATTCCACGTACGGCTTCTACGCAGGCGACTTCGGAAGCTGCGCGCTGCCCGGCCCGCTCGAGGTCCACTCGGCGAGCTCGTACCAGTGCGTCGCGCGCAGCGCCTCGGCGATTCTCGGGTCGGTGTGTGCCGCGTAGAAGACATGTCGGTCGAGGTCGCAGCAGATGGCGACCGCGCTCAACAGCACGTCCGGTACGGTCATCAGCGCCTCCGCCGGGAGCTTCGCCTCGGCGACCGTGTAGTGCTTGAACTGGAGGTCCGGGGCGTACTCCATCAGCTCCGGCCAGTCGGGACAGGTGCGCGAGCTCACGTGCCAACCCTTTCTGCCTGCGCTCCGATTTCCTCCCCGCTCCACTCGCCCTCCAAGCGGACGACGCCGCGCTCGTCCCCCGCGGGGTACACGATGAAGTCGAGCGCGTCGTCGAGCCAGTGATAGACGCGCTCGCCGCTCTCGTCGGTCAGACCGAGGCGTAGCCGGAAACGGCCGTCCGCCAGCGGCAAGCGCTCGACGTCGAAGCGAACGCTGCCGACGTCGTCGAGCGAGTGCCCCGACCCCGCCACGAGCAGGCCCGACGCATCGCGCAGCTCGAACGAGACGCGCAGCGGCACCGGCGGCCGATCGCCCGCGACACGGAAGCGCAGCGTCAGTGGCTCGCCGGCCAGGAACTGTGTCCGTGGCTCGCCTTCCGGCCCGAGCAGCGCGACGTCCTCGATCCGGACTTCGCCGCTGCCCC
>MNJC01000034.1:4626-9117 GCA_001920085.1 Actinobacteria bacterium 13_1_20CM_4_69_9
TCGTGCGACACGAACACGATCGTCCCGCCGCGTTGCTTGAACTCGAAGATCTTGCCGAAGCACTTGCGCTGGAACTGCTCGTCTC
This sequence comes from Actinobacteria bacterium 13_1_20CM_4_69_9, assembly GCA_001920085.1. Taxonomy (GTDB): domain Bacteria; phylum Actinomycetota; class Thermoleophilia; order Gaiellales; family Gaiellaceae; genus 3-1-20CM-4-69-9. Next base: position 4,712 of record MNJC01000034.1, read on the forward strand.
CGACCGCGAACACCTCGTCGAGGAGCAGCACGTCCGCGTCGATGTGCGACGCGATGGCGAAGCCGAGCCGCATGTACATCCCCGACGAGTAGGTCCGCACCGGACGGTCGATCGCGTGCTCGAGCCCGGCGAAGGCGACGATCTCGTCGAGCTGCTCGCGCAGGTACGCGCGCTTGAGCCCGTAGATCGAGCCGTTCAGGAAGACGTTCTCACGACCCGTCAGGTCGGGATGAAAGCCGGCGCCGAGCTCCAGCAGGGAGCCGACGCGGCCGCCGACCTCGACCCGGCCGGAGGTCGGCTTGATGATCCCCGAGATCAGGCGCAGCAGCGTCGTCTTGCCCGAGCCGTTCCGGCCCACGAGCCCAACGGCGCCGCCCGGCTCGACGCGGAACGAGACGCCGTCGAGCGCGACGACGTCGGTCGGGCGTGACCGGCCGCGCGCGACGATCGCGTCTTTCAGCCGCCGCGACTCACGCGGATAGACCTTGAAGCTGCGCCCGGCGTGCTCGACGACGATCTCGCCCGAAACTGTCACGTTTTTGAGGGTACAGCCAGGGCCCTACGAACCAGCGACGCCAGCACCGAGACGAAGGCCGGATCCTCGTTGGGCATCTCGATGCGAGCGAACTCCAGGCCGAGCTCCTGCGCCTTCTCCGCCGCCTCGTTGTCGAGGTCCCAGCGAATCTCGAGGTGATCCGCGACGAAGCCGACGGGGCAGACGAGAACGTCGCGGACACCCTGCGCGTACAGCTCCTCGAGGTGGTCGAGGATGTCCGGCCCGAGCCACGGCTCGCCCGTCGGCGATTCGCTCTGGAACGAGAACGTCCAACGATCGAGGCCGGCTCGCTCGGCGACGAGCTGCGACGTCTCCAGCAGCTGCTGCTGGTAGATCGGCTCGGCGCGCGCCGGGAGGGAGTGCGCAGTGAAGACGACATGTGCGTCGCTCCCGCGCACACGGTCGGCGAGCACGTCGATGAACGCGGGGTCGTCGTGCCAGCTGTCGACGAAGACGAGCTCCGCGCGTCCGGCGAGCGCGGCCCCGAGCTGCTCCCGGTAGCCCGCGATCGAGAGCTCCGACCAGTGCGGCGCCAGTACCAGGCCGACCATCGTGCCGGCGCCACCGGCGAGTGCGCGCTCGGCCGCGTCGGCGATGCGCGGCGTCCAGTGCTTCATCCCCGTGAACACGGGAACGTCGCCGAGCTCTCGCTCGAGCGCGGCGCGCGTCTGCTCGGTGATCGCGTTGAGCGGCGACTCGTCCTCGATCCCGAGGCGTCGGTAGCGCTCTACGAGATCGTCCAGATGCTCGGGCTTGATCGGACGGCCGCCGCGGATGTCCGCGTAGTACGCGGGCACGTCGTCGAGCCGCTCGGGCGAGCCGTATGCCATCAGGACAACGGCAGAGCTCATACGCGAGCTTCGACGGTCGCCTCGTGCACGAATTCGGTCAGGCGTCGGAGAACGGCCGGGTCTGCATTGGGTGGCACTCCGTGCCCAAGGTTGAATACATGACCCGACCGCCCTCCGGCACGCTCGAGAATAGCGCGGGTCTCGGACTCGATCCGCTCCCACGGCGCGAGCAGCACGGCCGGGTCGAGGTTGCCCTGCACGCCGCGCTCGTCGCCGACTTCTTCCCAGCCGCGGTCGAGCGGGATGCGCCAGTCGAGGCCGATCACATCGCCGCCTGCCGCGGCCATCTCTTGCAGCAACGTCGCCGTCCCCGTGCCGAAGTGGATCGTCGGTGCGTCGACGGCAGCGAGGATGCGCGCCGAGTACGGCGCGACGAACTCCTCGTAGTCGGACGGCGACAGCGCACCGACCCAGGAATCGAAGAGTTGGATGACATCGGCGCCCGCGCGCACTTTTGCGGCGACGTACCGGGCCGACGTCTCGGTGAGCTTCTCCATCAGCGCGTGCCAGGTCTCCGGCTCGCGGTACATCAGGCTCTTGACGGTGGCGAACTCGCGGCTCGGCCTGCCCTCGACGAGGTAGCCGGCGACCGTGAACGGCCCGCCGCAGAAGCCGATCACCGCCTGATCGTCGCGCAGCTCCTCACGCACGAGGCGCACGGCCTCGAGGATCGTCGGCACCTTCTCCTCCGGATCGGGCACGACGAGCCGTTGGACGTCCGCGCGCGTGCGAACCGGGTGCTCGATCACGGGGCCGACGTTCTCGACGAGCTGCACGTCGACGCCCATGCCGAGGACCGGGAACATGATGTCGGTGAACATCACGGCGGCGTCGACGTCGTGACGGCGCACGGGTTGCAGCGTGACCTCGGCGCAGAGCTCCGGTTGCGCGACGATGTCGAACAGCCCGTACTGATTGCGCAGCTCCCGGTATTCGGGCAGACCGCTCGCCGTGCGCTGGCACGTGTACGAGCTCGATCCGGTGCAGGCGGGCGCCGTGACGCGTGCGCATGTGCTGCTCGAGAACGTCGGGACGGCGCCCTGGCGGGATCTGAACGTCTCGTACCACTGGCTCGACGACCGCGGCAATCCGATCGTGTGGGACGGGATCCGTCAGGCGGTCAACGCGTCGCCCGGCGACCGCGTCGAGCACGACCTGCAGGTGCGCGGGCCGATTCCGCCCGGCCGCTACCGCCTCGCGCTCGACCTCGTCGACGAGCACCGCTTCTGGCTCGCGGAGCTCGGCAACTTCACTCCGGAGCTCGACGTCGACGTTGCGCCGCGCGACGCGTCAGGCGCCCGCCTGTTCGGCGCGGAGGGGGACGCGGAGCAGATCGCCGCTGCGCATCGGGAGGGCTATGCGGCGGTCGGCGGCTCGATCGACATCCGCCGCCGTCCGGCCGAACTGCAGCCGTACGCACCGGGCGGCGGCCGCAATCCGGCGTTCGCGCATCCGCTGGTGTGTCCGTCACTGCTTCCGCCGCTGGAGCCGAACGACGAGGTCGCGGGATTGCCCGCGTGGCGTCCCGAAGGCGACGAGCCGTGGGTCTACGACGCTCGCATCACACTTCTACCGCAATCTGATCGTCGACGCCCATGAACACCCAGGCGCCCAGTGCGAGCGCGACGAGTGCTGCGACCACGGTGTAGATCGTGTCGCCCGCACTCGGGAGGTTCCCGTAGAAGAGCACCGCGTGCAGCGCCTCGATCGGCGGTGACAGCGGGTTCGCCCAGTGGATCAGGTCGACGACCCATTGGCGGCTCGCGATCTGCTGATCCGTCAGCGGATAGAGCACGGGCGTGAGAAAGAAGAGCGGCAGCAAGAGTGCAGCCACGAGGAACTCGATGTCGCGGAAGAGGACGTTCAGAGATGCGAGCGCGAGCGAGAGCCCTCCGGTGATCGCGACGAGCGCGACGCCGATCGGCAGCGCCAGCCACTCGGTGGCGCGGACGCGTGGCAGCAGCGCGAAGTTCAGGACGAGCAGCGCCCCCAGCATCACGCCGAAGCTGATCAGCTGCGTCGCGACGACGGACAGCGGCACGAGCTGGCGGGGGAAGCGCGTCTTCCGGATCAGGTTCGCGTTGTCGAGCAGGGAGCGCGACGCCGACTGCACGGAGGTTGCGAAGAAGATCCAGGCCGACAGGCCGACGAGCAGGAAAAGGGCGTAATGGCCCTCGTTTCCGAACGGCGTCTTCCACAGGACGGAGAAGACGAGCAGGTAGACCGCCATGAGCAGGGCGGGGTTCGCGAGAGTCCAGGCAACGCCGAGCACCGAGCCGCGGTACTTCGCCTGGACGTCCCGGCGAAAGAGATTCCCGAACAGCTCGCGGTAGCGGACGAGATCGCCGTATACCGTCGTCATCGGCGCGGCCTAGTCTAGAGAGCGCATCACATGGCATTTACAGGCCTCCGTTACCCTTCGCGCGCGTGAGAGCGCTCGCGGCGATCGTTGCGCTTCCTGCCGCGGCCGCGGCCATCTGGTTGTTGCTCCGAACGCCGCTCGCCGGCCGTCTGGGAGCCGCTCCGCGGGCGGATCGCTGGCATCGCAACACGACGCCGATGCTCGGCGGAATCGGCATCTTCATCGGCATCCTCGCGGGCGTCGGCATCGCCGTCGCGACCGACGCGTCGCCCGCGAGCCGCGAGCTGCTCGCAATCCTCGGGGGCTGCTCGCTCCTCTTCGTCGCAGGGCTGCTCGACGACCTCTACTCGCTCGGGCCGGTCCCCAAGCTCGCCGCCCAGCTCGCCGCGGCCGGGCTCGTGATCGCAAACGGGCTGACCATCTCAGGGCTGATCTCCAACGATCTCCTCGCCGGGGCCGTCGCCGTCCTCTGGCTCGTCGGCATGACGAACGCCTTCAACCTGCTCGACAACATGGACGGCCTGGCGGCGACGCTCGCCGGCATCGCAGCGCTCTTCTTCGCGATCGACGCGGTGACCGTCCACCACAACAACGCCGTGCTCGCGCTCGCGCTCGCCATCGCCGGCGCGTGCGCCGG
>MNJC01000012.1 GCA_001920085.1 Actinobacteria bacterium 13_1_20CM_4_69_9
TCCGCGCCGACGTGGCCGGACGCTTCGCAGAGGTCGGCACGTGAGCGAGGCAATCGACGTCCGCGACGTCTTCCGCGTCCACCAGACGGCGGAGGGAGACGCTGCGGCCCTACAGGGTCTGTCGCTGACGGTGCGCGAAGGCGAGACCGTCACCGTGCTCGGGCCGAGCGGCTCGGGCAAGTCGACGTTCCTGCGCATCCTGGCGGGCCTCGACCGGCCGTCGGCGGGAACGGTGCGCGTGTTCGGCACGGAGCTCGCGAAGCTGCCGGCACGCGACGTCGCGCGCTACCGGACGCACACGGTCGGGTACGCCGACCAGCACTACGCTCGCGCGCTCGCGCCGGAGCTGACCGCGCGCGAGCTCGTCGGCCTCGAGCTGGGCCTCGCCGGCGCGACGCCGGCCGAGCGCGACCGCCGCGCGGACGAGCTGCTCGAGCGCGTCGGCCTGGCGGACAAACGGGCGGCGCGTCCCGCCGAGCTGTCGGGCGGCGAGCAGCAGCGCGTCGCCGTCGCAGCCTCGCTGGCGCACCGTCCGAAGCTCTTCCTCGCCGACGAGCCGACCGGCGAGCTCGACGCCGAGAGCGCGCGGCTCGTCTACGGGACGATCGGCGAGCTGATCCGCACCGAGCGGTGCACGGCCGTCATCGTCAGCCACGATCCCGAGTCGGCGTCGATCGCCGACCGCGTCATCCGCATTCGCGACGGCCGCGTCAGCGAGGAGTCCGGCGGCTCACTGCGCGAGGAGTCGATCGTCGTAGGGAGAGGCGGGTGGCTGCGCCTGCCGGAGGAGCTGCTGCGCCGCTCCGGCATCCGTACCCACGCGAGCGCCCGGCTCGAGGGACGCGACATCGTGGTTTCCGGCGAAGAGCCGGCCGAGAACGCGCCGACAGTCGAGGCGCTCGAGCGGCCGCGGGAGGCCAGGCCGGTTGCGGCGCTCCGGCGCGTGTCCAAGGGCTATGGCGCGCGGACGGTGCTGGACGGGCTCGCTGCGATGTTCGCGTCGTCCACGCTGACGGTCGTCACCGGTCCCTCGGGCTCGGGGAAGACGACGCTGCTGCACGTCCTCGCCGGGCTCGAGCTTCCGGACGCCGGCGAGGTCGATGTCCTCGGTACCGACGTCGCGCAGCTGGACCGGACGGGGCGCGCGGAATTCCGCCGCGATCACGTCGGCTACGTCGGGCAGCAGCCCGGGCTCGTCCCGGCGCTCTCGGCACTCGAGAACGTCGAGCTCGCGCTCGCGCTGCGCGGGCTGCCGCAGGACGCTGCACGCGAGCCACTCGTCGCCGTCGGGCTGGAGGACCGAATCGAGCAGCGCGTCGCGCGCCTCTCGACCGGAGAGCGCGGCCGAGTCGCGATCGCACGCGCGCTCGCGCCGCGACCCGAGCTGCTCCTCGCCGACGAGCCGACATCGCGCCTCGACCAGGCGAACGCGATCGCCGTCGGCACGCTGTTCGTCCGCCTCGCGCGCGAGTACGGCGCTGCGGTCGTGTGCGCGACGCACGACCCGCTCCTGATCGAGCAGGCGGACGAGACGCTCAGGCTCGGCTAGTGCGCAGTCTGATAGGTCTTCGACATCGCCTGGAGCAGCTTCCAGGCGATGGACGGCTGCGTCTCGACCAGTGGGCGGAACTCCCACGAGGTCAGCCCGTAGCACTTGAGGTCGCTCTCCGCCGTGATCGTCGCCGTCCGCGCGCTCTCGTTCAGCAGCGCGACCTCCCCGAAGTAGTCGCCCGGCCCGAGCCGCCGCCGGTCCTCGCCGCCGATCGTCACCTTCGCATTGCCGGACTCGATCACGAAGAACCCCACTCCGCTCGACCCTTCCGCGGTCACCGTCTCGCCCGCGTCGAACGTCCGCTGCTTCATCGACGTCGCGATGCGCTCGAGCTCCTTCCGATCCAGGTCGGAGAAGAGCGGAACGCGCTGAAGGAGATCGACCGCGCCCTCTGCCACGCGAGGACTATGCCACACTGGAACGGTGAAGCTCACGATCGTCGGTTGCTCGCCGGCGTGGCCGAACCCCGGCGGCGCGCAGTCCGGCTACCTCGTCGAAGGCAGCGGACGGCTGCTGCTCGACTGCGGGCCCGGCGTCCTCCCGCGTCTCCGCGAGCAGGACGGCTGGCCGCGCGTCGATGCGATCGTGATCACGCACTTCCATCTCGACCATTGGGGCGACCTCGTGCCGTGGACGTTCGGCGCGATGTACGGCCCGGGTCGCGACACGCCCAAGCCCGACCTCTGGCTGCCGCCGGGCGGGCTCGCCGAGCTCGAGCAATTCGGCCAGAAGTTCGGCGTGCCGGGCATGTTCTCCGACGGGTTCGCACCCCGCGAATACAACGAAGGCGAGCCGTTCCAAACGTGTGGGCTGACGGTGACGGCGTTGCGCGTGCCGCACTACCAGCTGCAGACGTTCGCGCTGCGCGTGAGCGACGGCATGTCGACGCTCGCGTACTCGGGCGACTCGGCGCCGAGCCCGCAGCTCGCGGAGGTCGGGCGGGATGCGGACCTGTTCCTCTGCGAGGCAACGCTGCGCGAGAGCGTCGAGGGCGGGAACGGCCTGCGCGGTCACCTGTCGGCGGAGGAAGCCGTCGCGGCGTTTCACGACTCAGGCGCGAAGCGGCTCGTGATCATCCATCGGCCGGACGAGCTGCCGCTCGACGAAGGCATCGAGCGCGCGTCCGACGGCGACGTCTACGTCTTCTGAAGCGCGGCTAGCACGACATCGGCGAGCCGCCGGTAGCCATCCTCGTTCGGATGGTCGCCTTCGAACGTCCACTCCTGGCGCATCCGACCCGGCCGCTCCGGATCTTCGAGCGTGTCGTGGAACGGCAACAGCTGAACCTCCTCCTCACGCGCGATCTGCACGATCAGGTCGTTGAGGGTGCGGATCCTCGGCTCCGCGTCGGGCCAGCCATTGTTCCAGGGCAGCACGTCGGCCAGCGCGACGCGGAGGCCGAGCTCCTTTCCCTGCCGCACCATGGCGCGCAGGCCCGAAGCCGCGTCGTCGACGCCGCGCCCCTGGGCGATGTCGTTGATGCCGCCCTGCACGATCAGCACGTCCGCGCCCCGAGCACACTCGTCGAGCCGTGCCGCGATCTCGTCGGTCCGCTGGCCGTAAACGCCGCAGTTGCGGATGTCCAGCCGCGGATCTGCGCGCGCGGCCCAGACGTCCCACCCGCGCAGGCCGGGCGATCCCTCCGTGATCGAGTCACCGAGGGCCGCGACGACGATGGAGGGCCGGGACAACGGAGCTATCATCGACCTCAGTGCATTGAAACGGAGAGGCGTGTCGCCTGACGACCACACAACTGGGCACGACATCGTCGTCGTGGGCGCGTCTGCCGGCGGAGTCGAGGCGCTGCGCAAGATCACTGCGAGGCTTCCCGCAGATCTGCCCGCGAGCGTCTTCGTCGTCCTGCACGTCCCGGCGATCGCCACGAGCGTGCTGCCGGCCATCCTGGAACGCGTCGGCGACCTTCCGGCGGCGCACGCCGAGGATGAGGGCCAGATCGAGCGCGGCCGCATCTACGTCGCGCCCCCTGACCACCATCTCCTGCTCCAGTCCGGCATCATGCGCGTGAACCGCGGCCCGCGAGAGAACGGGTATCGGCCCGCCATCGACCCGACATTCCGCACCGCGGCCGCGACCTACGGCTCGCGCGTAGTCGGGGTGATCCTCTCCGGCGTGCTCGACGACGGAACGGCCGGGCTCGCAACCGTCAAGACGCACGGTGGGCGTGCGCTCGTCCAGGACCCCGCCGACGCGCTCTACCCGATGATGCCCACCAGTGCCATCCACGCCGCCGAGCCGGATCTCGTCGCGCCCGCGGAGGAGCTCGCCGACATGATCGTGCACCTGGCGCACGAGGCCGTGCCGGCGACGATGGCGCCCACCGACGACCCGCTTTTGAACGAGGAGGAGTACAGCGCGATCGACCGCGCCGCGAGCGACCGTCCGCAGCCCGGAAGCCCTTCCGGCTTCGTGTGCCCCGATTGCGGCGGCGCGCTCTGGGAGATGGAGGACGACACCGGGCTGCTGCGCTTCCGCTGCCGAACGGGCCACGCCTACTCGATCGAGAGCCTCGCGGCGGAGCAGACCGAGACGGTCGAGACCGCCCTCTGGGCTGCGCTGCGCGCGCTCGAGGAGCGCGCCGCGATGGCGCGCCGCATGGCCGGGCGGCTACACGGGCGCGGCAGCAAGCGTTCGGCCGCAAGGTTCGAGGCGCAGGCCGACGCGGCGGTGCAGCAGGCGCTCGTGATCCGCGAGGCTCTGACGCACATAACGCCGCTGACCGAGCCTGCGGGACAAGCGCGGTGAGCACACCCGAGCGAGACCCGGAGTTCGAGGAGCTGCTCGCGTTCATCCGCGACCAGCGCGGCTTCGACTTCACCGGCTACAAGCGTCCCAGCCTGCGGCGGCGCATCTCGAAGCGCATGAAGGACGTACGGGTCGCCACGTTTCCTGCCTATCGGGCGTACCTCGAGCAGAACCCGGACGAGTTCGTCGAGCTCTTCAACACCATTCTCATCAACGTCACCGCGTTCTTCCGGGACGACGTCGCGTGGGATCACCTGCGGACAGAGGTCGTGCCGCAGATCCTCGAGCTGAACGACGGCCTCGAAGGAACCATCCGCATGTGGTCCACGGGCTGCGCCACCGGCGAAGAAGCGTTCTCGCTGGCAATGTCCTTTGCCGAGGAGCTCGGCGATGACGAATTCAAGCGCCGGGTCAAGATCTACGCGACGGACATCGACGACGACGCGCTCACGAGCGGACGTCACGCGGAGTACTCCGCCAAGCAGATGGAGCCGGTGCCGGCCGATCTACGCGAGCGCTACTTCGAGCAGAGAAACGGCAACTTCGCGTTCCGCACCGACCTTCGGCGCGCGGTCATCTTCGGCCGCCACGACCTGATTCAGGATCCGCCGATCTCGCGTATCTCGCTTCTGCTCTCGCGTAACACGCTGATGTACTTCGACTCTCAGACTCAGCGCCGCATCCTCGCGAACTTCAGCTTCTCGCTCCGCGAGGGCGGCTACCTGTTCCTCGGCAAGTCGGAGGCCCTCGCAGCGCGCAGCGACCTCTTCGTACCGGTCGATCTCAAGCGCCGCATCTTCAAGAAGGCGCAGCGCACCGCGCCGCTGCAAATCCAGGCCGCCGTGACCGTCGAGGAGCAAGAGGCGCTCGCACAGCTCGCAGCCGCCGCGCTGATCCGCGATGCCGGCTTCGACGCGGTCCCCGTTGCCCAGCTCGTCGTCGACCGAGCGGAAAACCTCGTGCTCGCGAACCTCCAGGCACGCGCGCTCTTCGCGCTCAGCGCTCGCGACCTCGGGCGCCCGTTCAAGGACCTCGAGGTGTCCTTCAGGCCCATCGAGCTGCGCTCGCGCATCGAGCAGGTGTACTCCGAGCGGCACATCATCTCGCTGCGCGACGTCGAGTGGAGAAGTGGCAACGAGGTGCGATACGTCGACGTGCAGATCTCGCCGTTGATCGCGGTCACGGGCGCGGTCGTCGGCGCGGGCATCACGTTCACCGAGGTCACCAGATACCGGCGGCTGCAGCAGGCACTCGAAGACTCGAAGCACGAGATGGAGACCGCGTACGAAGAGCTGCAGTCGACGGTGGAGGAGCTCGAGACGACGAACGAGGAGTTGCAGTCGACCAACGAAGAGCTCGAGACGACGAACGAAGAGCTGCAGTCGACGAACGAAGAGCTCGAGACGATGAACGAAGAGCTGCAGTCGACGAACGAGGAGCTCGAGACGATGAACGACGAGCTGAACGAGCGCAGCTTCGAGCTGAACGCGGCGAACGCCTTTCTCGAGGCCGTCCTGAGCAGCCTGCAGGCCGGCGTCATCGTCGTCGACAAGAACTTCGTCATCACCGCCTGGAACGAGGGGGCGCGAGACCTCTGGGGCCTCCGCCAGGACGAGGTGGTCGGGAAGCACCTGAACAACCTCGATATCGGCCTGCCGGTCGACGACCTGCGCACGCCCATGCGCGACACGCTCGCGACGGGCATCGGCACTCATCTCGAGATCCCCGCGGTCAACCGCCGGGGCCGGCACGTCACGTCGCGGGTCAGCCTGATGCCGCTCGTCGCCGGTGACGGGGAAGCTCGCGGCCTGATCATGCTGACCCAGGCCGACGGCGTCGACGGAGGCAGGCCTTGACGGCGGTCGCGCCGTTCTACACCGGCGAGCTCGAACAGCTCGCGCTCGTCCTCGAGCGCCTCCCGATCGGCGTGATCATGTTCGACACGAGGCGGAAGCAGGTGGCGTTCGTCAACGCCGCCGCGCGCCGGCTCCTGCATCCGGAGCCGCTGCGGCGGGGCCGGGATCTGCCCGAGCCGTGGCGCCGGTCTGATCGAAGACGTCTCGGACCGCGAGCGGCGCGCGCGGGCCGAGCGCGAGTTCGTCGCCAACGCCGCCCACGAGCTGCTGACGCCGCTGACGGGGATCGTGGGGGCGGCGCACGTGCTGCAGGCGGGCGCCAAGGACGTCCCGGAGGAGCGAGAGCGGTTCATCAACCACATAGCCGCCGAGTGCAGCCGGCTCACGCGTGTCGCACGCTCCCTGCTCGTGCTCGCCCGCGCGCAATCCGGCGAGGAGCCGCCGCGCCTCGAGATCCTTTCTCTAAGTCGGCTGCTCTGCGAGCTCGCCGACCTCATCGAGGTGGACGTGACCGTGCGATGCGACGAGGACGTGACCGTCTTCGCCGACGCGGACCTGCTGGTCCAGGCGCTGGTCAATCTCGTCGCGAACGCGGAGCGGCACGGATCCGGCGGGGAGCTCGTCGTCGAGGCTCGTGAGATACCCGGGAAAATCGTCGAGATCGATGTGATCGATACTCAGACCGCAGGTCCGCACCTCCAGGGGTTTCAGAGGCGCTTCCGCACCGCGGCCGGTCGCGACGGAGGAGGCTTCGGGCTCGGCCTCTCGATCGCACAGCAGTCGCTCGAGGTCATGGGCGCGAATCTGCTGCTCGACGGCAGCTCGGCGCGCGTCGAGATCCCCCGCGGGCTTCCGCAATGAGCGCGCGAGTCTTGATCGCCGAGGACGAAGCGGCGATCGCGGATTCGGTCGCCTACGCTCTCCGAGGAGAAGGATTCGACGTCGACACCGTCGAGGACGGGGAGAGCGCGCTCGACGCCGCACGCCGCGACGGCTATGACGTGCTCGTGCTCGACCTGATGCTGCCGGGTGTGTCGGGCATCGAGGTCTGCCGGCGTCTACGAGCGGAGAGCGCGATGCCCATCGTGATGCTCACCGCACGCACGGCCGAGGTCGATCGGGTCGTGGGCCTCGACGCGGGCGCGGACGACTACGTCGTGAAGCCGTTCTCGATGCCCGAGCTGATCAGCCGGGTGCGCGCAATCCTGCGCCGGCGGGAGCTCGACCTCGCCGAGCCCACCGAGCTGCGCGTCGGCTCGTTGGCCCTCGACCTCGGCCGCCACACCGCGAGCATCAACGGCGAGCCGATCCGGCTGACGCCCTCCGAGCTGAAGCTGCTGAGTCTCCTGGCCCGCCATCCGGGCCGCGTCTTCGCGCGCCGCGAGTTGATGCAGCACTTGTGGGACAGCGCCTACGTCGGCGACCAACGCGCGGGGGACGCGCACATCGTCAACCTCCGCCGGAAGATCGGGCGCGAGCGGCTCGTCACCGTGCGCGGTGTGGGCTACAAGCTCGTCGCCGTGTGAGGAAAGCCTCACCAAGCAGTGGCTGAACGCTCACCGCGTGCGGCGTAGCGTGACCTGGTGCCCATCCTCGACGCCCGCGTCAGCGTCTCGCGGTTCGGCCCGGACAGCTTCGTCGTCGCGGCCGACGGCGACCTCGACGGCGACACCGCAGAGCGGCTCCGCGAGACATTCGCCGAGGTGCTCGAGCTCGGCGGCCGGCAGCTCCTCGTCGACCTGACGGGTGTGTCCTTCACGGATCCCACGGCACTGCAGGTAATCGCGCACACGGCGAAGACGCTGAGGTCGAGAGGCGGCCGGATCGTCCTGGTCACGGACGACCCGCGCGTGACCCGGGCAATCGAGATCCCCGGGATCGAACGGGGCGTCCGGGTCGAGTCGTCGCTGCCCGAGGCCGTCCAGCAACTCGTCAAGTGGCGCGATGCCTAGGAGCCTGCGCTACACGGACGCGGGCGAGAGCCTGATCCACCTCTCCCTGCCGCCGCAGACCCCCTACGAGACGGAGACGGCGGTCCGCCGGCTCGTGGAGCTGACGACGATCCTGGCGCGCCGGTGCGCGCAGCTGCAGGAAGCGCTCGACACTCGTGTGGTGATCGAGCAGGCGAAGGGAAAGCTGGCGGAGCGGTTCAACCTCGAGCCGGATCAGGCATTCGATGTTTTGCGGCGGAGCGCCCGGTCGAATCGCACCCCTCTTCGCGATCTTGCCGCGCGCGTCGTGTCATCCGAGCAAACGCCGCGGGAAGTCGCGGCACAGCTCGACGGCCCGGCAGTGCCGCCGCGCGTCGCGCGGAAGGCCGGCTCGCGCTAGCTCCCCGAGCGCGGGTCGGTCGTCTGCGCGATCTCCGCCGGCACGCCTTTGAGCTTGCGCACGACGTCGTACCGCGAGTGCGTCTCCACGACCTGCTCCACGTCGGGAGCGACGTGGCCGGACGCGACGGCGAAGAAGCGCGGGTCGGCGCGGATCTTCTCGTACTCGTCCCGCGTCAGGCTGATGCGGTCCACGCACGCTGCGTCGCCACATTCGCAGATGAGGTCGAGCGGTTCGGTCGTCATGTTGAACGCCGAAGCGACGTCTTCGATCCGCTCGTTGACGTCGCGGAAGACCGCCTCGTTCATCCCGATCCGCTCTTCGCGGTTCACGACTTCTCGACGACGACATAGCCGTCGTTGCGCGAGACGACGGTGCCGACCGGCGCTTCCGCGACCTCATGTCCGACGGCGGTCATGTAGTGGCTCGGGTTGGCACGGATGGCCGCGTATTGATCCTCGGTGAGGGGCACGATCTCGACACAGTCCTCGACGGGACACTCGCACAGAAACGGGATGTGCTCAAGCTCGTGCGCGTACGTCTGGGCGGATTCGCGGATGCGCTCGTTGGCCTCTCGAAAGACCGCGTTGTTGCGCTGGATACGTTCGACCGTGAGATCGCTCACCCTGCGCTGCTTTACGCAATCGGGTGCGGACTAAACGTCGAGGAGGGCCGCGAGCTCGGGCGGCGTCGGCTCCCCCGGTCTGATTCGCCCGGCGAGATCGTGCAGCTTCATCCGGTTCGTGCGGGACGCCCGGCGAATGGCCTCGAAGGCTTCGTCGACGCCGAGCCTGTAGCGCTCGGCGACGATCCCTTTCGCCTGCTCGATCATGATCCGCGACTCGAGAGCGTGCTGGAGCTGCGCACGGCGCTCGTAGCTCGCCTCGGTCACAGCGAGGAGACGTTCCATCGCGACCATTGCCTCTTCTTCCATCAGCTTCGGCGCGGCCTCAGGTCGACGACGAGGTCGCAGTCGAGCGCGTCTGCGATGCGCAGCAGCGTGTCGATGCGCGGCGGGCGGCCACCGCGCTCGAGCCGGGCAATGGCGGACTGGGTGGTGCCCACGATCTCCGCGAGCTGGCGCTGCGAAAAGCCCTGGGCTTGCCGCCGCTCAGCGACCTTGTCCGCGATGGCCGCGAAGAACCATCCTCGGTCGGCCGTGCGGATCCGCTCTTGCAACCGCTCGAGCGGGCTTTTCGCCGTCCGCGCCATACCAGGAATGCTATCCAGCCTCAGGACGGCCGGCCGTGCTGCTGGGCGTCGAACTGAGCGCTGAGGCGCTGGTAGAAGAACCCGCCGAGCAGGAGCACGGCGCCGACCGCGAGGAAGGACAAGGCGCGCTGGGCCGAGCTCAGGCTCGGCAGGTCGAACAGGAAGATCTTCCCCAGGCTGACAGCGAAGAGCACGAAGCCGCCGCCTCGAAGCAGCGGGCGCCGCTGCCGAAGGCCGGCGTACAGCGAGGCCAGCGCGAGGATGCCCCAGAAGGCGCTCACCATCGTCTGGCCGCGCTGGAAGTTCGTGTGCACGTCTTCGGGCGAGAGCCGCTGCGCCGCCTCGAGGAGGGCCAGCGACGCGCCGTAGACGCCGAGCGCTCCGGCGGCCCACGTCGCCGCGACCCGGAAGCGCTCGCTCCAGTCGAGCGACCAGGCAAGCATGCCCGCGGCGGCCGCGAGCAGGACGAGGCTCGCCAGGCCGTCTTCGGGATGCGCGATCGGCATGACGAGATGCGACGGCGGCGTCTCGGCGACGAGCGTGATCAGCGCTGCGACGACGAGGTAGGCGAGCGAAGCAGCCTGCAGCCTGCGGTCACCCATTGTCTTCGCGACCACGGCAAGCCCGGCGGCGGTCGCGGTGTAGGCGAGCACCAGCCACACTCCGTCGAGGACGAGCGCCTCGCCGGAGGCAGCGACGGTCAGGCCGAGGATCCACAACAGTGTCGCGACGTCGGGCCGCCGGAAGGTCGCAGCCGCGAGCGCGACATACGCCGCACCGACGCCGACCAGGACGAGGCCGTCGTGACCCGGCACGAGCACGAGTGCTCCGGCGAGCACGAGCGGCAGGCTCAGCGCGATCGAGACAAGAGCTTCCGTGAGCAGCCCGGCCGCCAGCAGGCTCCCGCCGACGACGGCGAGCGAGATGCCGTAACGCGTGGGTGTCAGCGTCAGCACATCGAACACGGCTGCCTTGGCGACGACGACCGCCAGCCAGGCGAAGCCGAGGCGCCATCGCACCGCCGCGGCGAGGCCGGCGGCGGCCCAGACGCACGTGACGACGACGTGCCCGTCCTGGAAGCCGAACAGCTCGAGGATGCAGAGCGACGCCGCATATGCAGCCGTCGCGGCGGCGACGGCGTAGGCCGCGACGTCGACGGCGCGCTCGTGGCGATCGAGCCACGCCAACGCCGGTTCGAGCACGCGCAGGATGCCTTTCGGCGCGACTCGCTCCCACGAACGCCGGACGAGCGCGAACACGAGGGCGGCCAGCGCAACGGCGGCGAGCGCCGGCGCGCCCTTGGCCGGATGAGGCACGTCGGTGAAGAAGTTCACCGGGCTCGCCTCGAAGGCAAGTGCATGGCCGAGAGCGAGCCCGAGGTACGCGAGCGCGGGAAGCTGGAAACGGCTGTCGCGCACCCGACCCGTCAGCCACGCAAGCAGCGCGGCCTCGGCCGCCCACGCGTACGTGACGCTCGAGCCCGAGAGCAGCTGCGCCACGCCGACGGCCATGGCCGCGAGACCGAGCGCGGCGAGCAGGAGTGCGAGCTCGCGGACGCGCACGAAGAGGATCGCCCCGAGCGCAACGTAGGTCGCCGCGACGGCGAGCAGGGCGACGCCCGCTTCCGCGCCGTCGTAGAGCAGCGCCGTAGCGACCGCGCCGAAGACCGCGCCACCGGTGAGGAATGACGCCGGCGCGGAGGCGAGCGATGTCCCCAGTCTCAGCTGGAACGCCAGCCCCGCGGCGACGTAGAGCAGCCAGAACGCGAGCGCGAGGGCGACGATGCCCGCGTGCGGCGAGCCCGCCTGCGCGATCTGCACGACGGCCTGCGGCACGCTCACGAGCGCGGCGGCCTGCAAGAGCTTCCACCAACGCTTGCGCACGGCGACGACTGCCGCCGCGGCGAACACGATCGCGACGAAGGCAGTGCCGATCTGCTGCAAGCCGCCCTCGAAGACGAGCGTGGCCGGCACGACCATCGCGCCGATGAGGCCGAAGCCGGCCACGATCTCCTCCGACCAGGCGAGCGACACGGCGACGCCGACCGAAGCAATCGCGCCGGCAGCGACGAGCGCGACGGGCTTCGAGATCAGCTCGTACAGCGAGACCGCCGCGAGCAGGGTCGCGTATGCGCCGGCGATCCCGGCGCCGACCGCGGCGAGCCCGGAGTACGTCCGTCCGAAGCGGCGCTGCAGCCACATCCCCCCGCCGAACACGAGCGCCGACGCGAGCCCGCCGCACAGCACGCGCAATTCCGGGCCGATCCAGCCCCGGTTGACTGCCAGGACGAAGAAGAAGACGACGCCGAGCAGCGTGACGACGCCGCCCGCGAAGGCGAGCGCCTTGGCGCCCAGCAGATCGGCCGCGCCGAGCGTGCGCCCCCAGTCGAACGCCGGCGTGGGCCGCTGTGCCACCGTGCGGCGCGCCGGAGCCGGCGAAGGAGCCCGGGCGGGCGCAGGCGCCGGAGCGGCCTGCGGCTCCGGTTTCGGTTGCGGCGCCGGTGCCGCTACGGGCTCGAGCTTGCGGACGCGGCGCTCGAGCGCCTGGACGCGCCGTGAGAAGTACACGGCGCCGATCACGAGGAGGATGAGCAGCAATTCGTTCATGCGCCGCAGCTAAGTCGCTCGCGGCGCCGACCGGAACCGGGTGCGCCACCGGTCGGGTTCAGGGCTAGCCCCGGTTCGCGGCGGCGACCACGGTGTTACTCAGAGAGCGATGAGATCGGCACTCGTGATCGCACTCGTCGCCGTGCTCGCCGGCTGCGGCGGAACGTCACGGCCGAAGCGCGTCCCGAACGTCCGTTACGAACGGCTCGACGTGGCCGAGGCGCGGCTCGACGCGCGCGGGCTCGGCTGGGAGGAGATCGGCGGCGGGACGTTCGGCGTCATCGTGCGCTCCAACTGGTACGTGCGCGAGCAGATCCCGGCGCCCGGACACACGGCGACGACGGTGCGCCTCGTCGTCGAGCGCTGCGACGACGACTGAGCAAGGCCTCGTCGCTCAGTCGACCAGCCGGCGATGCTTCCGGAGCGCCGCGAGGACAGCGTCGACGTCCTCGACGGTGTTGTAGCAGTGCGCCGAGACGCGAAGGTTTCCGTCACGCTCGGAAGTGACGATGCCCTCCGCGTCGAGCGCGGCGACGAGCGCCCTCGAGTCCGTCGACTTCACGCACAGCAAAGCTCCGTGCAGCTCGCGCGGTGTCGCGACCGTCGCACCCAGCTCGTCGACGCCGGCCACGAGATGCTCGTTCAGCCTGTTCACGTGCTCGCGCGTCGCGGCGATGCCGATCTCCTGCATCAGCTCGATCCCTGCGATGCCGGCGTAGATCGCAGGCACCGGCGGAGTGCCGGATTGGAAGCGCGCGGCCGTGTGTGCGGGCGAGTAGTCGGTGTGATCCATCGCGAAGATGTTCTCGTCCGCGAACCAGCCGGTTTGCGTCGGCCACACGCGCTCGACGAGGTCGCGGCGGCAATAGAAGAACCCGAGGCCCGCCGACCCGAGCAGGTACTTGAGGACGCCCGCGCCGAGGAAGTCGACTCCGAGCTCCTTCACGTCCACCGGCAATGAGCCGATCGACTGGAACGCATCGAGGAGGACGAGCGCGCCGCGCTCGTGCGCGAGCTCGACGATCTTCGGCACGTCGACCATCGCGCCGTTCCGGTAGCAGACGTGCGTGATCGAGACGAGCAGCGTGTCGTCGTCGACGACGCGGTCGAATTCCTCGAGCGTGGGCGTCACGTGGACGACCCGCGCGCCGCGCGCCTCCTGCGCATGCCAGATCTGGCCGATCGTCGGGAATTCCCAGTCCGTCAGCACGACCTTCGAGCGCCGTGCGAAACGCAGTCCGCTCGCGAGCGCGCTGACGCCGGCCGAGAGGGACGTCGTGACGGCAACCTCGTCGGGGGCGGCGTTCACGAGCCCGGCGAACGCGGCGCGCGCCGCCTCCTGCCGCTCGACCCAGTACTCCCACGGTGCGCCGTACTCGTCCCAGTCCGCGAGGTATTGCTCGTACGAGGCGCGCACCGCATCCGAGAGCGCGCCCTGCGAGCACGAGTTGATGTACACACGCTGCTCGAAGATCGGGAAGCGATGCCGGCAGGTAGCGGCCAGCGATGCGGCCTCAACGGCCAAGGTAGGCCTTTCTCAGATCCTCGTGCTCGAGGAGCTCGCTCGCCGGCCCTTCGAGCACGAGCCGTCCGGTCGAGAGCACATAGCCGCGGTCGGCGATCGAGAGCGCCATGTTCGCATTCTGCTCGACGATCAGCATCGCAACGCCGGCCTCGTGGACCTGCTGGATGATCTCGAAGCTGCGCTCGACGAGGATCGGCGCGAGGCCCATCGAAGGCTCGTCCATCAGGAGGAGCTTCGGGTGCGACATGAGCGCGCGTCCCATCGCGACCATCTGCTGCTCGCCGCCGGAAAGCGTTCCGGCGAGTTGGCTGCGCCGCTCGTGCAGCAGCGGGAACAGCGTGTAGACGCGCTCGAAGTCTTCCTTGCGGCCGCGTCCCTCGCGGCTCAGGTAGGCGCCCATCTCGAGGTTCTCGAGCACCGTCATCGGCCCGAAGAGCCGCCTGTTCTCCGGGACGATCGCCATCCCGCGCTTGATGCGGTAGCTCGTCGTGCGACCGGTGACGTCCTCCTCGCGAAACTCGACCGAGCCGTTGCGCGGCTGCACGATGCCGAGGATCGTCTTGAGCGTCGTCGATTTCCCCGACGCGTTGCCGCCGAGCAGCGAGACGAGCTCCCCTTCGCAGACCTGGAGGTTGACGTTCTCGAGAATGTGGATCTGGCCGTAGTACGTGTCGATCCCGTTCAGCCGCAGCAGCGGCCGGGCGCCGTTCGTGCTCACTTCGTCTCCGCCTTGCGCAGCCCGAGGTACGCCTCGACGACGCGTGGATCCGTGGCCACCTCGTCGAAGGAGCCCTCGGCGATCTTCACACCATGGTCGAGCGCCACCACCCGGTCGGAGATGCCCTCGACGACATGCATGTCGTGCTCGATCACGAGGATCGTGTACTTCCCTTCCTCGCGCAGCTTCCCGATCAGCTCGGCGATCTCGTGCGTCTCCGACGGGTTCATCCCCGCGGCCGGCTCGTCGAGCAGGAGGATGCGCGGCTCCGTCGCCATCGCACGCGCGATCTCGAGCCTGCGCCGGTTGGCGTACGACAGGCTGTAGGCGGGCTGGTCCCAGCGGTACCCGACGAGCCGCTGCCCGAAGAACGAGAGCTTCTCCTCGGCGCGGCGGCGGATCTCACGCTCCTCGCGTCGCGCGCGCGGGAGCCGGAACATCGACTCGAACACGGTCGCCTTCGTCTCGCCGTACTGCACGGCCATCACGTTCTCGCGCACGGTCATGTTCAGGAAGAGGCGGAGCGTCTGGAAGGTGCGCGCGACGCCGCGGTTCGTGACCTGGTGCGGCTCGAGCCCGACGATGCTCTCGCCGTCGAGCAGGATCTCGCCGTCGTCCGGGCCGTAGACGCCGGTGATGACGTTGAACAGCGTCGTCTTGCCGGCGCCGTTCGGCCCGATCACGCTGACGATTTCGCCTTCGTCGACGTGCAGGTCGAGGTCGGAAAGGCAGGCGAGGCCGCCGAACGATTTGCTCAGGCCGGTCAGCTCGAGCAGGTGCCGCTCTGCCATCAGACGATCTCCACCCTCGCCGTGCCGAACAGCCCCTGCGGCCGCGCGTTCATCAGCACGACGAGCAGCGCGCCGAGCAGGAGGAACCGAGTCGCGCCGGCCGTCTGCTCGACGAGCAGGTTCTCCCAGGCGAACGCGGCGACGTAGATCGTCGGGATCATCACGATCGTGCGCGCCCATCCCCGTAGCAGCGACAGCACGAGGATCAGCGCGATCGTCAGCGCATACGCCCAGTTCGCGATCTGCGTCGGATGGCTCGGCAGCAGCATCCAGTGGCTCACCCAGTGCGCCAGCTTGCCTTCGCCCGGCTGACCCGCCGTCCAGCGTGGGAACCAGGCGTTCGCGATCGCCACCAGCGCGAAGCCGAGCGCGAGGGTTCCTCCGACCACCGTCACGAGCTTCTGCCAGGGACGCACCTTCACCAGCACGAGCAGGACGAGCGTCGTGTAGAAGACCCACTCGGCCTGGTTCGGATCGCGCAGCAGCTCGGGCACGCCGTTCACGATCAGCGCGCCGACGATCACACCGGCGAGGCTACCCGCACCGCCGAGGATGACGATGGCGTAGATCGTGATCAGCAGGCCGACGTCGAAATCGCCCGGGAACGCGCCCGTCTGCACCGAGCCGTAGATCGCGCCCGCGAAGCCCGCGATCGCGGCGCCGAAGACGAACGCCATCAGCTTCAGCCGGTTGACCGGCATGCTCATCACCTCGGCGGCGAGGGGATCCTCGCGCAGCGCCTTCCAGGCGCGTCCGGTGCGCGACTCGCTGACGAAGTACAGCAGGATCATCACCAGCGTGAACGCGCCGAGCGTGAACCAGTAGTACTCCTTCGTCGTGTTCACAACCCAGCCGAAGACGTTCAGCGGGTCGATGTTGTCGAGCCCGTTCGCGCCGCCGGTCAGATCGGTGTGGCCGATGAAGGGAAAGTCGATGCGGTTCGCGTTGTTGACGAAGACGACGAACGCCTGGC
>MNJC01000100.1 GCA_001920085.1 Actinobacteria bacterium 13_1_20CM_4_69_9
CCGCGGCGACGTGCGGCTGATCGGCGTGCAATTCGGCCACGAGGACGGGCATCCGGTGCTCGACAGCCTCGACCTGCACCTGGCGCCGGGAGAGTCGCTCGCGCTCGTCGGGCCCACCGGCTCCGGCAAGAGCACCGTCGCCGGGCTGCTCGCACGACTGTACGACCCCGACGAAGGCGCGGTCCTGCTCGACGGGCACAACGTGCGGGACCTCGCGCTCGGCGACGTCCGCAAGGCGGTCGCACTCGTGTTCGAGGAGACGTTCCTCTTCAGCGACACCGTCGCCGAGAACATCCGCCTCGCGCGGCCGAGCGCAAGCGACCAGGAGGTCGCGCGTGCAGCCGAGCTCGCGGGCGCCGCCGGGTTCATCGCCGATCTGCCCGACGGCTACGAGACGGTGCTCGGCGAGCGCGGCTTCTCCCTCTCCGGCGGCCAGCGCCAGCGCGTCGCGATCGCTCGAGCGATCCTCGCGGATCCCGCCGTGCTCGTGCTCGACGACGCCACGTCGGCCGTCGACGCCACGAAGGAGCACGAGATCCGCGCTGCGCTCACGACGGTGATGCGGGGCCGAACGACACTCGTGATCGCGCACCGGCCCGCGACAATCGCGCTCGCGGACCGGGTCGCAGTGCTCGACAACGGGCGCATCGTCGAGGAGGGCACGCACGCCGACCTGCTGCGGAGCTCCCGCCGCTACCGGGCGCTGCTCGCGCTCGAGGCGGTCGCCTGATGGAACGCGCGTCGGCACGCTCGGTCTGGCACGAGGTCCGCAAGCTGGTACGTCCGGTGCGCGGGCGCTACCTGGGCGCGGCCGCAGCGGTGATCGCCTCGACGCTGATCACGCTGTCGGGCCCGGCGCTCGTGCGCTACGCCGTCGACGCGGGGATCAAGAAGCACGACACCCATGCGCTCAACGTCGCGGCCATCATCTTTCTGTGTCTCGCCTGCGCAAAGCCGTTCGTCGTGCGCGCGCAGATCCTGCTCGCTGCCACGGCGGGCGAGCGGTTCCTGCATTCACTGCGGGTCGCGTCGTTCGACAAGCTGCAGGCGCTGCCCCTCGGCTTCTACGAGCGCGAGCGTGCTGGCGTGCTCGTCTCGCGGCTCACCTCGGACGTGCAGTCGCTCAATGAGCTCGTGCGCGAGGCGCTGGTCGAGGTCGTCGGCAGCGCGCTCCAGATCGCGCTCACCGTCGCGGCGCTCATCTTCCTCTCCCCCGAGCTCGCCGCGATCTCGCTCGTCGCGCTCCCGATCCTCGTGGCGTCGAGCTGGAGCTTCCATCACGGCGCCGGCCAGGCGTACCACGCGATCCGCGACCGAGTCGCGGAAACTCTGACGGCGCTCCAGGAGGGCCTCGCCGGCGTGCGCGTCGTGCAGGCGTTTCGCCGCGAGCAGCGCACGCTCGAGCGCTATCGGCCGCGCAGCCAGGCGCAGGTCCGCGCGTGGCGGAGCGCGTCGTTCGTCAACATCCGCCTGTTCGCCTTCCTCCCGCTCGCGCAGGCCTCGGCGCTGATCGTCGTGCTGCTCGCCGCCGCGTCGATGTACAAAGACGGCAAGATCTCGCTCGGGACGGTCACCGCCTTCGTCCTCTATCTGATCCAGCTGTTCGACCCGATCGGGCGGTTCACGGAGTGGCTCGGGGAGTTCCGCCAGGGGCTCGCGGCACTGGCGAAGATCGTCGGGCTGCTCGAGGTTCCGGTGTCGATCGCTCAGAAGCCGACTGCCGTCGAGCTGCCGCACGAGGGAGCGCTCGCGCTGCGCAGCGTGACGTTCGGCTACCGCAAGCGGCCCGTCGTCCGCGACCTGACCCTCGAAGTAGCGTCCGGCGAGCACGTCGCGCTCGTCGGCGCGACCGGCGCGGGCAAGTCCACCGTCGCGAAGCTGCTGACGCGCCAGTACGACCCGCAGCGGGGGAGCATCGCGCTCGGCGGCGTCGACCTGCGCGATGCGACGCTCGCGTCGCTGCGGCGCCAGATCGTGCTGCTGCCGCAGGAGGGCCATCTCTTCACGGGCACGATCGCGGACAACGTCCGCCTAGCGCATCCCGACGCGACTGACGACGACGTGCGGCGCGCGCTACGGACGATCGGCGCGCTCGATCGCTTCGAGTCGCTGCCGCAGGGGCTCGAGACGGACGTGCAGACGCGCGGCCTGAGATTGTCGGCCGGCGAACGCCAGCTCGTCGGGATCGCGCGGATCGCCCTGGCGGATCCGGCCGTGATCGTGCTCGACGAGGCGACGTCGAGCCTCGATCCGGCGACGGAGGTCGCGGTCGAGACGGCGCTCTCCGCAGTCGCCGAAGGGCGGACCGTGATCACGATCGCGCATCGCCTCTCGACCGCGCAGCGCGCCGATCGCGTCGCGGTGATGGAGCACGGCCGGGTGGTGGAGGTCGCGTCCCACGACGAGCTCGTCGAGCAGGGCGAACGCTACGCCCGCCTCTGGGCGAGCTGGCAGGCGGGCCTTTCTGGGGCCTGACCCTCCGGGTCAGACCCCAAGCTTGTACGCCGCTTCGCGGTGAACGCGTGCCGGCTGAGCCGGCCCGCTCTTTGTCGGTCGGCGAATGTTCCCTTCCGTGCGGCTCGGCCATGCTCCGCGTGGCCGACTCGCATCAGTTCGCCTCCGCGTAAGCCTCGCTCCGCGCCGGCTTACGCTGCGGCTTGTTTCGACGGGTGGCTCGGACGTCTAGTGGTGGTGGTAGTGGTGCATGACGGCGTGGCCCTTGCCGCGTGCGAGCAGCCAGCGGTTGGCGGCCCACGCCGGCGCGAACGCGATCGCGAAGCCGAGCAGGATGCTCCACCAGAAGATCGCGTCGCCGAGCCCCGCGTCGATGGCGCCCGGAACGATCAGGACGAACACGTTGTCGACGGCCTCCATGATCACGATCGACACCGTGTCCGCGGCGAGCGCCACTCCGGTCGCCTCCCGAAACGACAGGCCCGCCCGGAGGACCGGCCACATGGTCAGCGAGTAGCCGAACACGAACGCGAGCGCGATCGCGACGACGATCTGCACCGAGTTCGACCAGCCGAGGGCTTGCGCCAGTGCCATGCCGACGATCTCCCCGAAGGCGCAGCCGATCAGGCAGTGCGTCGTCGCCGAGAGAGCGGCGCGATCGAGGCTCTGCTCAGCGTGTGCGTGCAAAGCGCTGCACTGCCTGGAGCAGCTCCTTGCTCTTCGCCGCCGCCTCGTCCGCGTCTCCCGAGGCGAGCGCACCGGCAACGCAGTGGTTGACGTGATCGTCGAGGAGCTTGAACGCCAGGCTCTCGAGCGCGGTGTTGACTGCGGAGACCTGCGTGAGGATGTCGATGCAGTAGCGGTCGTCGTCGACCATTCGCTCGATGCCGCGCACCTGCCCTTCGATCCGGTGCAGGCGCTTCGTCAGGGCCGCCTTGTCGTAACCGTGCTTCACGTCGCCTCCCTTGTGCTGTGGAATCGCCGCAGGCGCAGGCTGTTCGTGACCACGAACAGTGACGACGCGGCCATGGCCGCCGCGGCGATGATCGGATTCAGTAGACCGGCAACGGCCAGCGGGATCGCCGCCACGTTGTACGCGAACGCCCAGAAGAGATTGCCCTTGATCGTCCGCAGGGTGCGTCTCGCGAGCCTAATCGCGTCCGCCGCGGCGCGCAGGTCGCCGGAGACCAGTGTGAGGTCGCTGGCTTCGATCGCCACGTCCGTTCCGGTGCCGATCGCGAGCCCGAGATCCGCCTGCACCAGCGCCGGCGCGTCGTTGATCCCGTCCCCCACCATCGCCACGACCCGGCCCTCCTCTTGCAGGCGCTTCACCGCGTCGATTTTCTCGTCGGGATAGACCTCCGCTATGACTGTCGCGATCCCGACCTCCGACGCCACACGCTCCGCGGTGTCGCGCGAGTCGCCGGTCAGGAGCACCGGCGTCAGGCCGAGCTGCTTCAGCTCGGCGATCGCCGCGGCGCTTTCCGGCTTCACGACATCGCGGACGACGAGGTTCGCGCGTGCGATTCCGTCCCAGGCGACCTCGATCCGGCCGTCATTACGCCCGACCGAGACCTCGTGGCCGTCGACGACGCCCGTCACGCCGACACCCGGCTCGTTGCGGAAGCCGGTCACGTTCGGGAGCACGCCCAGCTCTGACAGCGCGGCTCCCGCGACGGCCCGCGCAACCGGATGCTCCGACGCGCTTTCGACGGCGCCGGCCAGGCGCAGGGCATCGGCCCGTGTTGCTCCGTCGAGAAGCACCATGTCCGCCAGTTCGAGTCTCCCCTGGGTGACCGTTCCGGTCTTGTCGAGAACGATCGTGTCGATGCGCCGCGTTTCCTCCAGGACTTGCGGCCCTTTGATCAGAATGCCGAGCTGCGCGCCGCGTCCGGTTCCGACCATCAGCGCCATCGGCGTCGCCAGTCCGAGCGCGCAGGGACAGGCGATGATCAGGACGGCGACGCCCGTCGTAAAGGCGGTCGAGGCGCTCGCACCGGAGGCGATCCAACCCGCAAACGTCGCCAGGGCGACGACGATGACGATCGGTACGAAGATCGCCGAGACACGGTCGGCGAGCCGCTGGATCGGCGCCTTGCCCGACTGTGCTTCGTCGACCAGCGCGGCGATCTGGGCAAGCGCCGTGTCGGCACCGACTTTCGTCGCTCGAATGACCAGTCGTCCGTACGTGTTCATCGTCGCACCGGCTACCGCGTCGTCCCGCGCGACCTCCACGGGAACCGGCTCACCGGTCAGCATCGACTGGTCGACGGCCGAGTCCCCCTCGATCACGACACCGTCGGTCGCGATCTTCTCCCCCGGCCGGACGACGAAGAGATCGCCGACGCGAACGTCCGCGACCGGGAGGAGCGCCTCCTTCCCTGCCCGCAGCACACGCGCGTCCTTGGCAGCCAGCTCGAGCAGCCGCCGGATGGCCGCGTTCGAGCGGCCCTTGGCCCGCGTCTCCAGATAGCGCCCCAAAAGGATGAGCGTCGTGAACGCGGTCGACAGCTCGTAATAGGTATCGGCCTCGAGGCCGAAGGCCAGCACGGCCGTCGACCAGATCCACGCGGCGAGCGTGCCCATCGAGATGAGCGTGTCCATCGATGCCGAGGCGTGGCGCGCGGCGCGCAATGCGGCGCGGTGAAACCCGAGCCCACACCAGAAGACGACGGGAGTCGCCAGCGCGAACGCAACCCACTCCCAGTTCGGGAACTGGAGCGGGCGCACCATCGCGAGGAGCGCGACCGGCACAGTAAGGGCGATCGCCACCACCAGACGCCGCCGCATGGATCGCGCCGGCTCGTCGTAGTGGTGCGCATCGGCGGAAACGGTCTCGTGGGCCTCGTATCCCGCGGCGCGCACAGCGTCGACGAGCGCGTCGACGGTGGTGCCGCGCGCGCACGTGACGGCGGCCTGCTCGGTCGCGAAATTGACCGTGGCGTCGACCCCGTCGAGCTTGTTGAGACTCTTCTCGATCCGCGCTGCGCACGACGCGCAGGTCATGCCCTCGAGCTGGAGCCGAACGGCCGTCGTCACGCGGCGTCGTAGCCCGCGGCTTCGATGGCGGCGCGGAGGGGTCGGTCGTCCAGAGCGTCACCGCTCACCGTGACGAGCTTGGTCTCGAGGTCCACGTCGACGGCGGAGACGCCGGCGACGGCGGCGAGCTCCTCTTTGACGGCCCGCTCGCAGTGGCCGCAGTGCATCCCCGGCACGGCGTACTGGATCGTCCCGGTCATCAGGACCGCACTATACCCCCCAGGGGTACAGCTGGCTACGCCGGGCACGCTTGACCGGTCGGGCCGCCGAGCGTGAGGATCGATCCGATGGCGGACGAAAGGACGAGAGATCGCGGACGCGCCTGGTCGGTCGTGCTCGGCGCGGTCGTCGGCGCGGCGCTCGGGATTCTCGTCAGCGTCACGACTGACGTCCCATTTGCGGCGGAGGTCGGGTTGCTGCTGGGCGGGCTGGTCGGCTGGTTCTCGGCCGGACTACGCCGTTAGCTGCAGCAGCTAGCCCTTGGAAGGCTCGGGCGGAGGCGGTTGCATGGTCGCGCCCGGAATCGGGAACGGCCGCGCCTTCGGCTCCGGCTTGCGCTTCTTCTCGTCGGCGGGCTCCGTCGACGGCTGCTTCGACGCGGGCTCGTCCTCGAACACCTGCTCCGCGGACTCGCCGGCGAGCAGGCGTTCGAACTGATCCTTGTCGATCGTCTCGCGCTCGATGAGGATCAGCGAGATCTTGTGCAGCTCGTCGATGTGCTCCTTGAGGACGCGCGTCGCATGCTCGTGCGCCTCTTCGATGATGCGCCGGATCTCGTCGTCGATCTCGCGCGCGACTTCCTCGGAGTAGTCCGGCTCGGCACCCATCTCGCGGCCGAGGAACGGCATGTCGTGGTTGCGGCCGAGGACGCGCGGGCCGAGCTTCTCGCTCATGCCGAAGCGCATGACCATCTGCTTCGAGGTCGACGTCACCTTCTCGAGGTCGTTGGCCGCGCCCGTCGTCACTTCGTTGAACACGATCTCCTCCGCAGCACGGCCGCCGAGCGTCATCGCGAGCTGGTTCATCAGACTCTGCTTCGTCGTCAGGTAGCGGTCCTCGCGCGGAAGCGAGATCGTGTACCCGAGCGCCTGGCCGCGGCCGATGATCGAGATCTTGTGGACGTCGGACTCCTGATCGAGGTAGCGGCCGACGATCGCGTGTCCGAGCTCGTGATACGCCGTGATCTTCCGCTCCTCCTCCGAGAAGAGACGGGTCTTCTTCTCGGGGCCTGCGATCACGCGCATGATCCCTTCCTCGAGCTCCTCCTGCTGGATCGTCTTCTTGCCGCGGCGCGCTGCGAGCAGCGCCGCCTCGTTGACGAGGTTCGCCAGGTCGGCGCCGGTGAAGCCCGGCGTGCCGGCTGCGAGCGTGTCGAGGTCGATCTCCGGCGCGAGCGGCTTGCCCTTCGAGTGCACCTCGAGGATCTGCTTGCGGCCGTTCCGGTCGGGACGGTCGACGACGATCTGCCGGTCGAAGCGGCCCGGACGCAGCAGCGCGGGATCGAGGATGTCGGGACGGTTCGTCGCGGCGATCAGGATGATGTTGTCCTTCAGCTCGAAGCCGTCCATCTCGACGAGGAGCTGGTTGAGCGTCTGCTCGCGCTCGTCGTGACCGCCGCCGAGGCCGGCGCCGCGATGTCGGCCGACCGCGTCGATCTCGTCCATGAAGACGATGCACGGCGACGCCTGCTTCGCCTGCTCGAACAGGTCGCGCACGCGCGATGCGCCGACGCCGACGAACATCTCGACGAAGTCGGAGCCCGAGATGGAGAAGAACGGGACGCCCGCCTCGCCCGCGACCGCGCGCGCGAGCAGCGTCTTACCGGTGCCCGGCGGCCCGTACAGCAGCACACCCTTCGGGATGCGCGCGCCGAGCGCCTGGAACTTCTTCGGGTTCTCGAGGAATTCCTTGATCTCCTGCAGCTCCTCGACGGCCTCCTCGACCCCGGCGACGTCCTTGAAGCCGATCTTCGGCGAGTCGGGCGTCATCCGCTTCGCGCGCGACTTGCCGAAGGACATGACCTTCGACCCGCCGCCTTGCACCTGGTTCATCAGGAAGATCCAGAAGCCGAACAGCAGCACGAACGGCAGCAGCGACGTGAGGATCGACCACCACGGCGACGACCCTGTCCCCTTGGAGTCGTAGAGGACCTGGTGGTCGTGCATCTGCTTCTGCAGGTCCGGCACGACCTGGTCGGTCGGGTAATGGACCGTCGCCTTCTTCCCGTCGTTGTACTTGAGAGCGAGCTGCTGCTTGTTCGGGTTGAAGACGACCTCTTGGATCGGGCAGCCCGGGTTCTCCTTCGTGTGGCACTGGAGGACCTGGTTGTAGACCTGCGAGTAGGTGTACTTCTCGCTCTTCGCGCTGTGCCCGCCGAGGGTCTGCAACGCCAACCAGACGAGCGCCGCGATGATCACGAGCGGGAAGAGGGCGCTGCGGAAGAATCGATTCACCAGAGCTCTTTCGGCAGGGTACCAGCCTGTGTTTGAGCCGAACCACCCCTGAACGGGGTGATCAAAGCGGAATTACGCCCCTTCGGGCACCAACTCCGTGTCCAGTACGCCGACGTAGGGCAGGTTCCTGTACCGCTCGGCGAAATCGAGCCCGTAGCCGATCACGAACCGGTTCGGGATCTCGAAGCCGATGTACCGGACGGGCACGTCGATCTCGCGCCGTTCCGGCTTCGTGAGCAGGGCGCAGACCTCGAGGCTGGCCGGCTCGCGCGACTCGAGGTTCCGCATCAGGTAGGAGAGCGTCAGGCCCGAGTCGATGATGTCTTCCACGACGAGGACGTCGCGGCCCTCGATGTTGATGTCGAGGTCCTTGAGGATCCGCACGACACCCGACGAGTCCGTCTGAGCGCCGTAGCTCGAGATGGCCATGAAGTCGATCTCGCACGGGACCGTCAGCGTCCGCATCAGGTCCGCCATGAAGAAGACGGCGCCCTTGAGGACGCCGATCAGCAGCAGGTCGCGCCCGGCGTAGTCCGCCGAGATCTCCTCACCGAGCTCTTGCACGCGCGACTTGAGCCGATCCTCGTCGATGAGGATCTCGGCGACGTCGCGCTCGAGCTCAGTGTGCGCGGACACGCTCGGCGCGCACTCCTTCCGCCTCGACGATCCCGGGCACCGCGACCACGTCGTCGCCGCGAACGACGAGCGGCCACGACTCGCGTGCCGAACGTGGGATCTTTGCGTCGACGAACACGTCCTGGATCTTCTTCGAGCGTCCGGCGAGCCGGTCACCGGCACGCCACGCACGTACCTTAAGGCCTGGCACGTCGGCGGCGATGCGCCAGTCGCCCCAGCGGACCTCGCCGTCGAGCGCCACCGGCGTGCGCTCGAGCCAGACGTTTCCGTACTCCCGCACCGCGGTGAGACCGGCGCCGAGGTCGAGCCGCTTCGAGCCCGATGTCGACGCGAGCAGCTCGTCCAGCGCGGACGGCTCACCCTGGGCGAGGCGCAGCAGGTTCCGGTCGGCCGCAGGATGCAGCGCGCGCAGGCGAGGGAGGATCTCGGCGCGGATCAGGCCGCGCTTCGTGTCGGCGTTCGACGCGTCGCTGCGAAACGCGAGCCCGTGCGCGCGGCAGTACTCCTCCGTCTCCTCGCCCCAGAGCTCGAGCAGCGGGCGCACGACGCCGTCCTCGCGCATCGGCTTGATCCCCTTCGTGGTGCCGCTGGCGACGAGCCGGTAGAGCACCGTCTCGACCTGGTCCGAGGCCGTGTGCCCGGTGGCGCGCAGACGGTCGGTCGCGAAGGAGTAGCGGATGTCGCGCAGCTCGGCTTCCGTCGTGCCGCCGCTGCCGTCGACGATCTCCGCTCCGAGCTGGTCGGCGCAGAAGCGCGCGTCGGCGTCCGACGCCTCGCCGCGCAGTGCGTGGTTCACGTGCAGCGCCGAGACGCGGTAGCCGAGCGCGCGAAGCACGTGCCACAGGCAGGTCGAGTCCGCGCCGCCGGAGACGAGGCACGTCAATTCGCCGCCGGGCGGGATCAAGTCGTAAGTCCGAATGAACTGCTCGACGCGGGAAGGGATGTTCACGCGAACAGGGTAGACGCGCGTCTGCCGGAACGGCCGATGGGAAAACCATGACGACGTTCTTCCACGCGTGGCGCCGCAACCAGCTGCCCTGAACGAGCTCTGGGATCTGCTGGGCGAGCATCCCCCGCTGCGCGAGCGCTTCGCGCGCCTCCGCATCGTCGCGGACGCGCTCGACTTTCTGAAGCGGTCCTAGAGGAGCGGGCTCACGTCGCAGCCGCGCTTCAGCAAGCCCGGCTGCGCATCCGAGAGCACGTCGTGCGCGAAGTTCGCGAGGCCGTACGCACGGTAGATGTACTGCCCTGGGTTCTTGTGATGCGCGTCGGCGCGAATGGCGCGCCCGTACTCCACGAACATCGCCCGCATGATCGCTCGGGTCTTCGACAGCGAAGGGTCGCTCGGGTCCGTGTTCACGAGGCCGAGGATCGCCGACTGGGTCTGGTCGATCACCTCGGCGGGCTTGGCGTCGCCGTGGAGGTAATCCTCGGAGAGCGAGCCGAGCGCCGCCATGTTCAGCTGGGCGACGCTCATGAACTGGCGGTCGGTCGCCGAGCACGTGTGCGAGACGGCAGCCCGTCCGTTTCCGCCGAGCAGGAGGACCAGCGAGCCCGTGGCGAAGATCGCCACGGCGAATCCCGCAGCCGCAGTAAAGCGGGGCTTCACGCTCCCAGTCTTCGGCGAGCCCCGGGGGGCCGCTCCATCACCCTTTCGGGGACTGAGTCAGAAGATCAGGCTGCGATACGAGCCGTGGCGGCGCATGCCGATGCCCTCGTAGACGCGGATCGCAGCGGCGTTCTCGGGCCTGACGAACAAGCAGACGGTCGGGACCGCCCCGAGCAACAGGCGGCAGAGATCGCGCATCCCGCGCTTCGCGTAGCCGCGGTTCCGCTCCGACGGGTCGACCCACACCTGCTGCACCTGCACGGCCGACGGCGTCCAAGCCGACGCCTCGGCCTTGAAGCGGATCGCACCGTCCTCCACCCAGAGCCACGATCTTCCCTCGTCGATCTGCGAGCGCGTGCGCCAGCGAAACCCTTCCGGATCGCGTGCCAGCGGATCGACGCCGATCTCTTCCTCGTGCGCGGCCGCGCACGCCGGCAGCAGGAGCTCGAAGTCGCGCTCCGCGGCGGCGCGCAGCCCCGTGTCGCCCGGCTCCGGCGGATCCGAGATCGCGTACACCGGCTGGCCCGGCCGATCGTCGCGCGGCGCCGGCATCAGCCGCGCCATGTCGTCCCACAGGTCCGTGACCGCGCGCTCGTCGCCGATGATCATGCGGGCGCGACCACGCGCGGCGACGTCGGCAAAGCGCCCGCAGTCGGTGCCCGACGGAACGACGTTTGCGCCGACGTGGCACAGCGCGGTGAGCGACCCGTTGTCGCCGAACGCCGTGAACCGACCGAGCCGCCGGCGCGCGACGTCCTCCAGGAAGACGCGCTCGACCGCGTCTTCCGCGCAGAACTCGAGGATCTGCGCGAGTGCCGGCTCGAAGGGCTTGCTCACGGACCGAATCGTGTCACGGGTTAGGGTTGCCCTTCATGCCGATTCACATTCGAGCCGAGCCGGGGCAGTACGCGGAGGCGTGCCTCCTCCCCGGTGATCCGCTTCGCGCGAAGTACATCGCCGAGACGTACTTCGACGACGTCGAGCAACGAAACTCGGAGCGCGGTTTGCTGGGGTACACGGGTACATACGAGGGCAAGCCGGTCTCGGTTCAGGGAACGGGCATGGGCTGCCCGGGTGCGACGATCGTCTTCGAGGAGCTGATCCAGCTCGGCGTCAAGAAGCTGTTGCGTGTCGGGACCTGCGGCGGACTGCAGTCTCACCACGAGCTCGGCGACCTGATCGTGGCCCTCTCCGCAGTAGCCGACGACCGCACGGCCGACCACCTCGTCGGCGGCGAGCCGCACTGTCCGACGGCGAACTGGGAGCTCATCCACGGGGCGGTCCACGCGGCGAAGGAGGCCGGCCAGCCGATGCACGTCGGGCCGATCGTCTCCAGCGACGTCTTCTACAACCCGGACGAAGGCCAGTACGAGCGGTGGTCGAAACGCGGCGTGCTCGCTGTCGAGATGGAGGCGTCGGCGCTCTTCACCGTCGGCGCGCTACGCGGCGTCCAGGCGGGCTGCCTGCTGACCGTCAGCGACATCGTGGTCGAGGGCGAGTTCAAGCGCATCACCGACGAGGAGCTCCGTGCGTCCGTCGACCGCATGACGCGCGTCGCGCTCGCGACCGTCACCTCCGAGCATTAAGACGGTCTTTCTCGTCAACCCGGCGTCGGCCAACGGCTCGACGGGACGGCGCTGGCCGGAGATCGCGCGGGCGGCGGCTGCAGCCGGCCTCACGGGCGACGCGCTCGTCTCGCGGCGCCCCGGCGAGCTCACAGAGCTGACGCGCCGCGCGATCGAGGACGGCGCGACGCTGCTCGTCGTCGTCGGGGGCGACGGAACGGTTCACGAGGTCGTCAACGGCGCGGTCGGCGCCGGCGACATCGAGCTTGCCGTGCTGCCCCGCGGCACCGGCAAGGACTTCGTCCGCAGCCTCCGCATTCCGGCCAAGCTGCCGGCCGCACTGGAGGTCGCCCGTGACGGCAGGCCGCGCACCGTCGACGTCGGGCGTGCGCACTATCGCTCGTGGGAAGGCCCCGAGGCGAACGCGTACTTCGCGAACTTCGCCGGCGCGGGGATCAGCGGCGCGATCGCGCGCCGCGCGAACAGCTCGTCGAAGGCGCTCGGCGGACGGATCTCGTTCTTCGCGGCGACGCTCGCCGTGTTCGCCGCCTGGAAGAGCGCCGACATCACCGTCGAGATCGACGGCGACCGGCGGAGCGGCGACATGTTCGAAGTGCTCGTCATGAACGGGGACTACGCAGCCGGCGGCATGTGGGTGACGCCTGAAGCCCAACCTGACGACGGGAGGCTCGACACTCTCCTGATCGGGGACGTCACGAAGCTCGACTTCGTCCGCACCTTTCCGAAGATCTACCGCGGCAAGCACCTCTCGCACCCGAAGATCGACCTTCTCCACGGAGCCGCCGTCGCAGTCGACGCGGTGCCGGCGGTGCCGGTCGTGCTCGACGGCGAGCAGCCGGGAACGACGCCCGCCCGCTTCGAGCTCGTCCCGCAGGCGCTGCGCGTGCGCGTGCCCTAGCCGGAGCCGGAGCCGGGGCTCTTGCGCGGCGTGGACGACGACGGCGACTTCCGCGTCGTGGAGGACGAGGTCTTGCCCTTGCCCTCGAGCTTGTCGAGCCGCCGCTCGATCGACACGACGCGCTTGTCGAGCTCCTCCAGTCCGCGCACACGCTTCTGCAGGTCGTCGAGCCGGTCCCGGGTTCCGGCCATCGCCGCGAGCACGCGGTCCCCGCCGGGCGCGCTGCCGATCCGCTGGATCGCTTCCTCGCCGAGATCGGCGAGGCGATCCACGATGCTTTGTCTGGGTCGAGCCACGGGCGTATCGTGACAGGTGTCTTGGGCCCGCGTCGTGGCTATGTCGTCGTCCTCGTCGCGCTGCTCGCGGCGACGGCCGCCTCGGTGGTCCACGCACGCCGCGCGCCGCTGACGCTGCGGGTGATGACGCGGAACCTCTACCTCGGCGCGAACCTCGACGCGATCGTCAAGGCGAAGTCGCTGCCGGAGGCGCTCAATGCAGTCGCGGCCGGCTGGGCTCAGGTTCAGGCGAACGACTTCCCGACGCGGGCGCGGGCGATCGCGCGTGAGATCGCCATCGCGAAGCCGGACTTCGTCGGCTTCCAGGAGGCGACGCTCTACCGGACACAGTCGCCGCCCGACTTCACGGCGACCCCTGCGACGACGGTTGCGCTCGACTACGTCGCGGAGCTGCGGAAAGCGCTCGCCGCACGCCGGCTCAAGTACCGCTTCGTCGCCGTCGCGCCCTGGACCGACGCCGAGCTGCCGGCCGGCAGTCCGGCGACGATGGACATCCGGCTGACCGTCCGCGACGCACTACTCGTCCGCGTCGACGAGAAGCTGCAGGTCAAACGGACGGTGAAGACCCAGTACGCGGCGACCACGCCGCTCTTCGGCGGCCTCGTGACCGCGAAACGGGGGTACATCTATGCGGACGCGACGATGGCCGGCCGCAGGTTCCGCGTCGCCACGACGCATCTCGAGTCGTTCAGCGACACGGCACAGGTCGCACAGGGGCAGGAGCTCGGCGCGGTTCTGTCCGCGAGCAAGCTTCCCACCGTCCTGCTCGGTGATCTGAACTCGCGCGCCGACCGCAGCGGCACCCCGACGCACGCGAACCTGCTGGCGCTCGGCTTCAAGGACGCCTGGACAGAGGCGCATCCGAACGACGTCGGGCTCACGTGCTGCCACGGCGACGACCTCCGCGCCGTCGGAGGCCCGTTCTACAGCCGGATCGACTACGTCCTGCTGAAGAACGGTTTCCGTGCCGTCGCCGCCGGGATCGTCGGCCGGAGCCCGAGCGACCGCATCGGCGGCCTCTGGCCGTCCGACCACGCGGGCGTCTGGGCGCGCCTCAGGCTTCCCTAGCGCCGGATCAGAACCGGCGTGCCGCCGACCGCCTGGGCGAAGACCCTGCGCAGCACGGGATTCGGAAGGCGAATGCACCCGTTCGACACCGCCTTGCCGATCGACCACGGCTCGTTCGTCCCGTGGATCGCGATCGGCCCGCCCTGAGTCCAGCCCGTCAGCACGTTCGAGAAGGCGGAGATCCCGACGGCGCCGGGTCCGAACGGCCCGCTCGGATCGGTCGGGACCAGCCGCTGGTTGACGTAGAAGCTGCCGGTCGGCGTCGGTGTCGCGGCGGAGCCGACGGCCGCCGTCGCGGTCAGCATGCGGCGTCCGCCGCGGTAGAGGGTCACCTGCTTCTGCGAGAGGTCGACCACGATCCGCGTGTGCACCGGCTCGACCGTGACCTGGGCCGCAGGGACCCAGCCGGTGACGCCGTTCGGCCGCCGCGGGATCTGGACGAGGTAGGACACGTGCCGGCAACTGCGGTCGACCCGGACGCCGCGGATCGAGAAGATCGTCGGCACCCCGTTCTGGTTGAGCCGTCCGAAACGCGCGAAGACCCGCGCGCCGGGGCGAGCGAAAACCGTCGCGCGCGACTTCACGATCCCCGCGTACGCGAGCTTCGGCGAGCCGAGATGGCGGAACGTGCCGGCCGTGCACGTGCGCTTCGGCGCGGCTGCCTGTCGTACGGGGTTGGCCGCGTGGTCGCCGCACCCGGCCGCGAGCAGGAGGAGAAGCGTGAAAGTGGTGAAGGTTTGGTGACGCATTGCCGACAACAACTGAGGACGACCGAACGTCGTATTACCCTGAGAAGACGGAATGACCCTCAAACGTCACAGGCACAGCGCAGTCACGATTCATGCCATCCGGCAGCGCGCTGGGGTTCCGTATCACGTTGAGCGCAAGGTCTGCTCCAGCTGCCAGAGGCTGCTGGACGAGAAGACCCTCAGGCGCGCAGCAGCGTAAGGGACCAAAGCGGCCGCGATCGACGTGGTCGGGCTGAGCGTCCGGCCGGGCAAGCCGCCCGGCCTCTTACGGCATCGCAAGCAACGCATCGCAAGCGATGCGCTAGACGCGCAGCAGCGTAGAGAGCGTTTCCCCGGCGCCCGCGTCGACCTTCAGGTCGGCGCGACCGTCGTACCCCGTCGGCCCCCTGTTCACGATCGCGACCGCGCCGCCGGCTGACATCGTCTCCTCCGGCAGCCCGGCAACGGGATAGACCTCGAGTGCAGAGCCGACCACGAGCAGCAACCCGGCCTCGCGGGCGAGCTCCGTCGCCCGCTCCATCGCCTCCGCCGGCAGCAGCTCGCCGAACATCACGACGCCCGGCTTCATGATCTCCCCGCAGCGCGGGCAGCGCGGCATCGCCCGGTCCAGAGGCGTCTGCTCGCCACAGGCGAGACACCGCGCCGTCCGGATCGAGCCGTGCACCTCGATCACCTCGCGGGAGCCGGCGCGCTGATGAAGACCGTCGATGTTCTGGGTCACGACCGCGCGGACGAGACCGCGCCGTTCCAGCTCTGCCAGCGCCAGGTGCCCTGCGTTCGGCTCGGCCTTCGCGAGCGTGTCGAGCCGTAGCCCGTAGAACTCCCAGACCTTCACGGGATCGCGCCGAAACGCATCGATCGTCGCGTATTCCATCGGGTCGTACTGCGCCCAGATCCCCGTCGGCGAACGGAAGTCCGGGATCCCGCTCTCGGTCGAGATCCCGGCACCCGTGAGGACGACGCACGGCTGGCGCTCCCGGAGCAACGTGGAGAGCTCGTTCACCGCCGTAGAGTGCCCCTGATGGGCGGCTTCCGCTTCAGCACGGACGTTCGCGTCCGATTCGCCGAGACGGACGCCCAGGGCGTCGCGCACAACGCGAACTACCTGGTCTGGTTCGAGATCGCGCGCGTCGCCTACCTCGAGGAGTTCGCCGGCGGCTACCCCGCGCTCCGGGAAGGGGGCCTCGAGTCGTTCGTGCTCGAATCGCACGTGCGTTACCGGCTGCCCGCGCATTTCGACGACCGCCTCGAGATCCGTGCGCGCGTCGGCGAGCTGCGCGGCGCGCGCTTCCGGTTCGACTACGAAGTGACGCGCGACGGGGAGGTCATCGCCGACGGGTGGACGTTGCATGCATGTGTCGACGCCAAGACCCTGCGGCCGACGCGCATACCCCCGCCGCTTGCCGACGCGATCGCTAAGGCTGAGTCTTCGTCGGCGGCTTCTTCGGCGTCGTCGTAGCCGTCGTGGTAGTCGTCGTCGTGGTTGTCGTGGTCGTCGTCGTCGTTTCCGGCCGCGGCTTCGTGCCGACCCGAATGACCGTCGGTTCCCCGACGTACGACGAGTAGAAGACGCTGTCATAGAGGAGCTTGCCGCTGGCGCTGTACACGCGCCGCCGCACGCTCGTCTTGCGCGGCGGAGCGCCGGACTCCTCGACGACCTGTTGCCCGACGTACATCGACGGGTCTGGCTCCTTCCTCGTCGGCGTCGGCCCGGTGGACGCGAGCGGAGCGACATCGCTGACGACGCGGCGGTGCACCGGTGTCCCGTAGAGCGCAACCGTCAGCGACGACGAGCCGACCCACGTGCGCAGCAGCAGCCAGTGCCCCGTGTCGTTCGTGAACTCGAGGTCGACGTCCGGATAGTTGACGGTCGCGTCGCGCCCCTGCGGATAGTGGCTGATGTAGAGCGCGTGGTTCGTCCGCGCCACAATCGCCAGTCCCGCTTCATACGCCGCGTTGAAGACCGTCGTCGAGACCTGGCAGACACCGCCGCCGAGGCCCGTCTTCAGCTCGCCGTTGATGATCACGGGCGCTTCCTTGAAACCCTTGTCCGCGGTGCGTGCCCCGGTCGCCTGGTTGAAGGAGAACGTCGCCCCGGGAGCGATCAGGTGCTCGTCGACGAGGTGGGAGACGAGCTCCACGTTGTGGATGCGGTTCGGGTCGCCGCCGTAGAACGTCTGATAGCTCGCCACGAGGCCGCGGATCTGCATCGCCCGAGCCTCCTCGGTCGAGCGGCCGGCCTGCTTCTTCTCGACGACGAGCTTCGCCGACCGTAGGGTCGGCTCGGTGACGAGCGCCGCATGGAGGACCGCCGTCGCGCTGTGCGGCACGTCGAGCAGATAGCCCGGCTTGTCAGGGACGACGCGGATGCCGCTCTGGCTGATCGCCCAGGTGGCGTCCTCCGGCTCGCTGTCGACGCGCTTCGAAAGGGCGATGAACCAGCTGCTCGCGCCCTTGCCGCCGATGCGGAGGTCGCGCCGGCCGCCGGCGGGAAGCTGGAGCAGTCGCGCGATCCGCGCCGGCCGGAGATTCCAGCGCGTCTGCCCGAGCGTCAGGTGCAGCGGCGCCGACAGAGCCGTGCGGACCTGTGCCTGCGCGACCGTCAGGTCGTCGGCCCTCACTCTCGGATGGTCGACGCGCACCGGCAGGCCGACGGGCTCGCGCTGCAGGGCGGCGAGTGCGCGGACGAGCGTCGCGGTGGCGGCGTGACGGTCGAGCACCTGTCCCGTTCGGCTTGGGACGATCGCCGGCGTCAGGCCGTGCAGCACGATCGACGCGTCCCGGTGCGGAGAGTTGACCGTCCGCTCGATCCGGTTGAGCCAGTACCGCAGCGCGGCGTCGTAGACCTGGGTCGGCGGCGCGACGTCGGCGCCGAAGAAGCGGAGGTCGAGGCGGCGGAAGCCGCGCAGCGGGCCGAAGCCCTGGCCTTGCCGGCGCACGGCGTCGACCGCGGCCGCCCAGTCGACCTGGATGCCGAGCCGTCGCGGCTCCAACCGCCAAACGTGTCTCCCGACCCTGAACGTGACCGGGACGGAGGCGAGCGCGTCGGCCCTCTGCTCGAGCGCGTGCTCGGCCTGCTTCGGCGTCTCGCCGCCGACATCGACCCCCGCGATGCGAACTCCGTCGGCGATGCGGCTGGGGCTGCCCGCAAAGGCGAGGCCGAGCACGATTGCGGCGAGCGCGGCGACGGCGGCGAGAATGGCGGTCCGCTGCCAGAAGACGCGGCGCTGCGCGCGTGTGCGGGGGCGGCGTCGAGGCCGCCCACGGTTGAGCAACGTTCTACCCCGGGCCGGCAAGACGGCCCAGTCTAGCCGCGGCCCAGGAGGCCTCCCGTGTCGTTTTTCAGATATGTCGAGACGATTTGCCGCTGGATCTCCGATGTCCCTTCAACGATCTGGAAGACCTTCGCGTCACGCATCCACTTCTCCACCGGATGGTCGCGCATGATCCCCGCGCCGCCGAGCACCTGGACGGCATCGGTGGTGATCTGCATCGCGGCGTCCGCCGCGAACGCCTTCGCATAGGAGCCGAGCAGACCGGCGTCGTCGCCCGCGTCGACCGCAGCCGCGGCCCGCCAGACGAGCAGGCGCGCGGCTTCGACCAGCATCGCCATGTCCGCGAGCTTGAACGAGACGCCCTGACGGCTCAGGATCGGCCTGCCGAACGCCTCGCGGCCGCGCGCGTAATCGGTTGCGTATTCGAACGCCGCGCGCGCCACGCCGACCGCGCTCGCCGCGACCTGGGGCCGCGACGCCTGGAAGAAGTCGAAAGCGACCTCGAGGCCCTGCCCCTCGTTGCCGAGCAGGCGATCTGCCGGCAACCGTGCGTCCCGGAGCAGGACCGAGCCGGTGTGCGAAGCGCGCAGGCCGAGCTTCCGCTCCACACGACCGGGTGTGACGTCGTCCTTCTCGGCAAGGAAGGCCGTGATTTCTCCGTCGAGCTTGGCGAAGACGACGGTGAGATCCGCGATGCCGCCGTTGGTGATGTACACCTTCTCGCCGTCGAGAACGTAGGCGTCGCCCTCGCGCCTCGCCTGGGCGCGCATCGCGGCGACATCGGAGCCCGCGTGCGGCTCCGTAAACGCGATCGCCGCCAGCGCCCCCTCCTCGCGCGCGAGCAGCGGCAGATAGCGCCCGCGGTGCGCCTCCGTGCCGAACCGCAGCAACGGACGAACCGGGAACATCGTCGCCTGGAGCGTCGACGCCAGCCCCGCGCAGCCCCACGAGAGCTCCTCCGCGATCAGCGCGCTCGTCACCGCGTCGGCACCGCCGCCGCCATGCTCCGCCGGGATCGCATAGGACGTCAGGCCGGCGCGCGCCGCCTTCGCGAGGAGGTCGGGCGGGTACTCCTCGCGCGCGTCCCACTCGGCGGCGATCGGGCGCAGCTCCCGCTCGGCGAACTCGTGGGCGAGCTGCCGCAGCTCTCGCTGCTCGGCGGTCGGCTCGAAGCCGATCAAAACGTGAACAGCTCGATGCCGCCGCTCACGTTCAGCGCGACACCGGTGATGTACGACGCCAGGTCGGAGCAGAGGAAGACGATGGCGTTCGCGACGTCCTGCGGCTCGCCGAGTCGGCGGAGGGCGGTGCGCTTGATCATCCGCTCCTTCATCTCCGGGTTGGCGAAGCCGAAGGCCTCCGTCCCGATGACGCCGGGAACGATCGCGTTGCAGGTGATCCCGTGGCGGGCGCCCTCGAGCGCCAGCGTGCGCGTCAGGCCGAGCAGGCCGGCCTTCGTCGTCGAGTAGCTCGCCTGACCGAAGCCGCCAAGCGTCCCTGCGACGGATGCCATGTTCACGATGCGGCCCCAGCCGCGCTCCTGCATGTGCGGCCAGGCAGCCTGCGCGCAGTTGAACCCGCCCGTCAGGTTGACCCGGAGGTCGCGCTCCCACAGCTTCGGCTGCTGGTCGCCGAATTGCGCGAGGTGGTCGAGCGTGCCGGCGTTGTTGACGAGGATGTCGAGCGATCCGTGCTCCTCGACGATGCGCCTGACGGCCTCGTCCACCTGCGCGCGATCGCCGACGTCGCACGTGATCGTCGCGTTCTCTTCCTCGATGTCGAGAACGACGACCTCCGCGCCGGCGCGCTCGAGCGTCAGCGCATCGGCCCGGCCGAGCCCGCGCGAACCTCCTGT
>MNJC01000098.1 GCA_001920085.1 Actinobacteria bacterium 13_1_20CM_4_69_9
GGGAGTGGACGGGCGAGACGCGCGTGCTCGTGCCCTCACCGCGCGACGTCCCGAGCTACGACCACAAACCGCAGATGTCTGCCGACGAGGTCACGACCCGCTTCGTCGACGAGCTCGAACGGAAGCCCTACGCTTTTGCGGTCGTCAACTTCGCGAATCCCGACATGGTCGGCCACACAGGATCGATCCCGGCGACGGTGAAAGCAGTGGAGACCGT
Organism: Actinobacteria bacterium 13_1_20CM_4_69_9; assembly: GCA_001920085.1. Taxonomy (GTDB): domain Bacteria; phylum Actinomycetota; class Thermoleophilia; order Gaiellales; family Gaiellaceae; genus 3-1-20CM-4-69-9. The sequence continues at coordinate 218 of MNJC01000098.1, forward strand.
GGACGCGTGCCTGGGCAAAGTTGTCGCTGCGGTGGAGGCGAAGGGCGGTGTCTCGCTCGTCACCGCCGACCACGGAAACGCCGAACAGATGCTCGAGACAGACGGCACGAGCCCGCACACGGCCCACACCACCAACCTCGTCCCGTTGATCGTCACCGACCCCCGAGTCGCCCTTCGAGACACCGGGGAACTGTCCGATCTTGCCCCTACTGTGCTGGATTTTCTTGGTTTCAAGCAACCATTACAGATGACCCAAAAAGGGCTAACGAATCCGCCCTGATCGGGGCTATACTCCGGCACCTTGTCACTTCAGCAACCTGATTTTGGCGTCCTGCGGAAGGCCCAAAAAGGCGATGAGCGGGCGTTTTCTCTCATCGTCCGCGCCTATCAGGTTCCTGTCTACAACTACGTCCTGCGCCTCGTCGGCGACCGCACCCTGGCCGAGGATCTGACCCAGGAGGTCTTCCTCCGCGTCTTCCAGGGGCTCCCGCGCTTCTCGTCGCGCTCGAAGTTCACGACCTGGCTCTTCCAGGTGACGAAGAACCGCGTGCTCGACGAGCTGCGGGCGTCGGAGCGCCGCCCGCGGGCCGTCGTCGCGCTCGAGGACGTGCCGCCGCTCGAGGTCGTCGACGCGCCGATGGAGCGGCTCGAGGCGATCGACGCGGTCTGGCGCGCGGTCGAGGCCCTCAACGTCGACCTCAAGATGGCACTCCTGCTGCGCGACGTCGTCGGGCTCTCGTACACCGAGATCGCCGACTCGCTCGAGATCACGCTCGCGACGGTGAAGTGGCGGATCTACAAGGCGCGCGAAGACGTCCAGGTCGCGCTCGCCCGCGAGGGCATCACCTTCGGCGCCGAGGAAACGGCGCCGCCGCGGGTCGAGACCGCTTCCTAGTCAGCGCGAGTGCACGCGTAACCAGCGCGCGAGGTTCCGCGCCTGCTGCTCGGCCGTAGCCGCAGGGGTCGGCGGCGTCACGCGAGTCGGCGCAGGTGGGGATGACCGGTTGTCGTCGCCGCCGTTGCGGAGCTTCGCGAGGCCCAGCGCCAGCGCGAGCGCCGCGAGCACGAGCGCGGCGGCGAGCCAGAGCGCTCCTCGGCGTCCGCGGACGCTGACCGCGCGGCGTTGTGGCAGTCGCCGTGTTGGTAGCTCGTCGCGTTCGGTCCCGAGCTCCTGCGCCAGCTCGGCGGCCGAGCCGGGGCGGAACCCTGCATCCCGCGCGAGTGCGTGCATGACGGCGGCCTCCACCTCGCGCGGCACGCTCGGCTCGACGTCGGCGACCGGCTCGATCAGCCCGTCCGACTGCTTCGCCGCTAGCTCCCCGAGCGAGGAGAACGCGTACGGCGGCCGTCCCGTCAGCAGTTCATACAGCACCGCGCCGAGCGCGTAGACGTCCGAGGCAGGCGTCGCATCCTCGCCGGCGATCTGCTCCGGTGAAAGGTAGGCGGCCGTGCCGAGCAGCGTGCCGGCTTGTGTCTGGCGTGTCGACTCGGCCGCGCGCGCGATCCCGAAGTCGGCGATCTTGAGCACGCCGTCTTCCCGTACGAGCAGGTTCGCCGGCTTCACGTCCCGATGGACGAGCCCGGCGTCGTGCGCGTGCTGCAGCCCGGCGCAGGCCTGCACGCCGACGTCGACGACCCGGCCGACCGGCAGACGACCGACTTCGGCGAGCGATGTGCCGGGCACGTATTCCATGACGATGAACGGGCGGCCCTCGGCTTCGCCCGCGTCGTAGACGCGGACGATGTTCGGGTGCGAGAGCCGGCCGGCGAGCCGCGCCTCCCGCACGAAGCGCGCGCGAAAATCGTCGTCTAGTACGAGATGCTCCGGCAGCACCTTGACGGCGACGGGCCGCCCGAGCTCCTCGTCGTGTGCCAGGTACACCGTCGCCATTCCGCCGTGACCGAGCGCACGCTCGATCCGATAGCGGCCGGACGAGAGCGCCTCGATCACGTCAATCGTCCCCGTCGTGCTTCTTGTCGTGGCCTTTGTGCTTCCCGCGTCCGTGTTCTTCGTCGTGCTTGTCCTCGTGAACCGGTGCAACGGGCGGAGGGGCGCAGTGCACCCGCGCGACGAGAGCGTTGACCGCGCTCGCCAGCTGCTCCTGCAAGGCGGCATCCACGCGATGCTGGTTGATCGCTGCGATCGTGCGCCGCTGCAGCGTCCGCGCGAGGGTCAGCGCACGGCACGAGTCGCCGGCCGCGAGGGCGGCGGCGACGGCGTCGCTCTGCGTCGCGAGCGAGGACGCTAGCGATCGAGAGATCGTGGGCGGCGGCGGCGCCGCGTGCTGCGTGCCGCCGCACGCGCTCAACGTCAACGCGGCCGCGAGGGCCGCGCCGAGCTCAAGACGTCTCGTTCGGGTCTTCCTCCGACGCAAGCTTCAAGGACCCCTGGCGAACGGTCTCCAGATGCCGCTGTTGGATCGGGATACCCCATTCGACCAGGTCCTGCACGCCGCCGTTGCGCGCGCGCTCGTTCAACGTCTTCAGGATCTCCCAGTGGCCGACCTCGCCGGCTTCGGCCATCGTCAGGAACTCGAACCCGTCGAGTGCGTCCGAGGCGCGGTCGAGGTAATCCTGCATCATCTCCGTCGCTTTCTGCTTGACCTCTCGCGCCTCCTCGAGGATCGCGGTCTTCTTGCCCTCGAAGCTGCCCGCGACCTCGGTGGCGCGCTCCTCGGCCGCCTTGGCCTCGGACTGCATCCGCTTCAGCTCCTGCTCCAGGTCGCCGTCGAGATCGTCGAGCTTGCTCACCTTCTGCGTGGCGCCCTGTGCCGCCATCGCGAGCCCGATCACCTCACCAAGCTTGGATTCGAGATTCGTCAACTCAGCCATGCCAAACCAACCCCTTTCCTCTTTATTCGCCACGCTCGAGTCGAGCCGCGAGTGCCGGTGGCAGTCCGCGCTCGAGCATCTCGCTCTGCGTCTTCTCGATCGGGTATGCAACGCGGTGGAACGCAGCAAACCTCCGCTCGAGGTCGAGCAGGAGCCAGGCGGCGCGAGGATCGCCATCGCGCGGCTGTCCGACCGAGCCCGGGTTGAGCAGCCAGCGTCCGGAGAGCCGCTGCTCGGTACCGCCCACGGCCAGCCCGCCGGTGACCGCATCCCCGTCGAGCGTTAGCGCGAGCGCGACATGGCTGTGGCCGACGAGCACGAGCGGCGCGTGGGAGAGGTCGAGGGTGGCATGCGCGGCTTCCTCCGTGAGCACGTACTCCCAGACGGGGTCGCGCGCGCTGGCATGGAAGAGCTCGACGCCGTCGTCCGCGGCGTAGGGCTTGAGGCCGGCGAGGAACTCCCGCGACGGCTCCGACAGCACGCTCGCGGTCCAGGTCGCGGCGGCGGCCGCCTCGTCGTTGAAGTCGCTGACGGCGAGCTCACCGAGCACGACCAGGTCATGGTTCCCGACGAGGCAACGGTCGGCCCGGGCCCGCATGGTGTCGCAGCACTCGTTCGGCAGGGGCCCGTAGCCAACGGTGTCGCCGAGGCACCAGACGGCGTCGACCCCCGCAGCGTCGATCTCCGCCAGCACGTGCTCGAGGGCGTGATAGTTAGCGTGGATGTCGGAGATGACCGCGACGCGCATCGCCAGACCCGCGACCATAACCGTCGCTGCTCTCGCGGTCTGGGTCGTCGCGGCCTTCTTCCTGCTGCGCACCAAGGTGCCGGCCGACCTCAATCCGCCGCACCTCGACGCGCGGAACGTCTTCGGCACCGGCGCGACGCGCGCCGGGGCGCGCTTCGACCGCTTCTTCGAGCTCGAGTGGATCGTCGCGACGCTGGCGACGTTCGGCGTGCTCGCCGTGTTCCTCGTGCGGGGGCCGTCCCTCGCACGCAGGCTGGGGCTCGGCCCGGTGAACGCGGGCGTCGTCACCGCCGTGTTCATCACGTTCGCGGTGTGGGCCGTCAGCGTGCCCTTCGAGATCGCCGCATCGTGGTGGTCTCGACGGCACGACATCCTGCAGAAGAGCTGGTCCTCGATCGTTTTCGACCCGCTCGGCGGGCTCCTCAGCACGACGGTGTCGACGACGATCGTGATCGCGGTCGCGCTGCTGCTGGCGAGACGGCTGCCGCGCACGTGGTGGCTCGCGGCCGGCGGAATCGTCCTCGTGCTGGCGATCGGCCTTCAGTTCCTCCTGCCGTACCTGCAGCGTCTCGGCACGCACCCGGTGCGCTCGCGGCAGCTCGCGGCTCAGGTTCGGACGCTCGAACGGCGCGAGCACGTCGGCCGCCCGGTCGTGCGCGTTGCGCCGGTCTCGGGCGACACGAGCGCGGCGAATGCCTACTCGATCGGCATCGGGCCGTCGCGCAGCGTGATCATCTGGAACACGATGCTCGACGGCCGCTTCACTCCGCGTGAGGTGCGCTTCGTCGTCGCGCACGAGCTCGGGCACCTCGCGCGCTGGCACATCTGGAAGGGCATCGCGTGGGGCGTCCTCTTCGGCCTGCCCATCTTCGGGCTCGTCGCGTACGTCACGGGCCGCCACGGCGGCTTGCGCCGTCCGGAGAACGTCCCGCTCGCGCTCATGACAGTCGCGGTTGCCGGCCTCGTGGTCACGCCGCTCGCAAACGCTGTGTCGCGGCGTTACGAGGCAGAGGCCGACTGGATGGCCGTGCAGGCGACGCGCGACCCCGGTGCCGGGCGGGCGCTCTTCCAGGACTTCGTCCGGACCGATCTGCAGAACCCCGATCCGCCCGGCTGGGTGAACCTTCTCCTCGAGGACCACCCGAGCGCGCTCGCGCGCGTCGAGCAGGTCGACGCCTGGAAGCGCCTACACCGCTAGTCGTCGTCGTCGGTTCTCGGCGGAGCCTCCGGCAGGTTCCGGATGCCCTCGCGCGTCGACCACTTCGAGTACGAGTCCTGCATCGCCGCCAACAGCTCCTGGAAGAACTGCTGCGACATGTTCACGCGCGACACGACCACGCCGGGGACGTCGCCTTCCTCGATCTCGTGGTCGACCCGAGCGAACGTGATCGTGAACTCATAGGCGGAGAAGGTGACGTTGGCGAAGTTCGCATAGACCCCCGCCATCTGCTCCGGATCGAGGTGGATGTTGAGCTGGCGCTCCTGGGGCTCCTCGTCCACTGCCCAACGATACTACTGGCGTGGAGCCGGCCTTCTCGTTTCGCCGCTTCGGCTACGCGCTCGGTGCGATGTTCGGGGTGCTCGTGTTCGGCTCGATCGCGTTCCACGCGACGCTGCACGAGTCGTGGCTGCAGTCGTTCTACCGCGCGGTCGTCTCGAGCTCGCTCACCGGTCTCGACACGGTGCCGCCCAGCGACTCGGCGCGGATCATCACGATCGTTCTCGTCCTCGCCGGGATCACTATCTTTGCCTACATCGGGTCGCTCCTGGTCGAGGCGATCGCACGTGGAGTGATCGGCGGGACGTTGACAGAGCGGAGGAGGCGAAAGGCGATCGAGGCGCTGCGCGGCCACTACATCATCTGCGGCTTCGGCCGTGTGGGCCGGCGGGTGGCCGAGGAGTTCCGGCACGAAGGCGCGCCGTTCGTCGTGCTCGACTTCAGCCCGGAGGCGAAGGAGGCCGCCGAGGAGGAGGGTGTGCTGTTCCTCGAGGGAAACGGCACCGACGACGACGACCTGCGGGAGGCCGGGCTCGAGCGGGCCCGTGGCCTGATCGCGGCATCGGACGACGACGCGGACAACCTCTACATCGCGCTGTCGGCGCGTGCCGCGAAGCCGGACCTCTTCATCGTCGCGCGCGCCTCGAACGAGGACGCCGCGAAGAAGCTCCGTCTCGCGGGCGCCGACCGAATCGTGCAGCCGTATCAGACGGCCGGACGCACGATGGCGAACCTGATCCTGCGTCCGCAGGTGACGGCCTTCGTCGACATCGTGACGACCGCGTCGGGAGACGACCTCCGCTTCGAGGAGATCGAGGTGACGGCCGCGTCCGGACAGGGCGGCAAGACGATCCGGCACCTGGACATCCGCAAGGAGACCGGCGCGCTGATCGTCGCGCTCCGCAAGCGCGACGGCAGCTTCGACACGACGCCGGATCCCGAGGCCGTGCTGGATGTCGGCGACGTCTTGATCGCCGCAGGAACGGAAGCGGAGCTCCGGCTGCTCGAGCAGATCTTCGCTTCCCGCCAGACGGTTGCGCAGCAGTAGCGCTGTGGAGCGCCTCGCGGGGCGCCTATCCGAGCTGGCCGGCGCGCCGGTCGAGCTCGAGCGGCCGCAGGATCCGGCCCACGGCGACTACGCGACGAACGTCGCGCTCCAGAGCGCGGCGCGGCACCGGCGACCGCCGCGGGAGCTCGCGGCCGAGCTCGCCGAGCGCGCCGCCACTCTCGAAGAGGTCGAGCGCGCGGAGGCCGCAGGGCCGGGGTTCCTGAACCTGTGGCTGACGACGGCGTGGCTCGGCGAGGCGCTCGCGGAGATCGGTCCGGATTACGGGTCCGGCTCGGCCGAACGCCGCGAGCGCGTGCAGGTCGAAATGGTCTCCGCGAACCCGACCGGTCCGCTGCACGTCGCGCACGGGCGGAACGGCGCGTACGGCGACTCCGTCGCGCGCCTGCTCGAGTACGCCGGCGACGAGGTTCAGCGCGAGTACTACTACAACGACTCCGGCACGCAGATGGGGCGCTTCCGCGCGTCGGTCGATGCGGTGCGCCGCGGCGAGGAGCCGCCCGAAGACGGGTATCGCGGCGCGTACATCACCGATCTCGCGGCACTCCGCGGCGACCCGGTGCCGCCGATGCTCGCGCAGATCGAGCAGACGCTCGAGCGGTTCCGGGTCCACTTCGACAGCTGGGCGCTGCAGAGCGAGCTGCAGCAGCGTCTCGACGACTATCTGCCGCGGCTCGACACGTATGAGAAGGACGGCGCGGTCTGGGCCCGCTCGTCCGCGTACGGTGACGACGACGACCGCGTGCTGATCCGCTCGGCCGACGTCGGCGGCGGGCCGACGTACCGAGCTGCGGACGTCGTCTACCTCGCCGACAAGCTCGACCGCGGCTTCGACCGCGCGATCTACGTCCTCGGCGCCGACCACCACGGCACGCGCAACTGGTACGCGTCGATCGCACGGATGCTCGGCTACGACGAACAGCGCGTCGAGGTGCTCCTGTACCAGCTGGTCCACCTGACGAGGGCCGGCGCCCAGACGAAGATCTCGAAGCGGCGCGGCGACGTCGTCTTCCTCGACGAATTCATGGACGAGGTCGGCGTCGACGCGGCGCGGTGGTTCCTCGTCTCGCGCGGGCCCGACCAGCCGATCGACATCGATGTCGATCTGGCCGCGGAGCGGACGCAGAAGAATCCCGTGTACTACGTGCAATATGCGCACGCGCGGATCGCGGGTATCCTCCGCAACGCCGAAGGTCACGCAATCGGCGGTGATGCGCCGCCCGAGCTCGAGCGCGAGGAGCGCGACCTCATCAAGCGACTGACCGACTTTCCGGTCGTCGCGGCCGAGGCCGCCGAGCGCCGCGCACCGCAGGGGATCCCGATCTACGCGATCCGCGTTGCCGACGACTTCCACCGCTTCTACCACGAGCATCGTGTCGTGGAGTCCGAGACGGAGGCGTTCCGGCTCGGGCTGTGCCGGGCGACGCAGCACGTGATCGCCCGCTGCCTCGATCTGATCGGGGTCGAGGCGCCGGAACGGATGTAGGCTCCAGGTCGGTGCACGGCGTCACGCCTGACCGGAACCTCGCGCTCGAGCTCGTGCGGGTCACGGAGGCTGCTGCGATGGGAGCGGGACGCTGGATCGGCCGCGGCGAGAAGGAGAGCGCGGACCAGGGAGCGGTGGACGCCATGCGCGCGATGCTCGACACGGTCTCGATGGACGGCGTCGTCGTCATCGGTGAAGGTGAGAAGGACGAGGCGCCGATGCTCTTCAACGGCGAGCAGGTGGGGAGCGGCAACGGCCCGCAGGTCGATGTCGCCGTCGACCCGCTCGAGGGAACGAGGTTGACCGCGCTCGGACAGCCGAACGCGATCGCCGTGATCGCGCTCGCAGAGCGCGGCACGATGTTCTTCCCGGGCGCCGCGGTGTACATGGACAAGATCGCCTGCGGCCCCGAGGCGGTCGACGCGATCGACATCAACGCGACGCCCAGCGAGAACGTCGAGGCCGTCGCCGAGGCGAAGCGCTGCGAGCCCACGGACGTGTCCGTCGTCGTGCTCGAGCGGGAGCGGCACGAGGGCCTGATCCGCGAGCTGCGCGAGGCGGGGGCGAAGGTGAACCTGATCCGCGACGGCGACGTTGCGCCGGCGATCGCAGCCGCGCGCGGCGGGACCGGGGTGGACCTCCTGATGGGAATCGGCGGCACACCGGAGGGCGTCATCTCCGCGGCCGCGATCAAGTGCCTCGGCGGGGCGCTGCAGGGACGACTGTGGCCGCGGGACGACGAGGAACGCCGGCAGCTGAACGACGCGGGCTACGACGTCGAGAAGGTGCTAACGACCGACGACCTCGTCGCGGGCGACGACGTGTTCGTCGCGGCTACGGGAGTGACGAGCGGCGCGCTGCTACGCGGGGTGCAGTACACGTCGGACGGCGCGGTCACGGATTCGATCGTCATGCGCTCGCGCAGCGGCACGGTGCGCCGGATCGAGGCGCACCACGCGTTCGCGAAGCTGGAAAAGCTCGTCGGGTCGTCGTTGCGCTAGGCCGCTACGGACCCGTCCGGTTCCGACCCCGATTCCGTGACGAAAGCGTCACGGGGTCTGACCCCGATTCCGTGACAAAACCGTGACAACCGATCCACAGGCGCGGCCGCGGCTGCGCGGCCACGGCTGCGCCGTCACCGCGGCTACGCCGTGACCGCCTCGCGTTCCATCTCCGGCGCGTACATGCCCGTTCGCGCGGCGCTGTTCATCTTCGCGCGGTGGTAATAGGCGCGCTGCGCGGCCTCGACGTTCTCCTCCTTGCCGCCCCACGCCTTCAGCGCGGGCGCCTGCAGCGCGCGCCCGTACGAGAACGACAGCTGCCACGGATGCGGCCCCATCGCGTTCATCGCGTTGAGGTTGGCGGTCGCGTCCTCGTCGGACTGCCCGCCCGACAGGAAGACGATTCCCGGCACGGCGGCCGGGACGTGACGCTTGAAGCAGCGGATCGTCTCTTCGGCGACCTGCTCGTGTGACGCCTGCTGCGGGCTCTCGTAGCCGGAAAGGACCATGTTCGGCTTCAGCAGCATCCCCTCGGGATGCACGCGCTGGTCGCGCAGCTCCGTGAACACGGCGTGCAGCGTGCGCGACGTCACCTCGAAGCTGCGCTCGATCGAGTGGTCGCCGTCCATGAGCACCTCGGGCTCGACGATCGGGACGAGCCCGGCCTCCTGCGACAGCGCAGCGAACCGCGCGAGGGCGTGCGCGTTGGTCCAGAGGCAGTACTCGCTCGGGATGTTCTTGCCGATCGAGATGACTCCGCGCCACTTCGTGAAGCGCGCGCCGAGCTCGCGGTACTCCTCGAGCCTGTCGCGCAGGCCGTCGAGGCCTTCCGTGATGGTTTCGCCCTCGGCGAGCGCCAGCGGCTTCGCGCCTATGTCCACCTTGATCCCGGGGATGACGCCCTTCGACTCGAGCAGCTTCGGGAACGGAGTCCCGTCGAGCGACGACTGCCGGATCGTCTCGTCGAAGAGGATGACGCCGCTGATGTACTCCTCGACGCCCTCGGTCGTGAAGAGGAGGTCGCGGTATGCGCGCCGGTGCTCCTCCGTCGATTCGACTCCGATCGAGTCGAACCGCTTCTTGATCGTGCTGTCGCTCTCGTCGGCGGCGAGGATTCCCTTCCCCTCGGCGACGATTGCCTGAGCCGTCTGATTCAGCTTCTCCAGATCCATTTCGCTCCTCCGTCCCTTTGTTTCCGGCGGGATTATCTCCTAGGGTTGCCGCAAGGCGGGGCAACGCTGCGGCGGTAGCCCCGCCGTCTGCCTCCTGGTTTCCTCGTTGCGGTGCGGAGGAACCTTGGTTGTGGCCGCCACCGTAAGTACGATCTGTGCGCGTGATTCGTCGACTGGGGGTCTCCGTTCTCATCATCGCCGCCCTGGCGCCGGTGCTGAGCGGCGACGCTGCGCCTCCCGCCCTCGTTCCTCAGGGTGTGACCGTGGCCGGCGTGCCCGTCGGCGGCATGTCGAACGAGCAGGCCCAGGCCGCCTTGCGGCCGGCGTTCGCAAAGCCTGTACAGCTGGTCTTCACCGGCCGTCACTGGCGGCTCGTGCCGGCCCGCTTCGGGGCCAAGGTCGGCCTCGCGCAGGGGGTCGCCGTCGCCCTCAACGCCCAGCCGGGCGCGGCCGTGGAGCTGAAGCCCACGGTCGACGGTGCTGCCGTGCGCCGGTTCGTGCGCGCGCTCGACAAGCGCGTCTCGTACCCCGCGAAGGACGCCGAGCTCGCCGGGCTGAAAGGGCTGCAACCGGAGTTCACGCCCGAGCAGACAGGCATACAGGTCCTGCGACAGCTGACGGCGCAACGGATCACGCGCGCGTTGCAGTCGCCGCAGATCCACCGCGTCCGTGTCGCAGCGAAGATCGTCGAGCCGAGTCGAACGGTTGCCGGCTTCGGCCCGGTGATCGTCATCCGCCGCGGCGCGAACGAGCTCCGCTACTACCTCGGCGCAAGGCTCGTGCGGACGTTCGGCGTTGCGACCGGCCAGTCGGTCTATCCGACGCCGACGGGCATGTTCAGCATCGTCGACATGCAGCGCGATCCGTGGTGGCGCCCGCCGGACTCGTCCTGGGCGCAAGGTCTGAAGCCGATTCCGCCGGGGCCGGGCAATCCGCTCGGCACGCGCTGGATGGGACTGTCGGCGCCGGGCGTCGGGATTCACGGCACCCCCGACGACGCGTCGATCGGCTACTCGGCGTCGCACGGCTGCATCCGCATGCACATCCCGGACGCCGAGTGGTTGTTCACCCACGTCGACCTCGGCACGCAGGTCGTCATCACCGACGCCTGAACCCGTAACCGGATCGAGCGCTTTCCGGTTGTGGACCGGAAATGCGTTGCACAATCGTGTACAGCTTCGTCGTGGGTGTGGCGCTCTTCGGAGGCGGCGGCTCGGACGCCTCGCAGGCGCCGGCCCCACGTGTCCAGACCGTCGCGGTCCGCGGCGCAGCGGCGGGCCCGACCTTCGAGCGAGCGCCTACGGAACCGGGGCTACAATCGCCCTAGCGCGGACGTAGCTCAGTTGGTAGAGCATCAGCTTCCCAAGCTGAGGGTCGCGGGTTCGAACCCCGTCGTCCGCTCTCTCCTGATCGCCCGGTAGACAAGGGGCAGCCCCTACGCCAGTGCCGCGCCGCCCACCGGGGAAGCGAGCCGTCACGGAGGAGACTGCCCGACCGTGACGCTACGGCGGCCCCGAGGCCGATCGCCTGACGCAACTGGGTCAACCGGCGACGGTAAAGATTTCGTGAGCGACCCGACGTCGCCCGCTCGGAGCCGTCCTATCTCTATGGGGTCGGCCCTCTACCGGGGAGGGGTCAGCGGCTGCCTCCGCCAAGGCGCCGCGTCCGAGGGCCGTGCCCCCTTTAGCCGGGCGACGAGAGCCGCGCGCGAATCTCGTCGAGCGCTGCCTGCTCCGGCGGGCTCACTTCCTGGCCGTCCTCCTTGTGCGCGGCGGCCACCTTCGTCGCGACGCCGAGAACGAAGTCCGTGTACGCCGCGACATCCTCGGGTGACCCTTTGGCGCGCAGGAGCTGGGCGGTCTCGGCCAGTCGCTGCAGGCCCTCGTCGTGCAGCTTTTCGTTCGATGGGTAGCGGTGGCGGTCGAACGCCGGTTTTTCGGCAACGAGCTCGTCGAGCAACTGGCTCGCGCCGTGTTGCTTCCGGGCGTCTGTGTACGCGCGTGCGAGCGCGAACGTCTCGCGGAACGTGCCGCCGCCTGCGGACGTGAGGACGATCAGCCCCGCCGTGGTCGGACCTTCGACGAGCTGCTTCCACTCCTCCGCGCTGAAGTCGCTCTTGGTCGCCATCGCTCCGCCTAGGCGATGCCGGGAGCGGCTTTGGGCGGGATCACGGCGCCGATGATCCAGAGCAGTGGCAGGAAGATGCCGATGACGAACAACACCCAATGGCCTTTCCGCAACGTCACGATGCCGCAGGTGATCAGCAGGACGATCCAGATGATCATCAAGCCGCCTCCGATGCCCCACCACATATGCGCCTCCTTGATTCGCCGGGTCGGATGAAGCATGCAGGTGGGCTCGAGGGCCGCGCGTCATCCAATGTGGGCGAATCGCTCGGGGCTATCCCTGAGCGCCCGACGGTGGCCGCCCTCTCGCCAACAGCTGAAACCCGTGCCACCATCGGAACATGGGAGGACGCGCAATCGTGGTCGACGACCATGCGGCATTCCGCGCCTCCGCGCGCCGTCTCCTCGAGCTGACGGGCTACGACGTCGTCGCCGAGGCGGGGGACGGCGCGTCCGGGCTCGCGCTCGTGCGCGATCTCGAGCCCGAGCTGGTCCTCCTCGACGTGGCGCTTCCGGACATGAGCGGCTTCGACGTGGCCGACGCGCTCGCCGGCAGCCAATCGACGGTCGTGCTCGTCTCGAGCCGCGACCCCTCCGACCTCGGGCGCCGCGCACACGCGAGCGGGGCGGTCGGCTTCATCGCCAAGGACCAGTTGTCGGAGGACAGCCTGCG
>MNJC01000011.1 GCA_001920085.1 Actinobacteria bacterium 13_1_20CM_4_69_9
CGTGCGGTGGGGCGGCCGGTCGTCGTCGCTCGGTCGACGTGCACGATCGCGGGACCGCGAGGTGCGGGACGGTCCAGCTCGCGATCCGCTGCCGGCACCGTCACGACGGTCAGCGCTGCGCCCGCGCCCACGGCGATCGTCTTCGCGGCAGCGGACTGGAGCAGGTCGCGCAGGAACGAGAGCGCCGGCAGGCCTTGCAGGGTCTTGAGGCCCGCTCCGAGCCGCTGCGCCACGTTCTGACGCGCGCGGAAGAGGAGCGCCTCGGTGGCCGGCTGCGAGAGGCCGAGCTCGGTGCCGATCTCGTCGTACGACAGCCCTCGCCATTCACGGAGCAGCAGCGCCTTTCGCTGGCTCTCGGGCAGTGAGGACAGCGCAGCGCGCAGCTCGTCGGCCGTTGCGCCGGCGGAGCGGTCGGGCGAAGCGAGCGTGTCCTGCAGCGAGTCGAGGTCCTGAGGCGTCTCGTACGCGCCGCGTCGCATGCCCGAGCGTCTGCGCGTCGAGCACACGTTGCGCGCGATCGTGAGCAGCCACGGCAGCTCCATCTGCGGGACGATGCCGCGTCGCAGGCTGAGCAGCGCGTAGATGAACGTCGTCTGCACCGCGTCGTCGGCGTCTTCGCGCCGGCGCAGCTGCTTGAGGCAGAAGCCGAAGATCGCGCGGTGATGGCGTTCGTAGAGTCGTTCGGCGTACGCCTCGTGCGAGGCAGCTGGACTTTCCGCAGCGACCGCGCTCACGGCAGTGCCACCGGCGTCGTCGTCGTGGCGAGGTCGGGTACCGCGACGCTCGGTACCTGAACGGGAAGACTGGGCACCTGAACCGGGAGGCTCGGCGCCTGAACGGGGACGCTCGGCACCGGCGGGATCGACACCGGGGGCACGACAGCGGGCGGCGTCGGTGCGGGGGGCGGTGTGGACACGCGCGAAGGCGCCGCGCCGGGCTGAGGAGGCGAAGGTGCAGCGGCGTGCACGGGCGCAGCCGGTAGTGGACCTTTCGGCGCCCCGCCCGTCGAGGGCTTGTCGTCGTTTGCGTTCGCCCGGAGCGGCGGCTGCCGTCGTCCTTGCGACGAACGCTTTGGCTCGCCGCGCCGCGCGGTCGAGGCAGAGACGGGACGAGCGTGTGCGGTGCTTGCGCTCTGTCGGAAGCTGTCGTCGATTTGCACCGGAGCCGGTGACCCGACGTCTCGTCCGGCAACGACGCCTCCGGGACGGAGCGCGAACCAACTGCACGCGAGCAGCATCAGGCTGCAGGCCCCCACGGCGCCTGCGACCGGCCGTGCGCCGGTCAGCCATTCCCTGGGGACGGCGATCTTCACGTCGAGGCCGAGGTTGGGAGTGGGGCCGCCGTACTTCATCTGGGGAGGGGTCGAACTGGAAGACCCGTGCTTTCTCGACATGGCCCGACGGACAGCCTTTGTCAACGTTTCGGACAACGGCTGAACGAAGATCCCTCGTTCGTGTGAGTCAGAAAGAGTTAATTCTCTGCCGCGAACCTCAGCGTTTCTGTGCGAGTCTCACGGAATCTCGCACCGCAGGTTCTTCGCGTGCGGCGCCCCTTCCGTGTTGACAGGCACACAAGAAAGGGAGCCCCCAACGTGACCCCGCACGCTCGAGCCGCCGCCTTCGTCTCCGTCGCCCTCGCGGCCTGTGTCTGCGCGGCCGCGAGCAGTGCGGCCGTCGTCCCGCCGCTTCCACCGCTGCCCGAGCCGATCCCCACCCTGCTCGGTGCCGATCCCCCCGCGCAGTCGGCGCCGCAAAGCGCGCCCGCGTCGCCGTCCGCGTCGAGTGTCCGCGCGGCGGCGACGACGACGAGCGTCTCCACCGGGCTCGCGAATCTCGTCGCAGCGCAGATCAACGTCGTGCGGCGCGCGCACCGCTTGCCGCGTCTCGTCGTCTCCACACAGCTCGCGCAGGCCGGCCGCGAGCACGCACAGCAGCTTGCGCTCGCCGGCTACTTCAGCCACGACTGGTCGGACGGCACCCCGTTCGGGACGTGGATCCGCCGGTTCTACCCGGTCGGGCCTGCGCGGCGCTGGAGCGCGGGCGAGAACCTTGCATGGGCGACGCCGGAGGTCACGGCACGGCAGGCGGTCGAGATGTGGCTCGCCAGTCCCGAGCACCGCCGCATCCTGCTGACCAGGAGCTGGCGTCAGATCGGGCTCGCGGCGATTCGCGTCGACAACGCACCCGGCGTGTACGGCGGGCAGAGCGTCGTCATCCTCGCCGCCGAGTTCGGGATCAGGCGGTAGCCGTGACCCGGCTCCTGATCATCCTCTTCATCGCTGTCGCGGCGACGCTGGTGCCGCCGGCGGGACGTGCCACCGGGGGCCGGTACGCGTTCGTCGGCGGCACGCCGCGCGAGCGGGCGGAAGTGACGCGCGCACTCCACGCGAGCAGCTTCGACTGGAACCTCGTCCCGAGGATCGCGATCCACATCGCGCCGGTCGCGTCGTCGTACGCGACGCCGGGCGAGATCTGGCTCGACCCCGACCTGCTCGCCGCCGGCTCCTTCGCGTGGGGCGTCGTCCAGCACGAGTACGCGCATCAGGTCGACTTCTTCCTGCTGAACGAGCCGGCCCGCGAGTTGCTGATGCGCGAGCTGGGCGCGCGGACGTGGTGCAGCGACACGGCTGTGCCCCACGACAGGCTCGGCTGCGAGCGCTTCGCGTCTGCGCTGGCGTGGGCGTACTGGCCCTCGCCGGAGAACGTCATGCGGGTCGCGCCGACGCGCGGGTTTTCGCCCGTGCGCTTCCGCGGCCTCGTGAACAGCATCCTGAGCACGGAAGGAGCACGCTGATGCCCGGCTGGCTGGAGTGGGCCCTCGGTGCAGCCGCCGCCTGGTTCGTCGGCGCCACCGTGCTCGGATTGGTGCTCGCGCGGGTGCTGTCGATGGGATCGGCGTCGGCCGCACCGGGCAACACGCCGCGCGCCGAGACGGCGCGTGCCATGCGGCCGCGAGTGCTCGTCGTCGACGATGACGCGCCGCTGCGGTCGCTGCTGCTCGCGACGCTCGCGGCCGACGAGTTCGACGTTCGCGAAGCCGGTTCGTCCGAGGAGGCGCGTGAGGTGCTGCGCTCCTGGCGGCCCGCCGTCCTCCTGCTCGACGTCAGCCTGCCCGGGCTGGACGGGCTGTCGTTCTGCACCGAGATCGCGCGCACGGCAAGCGACGTGTCCGTGATCCTGCTCACGGGGGAGGAAGTGAGTCACACGACCGCACGGCTCGCCGGCGCAAAGGGGGTCGTCCGCAAGCCCTTCAGTCCGCTCGAGCTGCTGAGTCTGATCGGCCTCGTCCTCGAGGGAAAGGACTTCGTCAGCGAGCCGCCCACGGCGGACGACGGGCAGTTGCTCATCTACGCACGCGACCTCGCGAACATCGCCAAGACCGAGCGCCGGCAGCGCAAGCTGCTCCAGGACGCCTATCGGCAGACGGCGACCGCGCTGGCGGACGCGGTCGACGCGCGCGACCGGGCGACCGGGCTTCACGCTCAGCGGGTGCGGCGCTACGCGCTCGAGCTGGCCGAGGTCGTGGCGCCGTCACTGGTCGAGGATCCGAGCCTCGAGTACGGCTTCCTGCTGCACGACGTCGGCAAGATCGGGATCTCCGATCTCGTCCTGCTCAAGCCCGGCCCGCTCTCATCGGAAGAACAGGAGCTCGTCCGCATGCACCCGATGATCGGCGCGCAGATCCTGCGCGACGTGGCTCTCTTGCACGGCGCCGGCCTGGACGTCGTCCTCCACCATCACGAGCGCTGGGACGGCGCCGGCTATCCACACGGGCTGGCCGGCGAGGAGATTCCCCTGGGCGCGCGGATCTTCGCGCTCGCCGACACGCTCGACGCGATGACCAGCGACCGTCCGTACCGACCCGCTCTCGGGTGGAGCGAGGCCGCCGGCGAGATCGTCGCTCAGAGCGGGCGGCAGTTCGATCCCGAAATCGTGCGGGCGTTCGTCGCCCGTGAAGACGACCTCCGCGCGGTCTACGAGGACCTCAGTCTGGTCGCTTAGTAGCCGGAGCTGAACTTCTTGTCGGCCGCGGCCTTCTTCTCCGCGCGGCGTTCCTTCAGCGACTTCTGCGGCACCTTCTTCGCGCCCTTCTTCGGCTTCGACGCACCTTTCATGTTGCGGAGCCTAGCGCGCTCGGCCGATTGACGAAAACGTTGTCGAGCGCGGATTGCAGTCCCGTAGCGACGGCGCCCATCAACACTGCGCTCTCACCCAGGCTCGAGATCTCGACGCGCGGGGGATAGGGCAGCCATTCGCGCAGCAGCGCGCGCACGGGCTCGAGCAGGAGGTCGCCGTTCATGCCGAGCCCGCCGCCGAGCACGACGAGCTCCGGATCGGCGACGGCGGCAACCGGGGCGATGTGCGCCGCGATGCGCCGTGCGATGACGTCGACGACCGAGCGCGCAAGCGAGTCGCCGCGGCGCGCGGCGGTGAAGATGTTGCGCGCGTCGTACGGCGGCGTCGACCCGTCGACGCCGCCGGGCCACGACACCTCCGTCGCAAGAGCCGACACTCCCTCGGCCGACGGGTCGAGCTCCTCGCCGCTGCCCGCGAGCGCCCAGTCGATCTCTCCTGCCGCACCGTGCGTGCCGCGGTGCAGCTCGCCGCCTAGCACGAGCCCGAGCCCGGTTCCGGTACCGATCGACAGAAATGCGAAATCGTCGACGCCGCGGGCCACGCCGGTCCAGCGCTCGCCCACCGCCGCGAGGTTAACGTCGTTGTCGACAGTGACCGGCACGCCCACTCGTTCGCGCACCTCGCTGCCGAACGGACGTCCTTCCAGCCCTGCGATGTGCGGCTGAGTCAGGCGCAACCTCTCGGACGACGGGTCGACCACGCCCGGGATGCCGAGCACGGCGCCGTCGACGCGCTCCGGCGGCAAAGCCGCGGCCTCGATCAGGGAAGCGTGCAACGTCGTGATCGCTTCGAGTGCGCCGTCGGCGTCGGCGCCGCGCAGCTCGACGTCCTGTCGTGCGCGGATGCGGCCGGCGAGGTCCGCGACCGCGCCGCGCAGGAAACGCGATCCGAGGTCGAGCCCGAGCACGAATGCCGCATCGGGGACCGGCTCGAAGAACACGGCGCCGTAGCTCGGCCCGTCCGGGCCCTGTGACGCCTCGCGCACCAGCCCGGCGGGCTCGAGCGAGCGCAGCGCGAGCGACACCGTCGGCTTCGAGATGCCGACGCGACGCGAGATCTCGGCGCGCGAGATCGGCGCGCCGGCCCGGATCGCCTCGAGCACCGTTCGCTCGTTGAGGTGCTTGAGCAGCGGCGGGGTTGCGCGCGTCAAATCCATCTCGTGAAGAAGATTAACGCGAAAGCGCCGGAAACAAGCCGACTTGACTCGATTTCGACACGGTCGTAGAGTCCTCGTTCGGAACCTTTACGAGATCCGGCTTTGCTGGAGAAACGCTCCGGAGTCGATGAGACTCACGGACAAAGGAGGGCACGGATGAGACGGGGAGTGATCGCTGCGATTGCGCTGGCCGCAATCCTCGCAGCCGCTGCCGGTGCGACCGCCAGGAGCGCGGCCCACGCCGGCACGAAGGCCGACACCATCACGGTCTGGGTCGGTTGGAGCGCCCGGGTGTTGGCCGGGTTCAAGAAGGTCGTCGCCGAATACGACAGCAAGCACCCGGACGTGAACGTCAAGGTCGTCGGCGGCATCAACGACGACAAGATCACCGCCGCCATCCGAAGCGGCAACGTGCCTGACGTCGTCAGCTCGTTCACGTCGGCGAACGTGGGGAGCTACTGCAAGTCCGGCGCGTGGGTCGACCTGAAGCCGTTCCTGTCGAAGGACCATCTAGACGTGAACGTCTTCCCGAAGACGTCCCAGTACTACACGCAGTACAACGGCAAGCGGTGCGCGTTGCCGTTCCTCGCCGACGTGTACGGCTTCTACTACAACAAGAAGATGTTCCAGGCGGCGGGGATCAAGAGCCCGCCGAAGACGATGTCGGAGCTCACCGCCGACGCGAAGAAGCTGACGAAGCGGAACCAGAACGGCTCCCTGAAGGTCGTCGGCTACAACCCCTTCCTCGGCTTCTACGCGGGGAATGCGCCGGACCTCAGCGCGTACGCGCCGCTGTTCGGGGCGAAGTACACGGACGCGGCCGGCCACTCCGCGCTGTCGAAGGATCCGGCGTGGTCGCGGCTGCTCAAGTGGCAGAAGAACCTCGTCGACTGGTACGGCTACAAGAACCTGCAGAAGTTCGACGCAGGCGCCGCCGACGAGTTCTCGGCGTCACACGCCTTCGAGATCGGGAAGGTCGCAATGATGATCGACGGCGAGTGGCGCGTCGCGTTCATCCAGGCCGAGCATCCCGGCCTCGCCTACGCAACCGCGCCGGCACCTGTCGACGACGCCAAGAAGAACCTGTATGGCGCCGGCTACGTCAACGGGACGATCATCGGCATCCCGAAGGGCGTCAAGCACAAGGATCAGGCGTGGGCCCTGCTCAAGTACCTGACCTTCAATGCGCATCCCCTCGCGCAGTTCTCCAACCTGATCCGGAACGTTCCGACGACGAAGCAGTCCCTGAACTCGAAGGAGATCAAGCCGGACGCCCACTTCAAGACGTTCCTGACCATCTTCGCCAACCCGAACTCGAAGACGACGCCGATCACGGCGGCCGGCAACGCATACGGGACGCTGATCCAGGCGTTCGCAGTCAAGTGGCAGGCCGGACACGCAGGTGACCTGCACGCCGGGTTGCAGAAGCTCGACAAGCAGATCGACGCCCAGTTGAAGCAGGCTCAGGCCGGCGGGGTGCCGTGACAGAGACTGCAGTGACTGCCGGCGCTCCGTTCACCGCGGAGCGCCGGCGGGCGCGGCATCGGGCGGCGTGGCGCCGCCGCCGCCTGGTGCTGATGCTGATGTCGCCGTGGATCGTCGGCTTCTGCGTGTTCTTCGGCTACCCGCTCGTGATGAGCGTGTACCTGTCCTTCACGCACTACGACTTGCTGTCGTCGCCGAAATGGATCGGCTGGGCGAACTACAAGTACCTCTTCACGCAGGACCCGCAGGTTGGTCCGGCCGTGCGGAACACGCTCTGGCTGATCTTGATCATGGTGCCGCTACAGGTGCTCTTCGCCTTCGGCGTCGCCACGATGGTCGCGCGCGCGAAGCGCGGGGTCGGGTTCTTCCGAACGGTCTTCTACCTGCCTGCGCTCGCGCCACCGGTCGCTGCGACGATGGCGTTCGTCTACCTCCTCAATCCGGCGACGGGGCCGGTGAACGTGATCCTCGGGCACCTCGGCATCAACGGCCCGCTCTGGTTCCAGTCGCCGCAGTGGTCGAAGCCGTCCCTCACGCTGCTGAGCATCTGGGGCATCGGCAATCTGATGATCATCTTCCTGGCGGCGATCCTCGACGCGCCGCAGCAGCTCTACGAGTCGGCCGAGCTCGACGGCGCCGGCCCGATCCAGCGGATGCGCTGGGTGACGCTGCCGACGATCAGTCCCGTGATCCTCTTCTCCGTCGTGATCAGCGTGATCGCCGCGATGCAGTACTTCACCCAGGCATACGTCGCCGCGAACATCGCGTCGGGCCAGGCGTCACAGGCCGGCGACCAGACCGTCAACAACCTCGGGTATCCGGAAGGCTCGACGCTCTTCTATCCCGTGCTGCTGTACCAGCACGGCTTCAGATTCTTCAACATGGGCTACGCGTCGGCGCTGTCGGTGCTGCTGCTGATCGTGGCGTTCACGGTCACGGTGCTGATCATCCGGAACTCGCGCCGCTGGGTTCACTACGCGGGAGCCGTCAAGTGAGCACGGCGAGCGTCCCTGTCGCCGCGGGAACGCTCGTCCGGCGGAAGCCGCCGTGGGCCGTGCGGCGACGGCGCTTCCTCGTCGCGGTCGCCGACCACTCGCTGCTGATCGTCGTGGCGATCATCTTCCTGACGCCGTTCGCCTTCATCGTCCTCACCTCGCTGATGACGAACGAGCAGGCGCTCTCGTCGCACCTTTGGCCGAGCCCGTTCCGCTGGCACAACTACGTGGACGTCTTCCGGGAAGCGCCGATCTGGCGTTGGGCGATCAACACCTTCCTTTACTCGGTGCTCGCAACGCTCGGGGTGCTCTGCTCGAGCATTCCCGTCGCATACGCGCTCTCGCGGATCCGCTGGCGCGGTCGGGACCTGGCCTTCGCCACCGTCCTGATCGCGCTGATGCTGCCGCCCGTGGTCTCGGTCGTGCCGCTCTACGTGATGTGGGCGAAGCTCCATCTCGTCGGCAACCTCGGGCCGCTGATCATCCCGAACTGGTTCGGCGACGCCTTCTCGATCTTCCTGCTGCGGCAGTTCTTCCTGACGATCCCGGAGGAATACCTGGACGCCGCGCGCGTCGACGGCTGCGGCGAGCTGCGCATCCTCGCGACCGTCGTGCTCCGCCTGGCGAAGCCGGCAATCGCCGCGGTCGCGCTGTTCTCGTTCCTCTACACCTTCAACGACTTCTTCCTGCCGTTGCTCTACCTGCGCGAGAACCCGAGTCACTGGGTGCTGCAGATCGGCCTGTCGGAGTTCCGCTCGTTGCACCAGGTGCAGTGGAACCTGACGATGGCGGCGACGCTGCTCGTGATGGCGCCGGTGATCATCCTGTTCTTCCTCGCGCAGAAGGCGTTCGTCGAGGGCGTGACGCTCACGGGAGTAAAGGGATGAAAATCGCCGTCATCGGCGGCGGCTCGACGTACACGCCCGAGCTCGTGTCGGGCCTCTCGCGTGAGCGAGACCGCATCGACGTGCGCGAGCTCGTGCTGCACGACATCGACGAGCTGCGCCGCGAGGTCGTCGGCGGCCTCGCCGCGCGCATGCTCGCGCGCCAGGGCTACGACGGGTCGCTCGAGGTCACCGACGACCTCGATCGCGCGGTCGACGGAGCCGACTTCGTGCTGATCCAGATCCGCGTCGGGGGTCAGGAGGCGCGGCTCTCCGACGAGACGGTGCCACTCGCCTGCGGCTGCATCGGGCAGGAGACGACCGGCGCGGGCGGGCTCGGCAAGGCGCTCCGCACGGTGCCCGTCGTGCTCGAGATCGCCGACCGCGTGCGCGAGCGCGCGGCGGACGGCGCCTGGATCGTCGACTTCACGAATCCGGTCGGGATCGTGACGCGCTCGCTGCTCGACCACGGGCACCGTGCCGTCGGCCTCTGCAACGTCGCGATCACGACCCAGCGGATGATCGCCCGGCTGCTCGACGTCGAGCCCGGGCGCGTGATGGTCGACCAGGTCGGCCTCAACCACCTGTCCTGGGTTCGCTTCGTGCGCGTCGACGGCGACGACGTGCTGCCGGAGCTGCTCACGTCGCACGGCGACGAGCTCGCCGACGAGGTCGGGCTGCGGCGGGGCTTGCTCGAGGAGCTCGGCGCGCTGCCGTCGTACTACCTGCACTACTTCTACGAGCACGACGGGGTGCTTGCCGAGCAGCTCGACGGCGTGCCGCGCGCGGCGACCGTTGCGGAGATCGAGCGCGGCCTGCTCGAGCTCTATCGCGATCCCAACCTGACGGAGAAGCCCGCCCTGCTGGAACAGCGCGGCGGCGCTTTCTACAGCGAGGCGGCGATCGGCCTCGTCGGCTCGCTTGCGACCGGCGACGGCGCCGTCCACGTCGTCGACATCCGCAACGGCGGCACGCTGGAAGGGATGGCGCCGGACGACGTCGTCGAGGTGCCCGCCCGGGTCGACCGTGACGGCGCGCACGCGCTCCCGCAGCCGTCGGTCGCTCCGGAGCTGCTGGGCCTCATGCAGCACGTGGCCGCGTACGAGCGGCTCGCGGCGCAGGCGGCAGTGGCCGGCGACCGCACGCTCGTCCACAAGGCGCTCCTCACACATCCCCTCGTCGCGCAGGACACCGTTTCCGTCGAGCTGGTCGACCGCCTGCTCGAGGCGGGAGCGCAGCACCTGCCGCAGTTCGCCGGCGGTACGCGCGTATGAGCCGCGCCGCGGTGCTCGCCGTCGACGGAGGCAACTCCAAGACCGACCTCGCGCTCGTCGCGCCCGACGGTTCCCTGCTCGCGCTCGTCCGCGGACCGCTCAGCTCGCCGCAGCACCTCGGCGTCGACGGCTGCCTCGACGTGCTCGACCGTCTGCTCACCGAGGCGATCGGCGAGCACGACGGAAAAGTCGCGGACGTCGCGACCCTGCTGCTCGCGGGCGTCGACTTCCCCGCGGAGGAGCAGGCCGTGCGCGAGGCGGTCGAGGCGCGCGGCTGGGCGACGCGCGTCAACGTCGACAACGACACGTTCGCCGTCCTGCGCGCGGGCCGCCGTGTTCGCGGCGGCGCGGAGCGAGGACGGCCGCGGGCCGCGGACGAGCCTCGAGCACGCCGTCCCCGCGCACTTCGGCCTCGAGGCGCCGAGCCAGCTCGCCGAGGCGATCCACTTCGGGCAGATCGCGCAGCGCCGTGTGATCGAGCTCGCGCCGTTGGTGCTGGCGGAGGCGGCGGACGACGCAGTCGCCGCGGAGATCGTGCAGCGCCTCGCGGCTGAGGTCGTCGCGCTGGCGCGGGTCGCGCTCAAGCGCCTCGGTCTGACGAACGATGCGGCCGACGTTCTGCTCGGCGGCGGCGTGCTGCAGGACGCCGACGGCGATCTCCTGGCCGCGATCGACAGGGGCCTGCGCGAGTCGGCGCCGAACGTGACCGTGCGACCGACGGCGTCGGCCGCGATCGTCGGCGCGGCGCTACTCGGGATGGACGAGCTCGACGCCGGTCCCGACGCACAGCGGCGCCTTCGGACGGAGTTCGAGCAGGTGCGCGTTGGCTGAGGTTCGTTACGTCGCAGCAACACGTGTCTATCCCGGCAACGATGCTCCGGCTGTCGACGCGCTCGACCTCGACATCGCCGACGGTGAGTTCATGGTCCTCGTCGGCCCGTCCGGTTCCGGCAAGACAACCGCACTGCGCATGCTTGCCGGCCTCGAGGAGGTCGACGCCGGCGCCGTGTTCATCGGAGACCGCGACGTCAGCGACGACCCGCCCAAGGCACGCGACGTCGCCATGGTGTTCCAGAACTACGCGCTCTACCCGTATCTGACGGTCGCGGCGAACATCGGCTTCCCGCTGCGCATCGCGAAGGTCCCGAAACGCGACCGCGAGGCGCGCGTCAGGGAGGTCGCCAAGCTGCTCGGGCTCAGCGAGTACCTCGAGCGCAAGCCTGCGCAGCTGTCGGGCGGGCAGCGCCAGCGCGTCGCGATGGGCCGCGCGATCGTGCGCGTGCCGAGCGTCTTCCTCATGGACGAGCCGTTGTCGAACCTGGACGCGAAGCTGCGCGTGCAGATGCGGGCCGACATCGCCGCCCTGCAGGCCGATTTCGGGGTCACCACCGTGTACGTCACGCACGACCAGGCCGAGGCGATGACGCTCGGGCACCGTGTCGCCGTGCTCCACGAAGGCAAGCTGCAGCAGGTCGGCCCACCGCGCGAGCTCTACGAGCGGCCGGGCAACCTGTTCGTCGCCGGCTTCATCGGATCGCCGGCGATGAACCTGCTGCCGGCGGAGGCGGTGGGGGTCGGCACGAACGGAAAGGTCGTGGGCTTCCGCCCGGAGCATCTCGACATCGCCGGCGACGGCGAGGGCATCAGCGCACGCGTCGAGGTTGTCGAGGACATCGGTGCCGATGTGTACGTCTTCTGCAGCGCCGACGTGAAGGGCGAGCAGACGCGCCTCGTTGCGCGCACCGACGTGCGAAACGCGCCGCAGCAGGGCGAGCGCGTGTCGCTGCGCCCGCGTGCGGAGGAGGCGCA
>MNJC01000122.1 GCA_001920085.1 Actinobacteria bacterium 13_1_20CM_4_69_9
GGTCGGCGGCCGGGCGGTGAAGGCGAGCTTCGAGCTGCCCGAGCCCATCAGGTCGGTCAGCTCGTCGTGGACGATCTTCACGACCTGCTGGCCGGGGGTCACGCTCTTGAGGACGTCCTGCCCGAGCGCCCGCTCGCGCACGTGCGCGACGAAGTCCTTGACGACCTCGAAGTTGACGTCCGCCTCGAGCAGCGCGAGCCGGATCTCGCGCATCGCACGCGAGATCGCCTCCTCGTCGAGCTTTCCTCGGCCGCGGAGGTCGCCGAGTGCGCTCTGCAGCCGGTCTGACAGGGCGTCGAACACGGCCGCCAAGTGTAGGCCAGACTTCGCACATGGCCGACGAACGCAAGCTGGCCACCATCCTCTTCGCCGATCTGGCAGGGTCGACGGCGCTGGCCGACGAGCAGGATCCGGAGCGCACCCGCGCACGCCTCGAGCGCTTCTACGACGCCATGGCCGCTGAGATCCGGGTCGCGGGCGGAACGGTGGAGAAGTTCGCCGGCGACGCCGTGATGGCGGCGTTCGGCGCGCCGGAGGCGCTGGAGGACCACGCCGAGCGGGCGTTGCACACGGCCTTCGCGATGCAGCGGCGGCTCGAGGCCGGGCTGGCGCTGCGAATCGGGGTGAACACGGGCGAAGTGGTCGTCGGCGGGGCACGGGAGAACAGCTCGTTCGTCAGCGGCGACGCGGTCAACGTCGCAGCGCGCCTCGAGCGGGCGGCCGCGTCGGGCGAGGTCCTTGCGGGCGAGCGAACCGCCGCCGCGGCGCGCGGTGCGTTCGAGTTCGGCGCGCCGCGGACGGTCGAGGCGAAAGGGAAGCCCGGGGGCGTGGCGTGCCGACCGGTCCTCCGCGCGCTCTCGTTGATGCGGCCGCGCGGCACGGGACGCGTCTTCGTGGGACGCGACGGCGAGCTGGAGCGGCTTTGGCGCGCGTACCGACGGAGCGTCGACCGCGCCGCTGCGGTGCTCGTCACCGTCGTCGGGGATGCCGGGGTCGGCAAGACGCGCGTGATGCGCGAGCTCTGGCAGCAGCTCGCGACGCAGGAGCCCGAACCGCTCCGACGCACCGGACGCTGCCTGCCCTACGGGGACGGCATCACGTTCTGGCCGCTGGCGGAGGCGTTGAAGGAGCACCTCGCAATCCTCGAGAGCGATCCGCCCGAGGAGGTGCGCCGCCGTCTCGGCAACCGAGAGATTCTCGGCCTGACCCTCGGCCTCGACGTCGCAGGCGACCTGCATCCGCTCGCCGCCCGCGACAGGCTGCACGCCGCCTGGGTCGACTTCGTGATGGAGCAGGCGTCGCAGCGCCCCGTCGTTCTGCTGATCGAGGACGTGCACTGGGCCGAGCCGCCGCTGCTCGAGCTCCTGGAGCGCCTCGCGCGCGACGTGCGAGCCCCACTGCTGCTGCTCGCCACCGCGCGGCCTGACTTCGCGCGCAGTTGGGACGCCCGAGTCGACGCCGAGACGATCCTGCTCGAGCCACTCTCCGGCGACGTCGCGACATCGCTGGTAGAGGAGCTCGCCGACCAGCTGCCTCCCGACGTCCGCGACGTGATCGTCCGCCGCGCCGAAGGGAATCCATTCTTCGTCGAGGAGCTGATCCAGCTTGCAAACGAAGACGGCGTCGCGATCCCGGATTCCGTGCAGGCGGTGCTGGCCGCGCGCATCGATCTACTCGGCGAGGCCGAGAAGGCGGCGCTGCAGGCGGCAGCCGTAATCGGGCGGGCTTTCTGGACGGGCCCGGTGTACGAGCTGGTCGGCGAACACTGGCCCGACCTCGCGACGTTGGAGAGCCGCGACTTCATTCGCCGCCGGCACACGTCGTCTCTCGAAGGAGAAGTCGAGTACGTCTTCAAGCACGCACTGACGCGCGAGGTCGCGTACAACGGCCTGACGAAGGCGCGCCGTGCACGACTGCACGCCGACTTCGCCGGCTGGCTCGAAGGCGTCGGCGGCGAGCATGCAGCGTTGCTCGCGTACCACTATGCAGAGGCGGTGCGGCCGGAGGACGTCGACGTCGCGTGGCCGGACGGGGGCGACGAGCTCGAGCTGCTCGAGGCGAAGGCCGTGACGTGGCTGAGCCGCGCGGCAGAGGCCGCGATGTCACGCTACGAGCTGCAGGACGCCGTCGCTCTGCTCGACCGAGCGATTCCGCTCACGGACGACAAGGCGCGCTTGTGGAGACGGATCGCACGCGCACACGCGCTGAACTACGACGGCGACGCCCTCATGCACGCGTTCGAGCGCGCGCTCGAGCTCACAGAGGACGAGCGCCAACGCTCCGAGACGTACGCGGAGCTGGCATTCGAAAGCGGTCTGAGATCGGGCATGTGGAGACGCCGTCCGCCCGAGCACGTGGTCGACGAGTGGACGTCACGTGCGCTCGCGCACGTGCGGCGTGAACGCGTTCCGCGACGGTGACTTCGAGCGCGCCTACGAGTTCGAGACGAGCCGGTTCCGCCTGCGTGACCAACTGGGCGATCCCGACCTGGTTCACGACCTCTACCTCTCGACGATCCCCACGGCGAATGCCACGGGCCGCCTCGAGGAGGCGAAGCGCCTTGCGAACGAGCTCACCGAGGTCGTGGCCGACTTGACGCCCCACCACCGTCTCCACGGTGTCGCGAACCTGATCGAGATCGAGGAGCTCAAGGGCACCTGGGACGCGGTCCTCGCGCTGGAGGAGGCGACGGTCGCAGCCGTCGAAGCGAACCGCTACACGCCGTGCGTCCGTAACGCGCGTTCACTGCTCGTCTGCGCAATCGCGAGAGAGCTCGCCGGCGATCGCGAGCGCAGCGCCGAGCTCGAAGCCCGGGCGGCAGAGCTCGCCAGCGAAGGGCACGGCGGTGCGATCGCGACTCCGCGCGCGCGCCTTGCGATCGCACGCGGCAGCCTCGACGTGCTCGAGATCCTCTCCGACGAGGCGTGGCTCCGGCGTCAGACGTGGTTTGCGCTGCCGAGTGCGGCACTGAGGCTCGATGTCTTCGCGATCATCGGCTCCGCCGCCGACGTCGAAGGCTCGTTCGCCCCACCGGGCTCCTACGTGGAGCCGTTCGCGACGCGCGCACTCGGCATGACGACCGGCGACGACGAGCTGCTGCGCCGCGCCGACGAGCGTTTTCGAGCGCTCGGACTGGTCTGGCACGCAGATCAGACCGAGCCGCTGCGCCGGTTGCGGAAGCTCGCTCTCGGGTAGCGACCGCCCTACACTCAAGCCATGGCCGTCAGTCGGCGTACGGTCACCGTCCTGTTTGCGGACGTAGCGGATTCGACGCCGCTCGGAGAGCGGCTCGACCCGGAGTCGCTGCGGCGTGTCATGTCCCGGTTCTTCGAGCAGATGTCCGCCGTGCTCGAACGGCACGGCGGCACGGTCGAGAAGTTCATCGGGGACGCGATCATGGCCGTCTTCGGCATCCCCGAGCTGCACGAGGACGACGCGCTGCGCGCCGTGCGCGCCGCGACCGAGCTGCGTCAGGCGCTCGCCCAGCTGAACGAGCAGCTCGAGCGCGACCTCGGCGAGCGAATCGGCATGCGCGTCGGCATCAACACCGGCGAGGTCGTCGCCGGGGACGGGAGCGGCGGCCAGATGCTCGCGACCGGTGACGCGGTCAACGTCGCGAAGCGGCTCGAGGAGTCCGCACGGACGGGTGAGATCCTCCTCGGCGAGCCGACGCGCCGCCTCGTCGAGAACGCGGTCGTGCTCGAGCCGCGCGAAGATCTGACGCTCAAAGGCAAGCGCGATCCGCACGCCGCGTGGAACGTGCTCGCCGTGATCGAGGGAGCAAGCGCGTACGCGCGCCGCCTCGACGCACCGCTGATCGGGCGCGAGGCCGAGCTGCAGGAGCTACGGGACGCATACGACGCGGCCGTCGCGGCGCGTGCCTGCCGCCTGTTCACGGTCATCGGGCCGGCGGGCATCGGCAAGTCACGCCTCTCGACGGAGCTCTGCTCGTCGTTGCGCGAGGAGGCGACCCTGCTGACCGGCCGCTGCCTCGCCTACGGCGACGGGATCACGTTCTGGCCGCTCGTCGAGATCATCGGCGCGCTCGGGAGCGACGAGGGCGTCCGCGAACTCCTCGGCGATGCCGAGGACGCGGACCTCGTCGCGACGCGCGTGCTCGGCGCGGTCGGCGCGAATCCGACCGCGCCGGGCGGCGAGACGTTCTGGGCGGTGCGCCGCCTGTTCGAGGAGCTCACGCGCGAGCGGCCTCTCGTCGTGCTCGTCGAGGACATCCACTGGGCCGAGCCGACGCTGCTCGACCTGCTCGAATACCTCGCCGGCTGGACGCACGACGCACCGGTGCTGCTCCTCTGCCTGGCGCGGCCCGACCTGCTCGACGCGCGGCCCGGCTGGCTGACGCAGACCGGCGGCGGCGTGGTGCTCGATCCGCTCACCGACGAGCAGTCGCGCCGGCTGCTCGACGAGATCGCGCAGGAGTGGCCGCTCGACGCAGCGGCACGCGAGCACATCACCGAAGCCGCGGAGGGCAATCCGCTGTATCTCGAGCAGATGGCGGCGATGCTCGGAGAGGGCGGCCCGACGCACGCGATCCCGCCGACGATCCACGCGCTGATCGCCGCGCGCCTCGACCGGCTGCCGCCGGAAGAGCGCTCCGTGCTCGAGAGCGCCGCGGTCGCGGGCAAGCACTTCGTGCGGTCGGCACTGCGGAACCTGCTCGGTGGAACCGACGACGCGCTCGTCGACAAGAGCCTGCTCAGCCTCGCGCGCAAGGACCTGCTGACGGCGCGTCCCGGGCGGGAGGACGCCTACCGCTTTCGCCATGCGTTGATCCGCGACGCCGCGTACGCCGGCATCCCGAAGGAGTTGCGCGCACAGCTGCACGAGCGCTACGCCGCCTGGGCGGCGAACACGCGCGCCGGCAAGGCGGGAGACGTCGACGAGATCGTCGGCTACCACCTCGAGCAGGCGGTGCGTTACCGCCAGCAGCTCGGCCCGCTCGACGACGACGGCGTCACACTCGGCCGGCGCGCAGCGGAAATCCTCGGCGCCGCAGGACGGCGTGCGTTCGCACGCGACGACGCGCCCGCGGCCGTAAATCTGCTGGACCGCGCGGTCGCGCTCGCGACAGACGAGCAGCCCGCGCGGCTCGACCTCGCACGAGAGCTCGGGCTCGCGCTCTGGTCGCTCGGAGAGGTCGCGCGCGCGGAGGCCCTCCTGAACGGCATCGTCGCGGCGGCCGCGGCCGCGGGCGACAAGCGCGAGGAGTGGTACGCGCTGCTCGAGCAGTCAGCGATGCGCAGCATGGTCAACCCCGCCGACACGCAGGACGCGCTCGAGATCGCCGAGCAGGCGATCGCCGTTTTCAGCGAGCTCGGCGACGAGCTCGGGCTCGCGCGCAGCTGGCGCGCTGTCGGCATGGAGCACCGCCGTCGCGGGCGCCTCGGCGAGAGCGAGAAGGCATGCGAGCGCGCGCTCGAGCATGCCGTTCGCGCCGACGACCGGCGCGAGGAGTCCCGCAGCGCAGACCAGCTCTGCACCGCGCTCCTCTACGGGCCGGCAGCAGCGGCTGCAGCGTTGGCGCGCTGCGAGGCGATGCTTGTCCGCGCCGGGGGGAATCCGTTGTTCGAGGCCAATGTCCTCGCGTCGCTGGCGGGGCTGCACGGCATGCTCGGCGAGTTCGACGAGGCACATCCTTCACGAGATCGGCAGCACGGGGGACTCCGACGCGCTGCTCGCCGAGGCGCTGTACGTGCAGGGGCGCCACTACGAGGCAGCCCCGATCGTCGCCGAGGCGCTCGAGCGCACGCACGACTCGGACGTCGGGCCCCGCGTGCTGCTGCTCGGTCTCCGGGCGAAGCTCGCAGACGCCTCGATTGCGGACGCGCGCACCGCGATCGAGCTCGCCTCGACGACAGACGCGCTGAATCTCCAAGCCGACGCCTACGCGAACCTCGCCGAGACACTGCGGCAACTCGATCGAACCGAGGATGCCGTCGCTGCGACCGCGACCGCCGTCCGGCTCTACACGCGGAAGGGCAACCGCGCAGCTGTTGCCCGCCTGCAGCCGGTGAAGGTGTAGCGTCTGCCCGTTCCCGAGGCGGAGGAGGAGCGGCAATGGAGGAGCGCGAGGTTGCAGCAAGAGGCAACATCAGCCGCGACGAGATCGACCATCACGGCGAAGGGTTTGAGAAGGCCTTCAACAAGGCACTCAAGGAGCTCGACGGGCAGAGGTACGCCGGCCAAACGCTCGAGGTCCAGGCGTTCGTGACGATTACGCCGAACCCGGGCGGGGTCGGCCAGTACACGGTCTCGCTCGTACCGACGGGCTAGAAAGGGGTTTCGCATGTCAGACGTCGCCAAGGTCGTGACGATCATCGGCTCGTCGCCGGAGAGCTTCGCGAAGGCCGCCGACGCGGCGGTTCAGGAAGCTTCGAAGACGCTCCGCGGCATCACGGGTGCGGACGTCGTGTCGATGAGCGCCGTCGTCGAGGGCGACCGCATCACGACGTACCGGACGACGGTCAACATCGCGTTCGGCGTCGAGCGCAGCGGCTAGACCGAGGCGCCGGCCTCGAGCACGCGCTTCAGGTCGGGCAGCGCCCCGACCTGGTTGCGCATGGACTTTCCCACCATCGGCGCCATGAGCTTCTGCGCCCCGCGCAGGCTCGCGTTCAACGAGAACGTGACGCGAGTGCCGTCGTCTGCGTCCTCGAAGCGATAGCTTCCCTCCGGGCGGACGGGCCCGGCGAGCGTGCGGAAGGCGATCAGCGTGTCGGGCTGGTACGCAGTCACCTCGAAGTCCGCGTCGACGCGCTTGCCCATCGGGCCGTGCACGCCTTGCGTGTAGACGGCGCCCTGTCCCTCGCCCGAGGCGCGCTTGATGTCGAGCACGCCGGGACGCCACTTCGGGTCGTTCTCGTGGTCGGCGACAAAGGCGAACACCTCCGACCGCGGCCGGTTGACGACGATGCTGTTCTCGGCTGCGGGCATGCGCGCGACCTTACTCCGCGACGAGGGCGCGTGCGAAATCCTGGGCATCGAACGGACGAAGATCGTCCAGCGTCTCCCCTACGCCGATCAGCTTCACGGGCAGGCCGAGCTCGTGCGCGATCGCGACGGCGATGCCGCCCTTCGCGCTGCCGTCGAGCTTCGTCAGCGCTACGCCGGTGACCCCGACCGCCTCGCCGAAGAGCCGCGCCTGCTGCAAGCCGTTCTGTCCCGTCGTCGCGTCCACTACGAGCAGCGTCTCGTGCGGCGCGCCGTCGAGCCTGCCCTCGATCACGCGGCGCACCTTCGCGAGCTCCTGCATCAGGTTCGCCTGCGTGTGCAGCCTGCCGGCGGTGTCGACGATGACGACGTCCGCGCCGTCACGCCCCGCCCGCTCGATTGCGTCGTAGGCGACCGAGGCCGGGTCCGCCCCGCGCTCTCCGCCGACGAACGCCGCGTCGGCACGGTCCGCCCAGATCTCGAGCTGTTCCTCCGCAGCCGCGCGGAACGTGTCGGCTGCGGCCAGCACGACCGAGTGCCCGTGCTGGCGCAACCGCTCTGCGAGCTTTCCGATCGTCGTCGTCTTGCCGGTGCCGTTGACGCCGACCACGAGCAGGACGCTCGGATCCGGTTTGACGTTCAGGGTCGCGGGCTCGCCGAGCAGTGCCGCGATCTCCTCCGCGAGCGCAGCGTCGAGGTTGGTCAGATCCTGGCGCGCCTCGAGCCGCTGCACGAGCTCGGCGGTCGCGCGCACGCCGACGTCGGCGCGGATCAGCGCCTCCTCGAGGCGCTCCCACGCCGCGTCGTCTCCCGGATCGAACGCTGCCGACGCCAGCTCGGCGGTGAGCGCACGGCGGCTCTTCGACAGCGAGTCGCGCAGCCGTGAGAAGAGCCCGCTGCGCTCCGCCTCCGGCTCGGGCTGCGCGTTCTCCTCGCCGAGCAGCTGCGCCCAGCTACGAGGCAACCGCGACGGCCTGCTCGCGTGGCAGGCGCCGGGAAACGATCTGCGAGACCCCGTCGGCGCCCATCGTCACGCCGTACAAGATATCCGCGGCCTCCATCGTTCTCTTCTGATGCGTGATGACGATGAACTGGGTTCGATCGGAGTAGCGCCGCAACAACTCGACGAACCGGCCGATGTTAGTGTCGTCGAGCGCCGCCTCCACCTCGTCGAGGAGATAGAACGGGCACGGCCGCGCGAGGAACAACGCGAACAGGAACGAGATCGCACCGAGCGCCTTCTCGCCGCCGGACAGGAGCGACAGCCGCGTCACCTTCTTGCCCGCCGGCCGGAGCTCGACCTCGATGCCGGGATGCTCGTCCCCCTCCTCCGGCTCGGTCAGGCGCAGGCGGCCTTCGCCGCCGGGGAAGAGGGTCGACGCGACCTCGGCGAAGTTCGCCTGGACCGCGGCGAACGTCTCCGCAAAGCGCTCGTCGACCGTGCGCGTGAGGTCGTCGCGCAGCTTTTCCAGTTCGGCGAGGCTCGCCTCGAGATCTCCGCGCTGCGCGGAGAGCTCGACGAGGCGTTCCTTCTCCTGGTCGTACTCCTGCTTCGCGAGCGGGTTGACCTGGCCGAGGGACTCGCGGCGGCGCTCGAGCCGTTCGACTCGATCGGCGAGCTCCGCACGGTCGTCGCCCTCGGCGGGCTCTGCCGCCGCTGCCTCGAGCCGGCGGCGGGCCTCGTCGACCTCGGCTTCGACGCGGGCGCGCTCGACGTCGATCGCGCTCAGCCGCTCGCCTGCCTCCGCGGCGGCGCGCCGCACGTCGACCTCCGCGGCGCCCAGCCGGCGCAGCTCTTCGGCGAGACCCGTCGTGCGCGTCGCGCCGGCGTCCGCGCGCGCTCGCAGCGGCGCCTCGTGGCGGTCGTGCGTCGCACCTTCGAGCGTCTCGACGAGACGCGCGCTCAGCCGCGCGAGCGTCTCGGTGAGCGGATCGCGCGCTGCGGTGTAGGCCGCTTCCGGGATCGGCGCCGCGACGCGCGCCTCGAGCTCGTCGACCTCCGCCGCAAGCGCGCGCCGACGCGCCTCGAGCTCGAGCCACACCGCTTCGGCCGCCTCGCCGGCGAACCAGACCTCGCCGCGCTGCGGGTCGTACCCGAAGCCGTCGGACGTCACCGCCGGAACCGGAGTGTGCAACAACTGCTCCTTCGGCACGACCGGTAGCTCCGCGACCACGTCGGCGGGCGGGCGCGTCAGCACGACGACGTTGCCCAGCCCGGCTGCGCGCGCCCGCTCGGCGAGTGCGAGCGCCGCGCGCGGATCGTCGGCGAAGATCGCCGCAGCGCGATGCGCGAGCGCCGCCGCAACCGCGCGCTCGCTCCCGGGCTGCACGTCGAGCAGCGACAGCGCAAGCCGTTCTCCGTCCTCCGCGAGCGCGCGCGCTGCGGGGGGAAGGCCCTCGCGTTCGGCGAGCGCGCGCTCCAGCGTCTGCAGGCGCTCGCGCGCCACACGTGCCTGGTCGCGCAGCGACTCGCGCTCCGCGCGGACGCGGGCGTCGAGCACGCGGCGCGGCCGCGCAAGCTCGGCGCGGAGCCCGTCTCGCAGAGACTGCGCGCTCTCGCGTCGCAGCTCGAGCCGCTCGCGTGCGCTGCGCAGCCGGTACAGCATCGCCGTCGCCTGCTCGCGTCGTCCGGCTGCATCAGCGAGCTCCTCTTCCGCCCGCCGGCGCTCTTCGAGCAGCGCATCGAGCTTCTCGTCGGCGTGCCTGCGTGCGAGCACCGCCGCGGTGCGGCGCCCCTCGCCGTCCTCCAGGCGTTCGCCGAGCTCCGCCAGGTCGAGCTCGGCGACTCGCGCGCGGAGCGACGCGATCTCTCCGCGAAGCTTCTCGGCCCGTTCCGCCGCCGTCGCCTGCAGCGCGAGCGGTCGCAGCCGCTTCTTCACCTCGGCCTCGACGTCGCGCGCGCGCTCGACCTGAATCGCGACGCGGGCGAGCTTGAGCTCGGCGCGATGCTTGCGCCGCTTGAAGCGTCCGAGGCCGGCCGCCTCCTCGAGCAGCTGCCGTCGTTCCTCCGGCTTCGATCCCAGGATCTCCTCGACCTTGCCCTGGCCGATGATCGAGTGCATCCCGCCGCCGAGCCCGAGATCGGCGAGCAGCTCGACGAGGTCGATGCGGCGAACGGCGGTCCGGTTGAGCAGGTACTGGCCCTCGCCGCCGCGATGGAGCCGCCGCGCGACGGAAAGCTCGGTGTACGGCACCGGCCCTTCGCCGGCCGGGTTGTCGAACAGGAGCTCGACCTCGCAGAAGTCCTCGGGCGAGCGGCCGCCGCCGCCGGCAAAGATCACGTCGTCCGGCTTCTCGGCGCGGAGCTCCGAGGGCGCCATCGAGCCCGCCGCCCACACGATCGCGTCGGCGACGTTGGACTTCCCCGAGCCGTTCGGGCCGACGACGACGGCGACTCCGGGCTCCAGGCGGACCTCGACCGGCTCGGGGAACGACTTGAAGCCGCGCAGCTTGATGGCGCGAAGGTGCATGCGCCGGGGAGGCTAGCGCGGCGCCCGGACTACGTGACTAGGCCTCGGTCAAGCCTCCTGGGCCATGTCGAGGATCTGGCCGCGGGACATCGTCCCGACCATCTCCGGATGCTTGTCCTGCATGTGGGCCTCGACGTTGGTGACGAGCTCGTCGTCCGTTTCGCCGCGGACGGTCTCGCCGCACGGGCAATTGACCTGCTTGGCCATCTCGGCTCCTTTCCGGTGGGAAAGGCGAGTCTAGGCCGGATCGGCTCTGACGAGGACGGTGTCGACCACCTTCAAGACCTCGTCGGCCGGGAGGCCTGCCCGCGTCGCGTGCTCGGCGACTTTCTCCGCGCTCGTGCCCTGGTAGATGCAGATGGTGCCGAGCGTGCCACCCTCCTCTTCGACGACGTAGCTGCGGATCCAGCTGATGTCGTCGCCCATCTCTTCGTCGCCGACGTGTCGCGAGCGCTCCGCAGCCTCTTGCAGCTCTGCCGGCGAACGCCAGCCTTCACGGCGGCGTATGACGTAAGTGTCCATGGGTCACACGACGCGCGCGGCGCGTGCGATCTTCCCTAGCCCGCCGGGATCTCGACGCCGAGCTTCGCCAGCGCCTGCTTCGCAGCCTCCTGCTCCGCGGCTTTCTTCGACTCGCCGGCTCCCTCGCCGAGCTGCTCCCCGTCGATCACCGCGGCGCAGCGGAAGCGGCGATTGTGCGGCGGCCCCTCGACGTCGAGCACGGAATAGTTGACCGACTGGCCGCGGCGCGCGAGCGCCTCCTGCAGCTCCGTCTTGTAGTGCAGCGCCGCCAGGACGTTTCGGTTGTGCGCGAGCCGATGCAGCTCGTCGTCGGGGATGTCGGCGCCGCGCTGCTCGAGGCGCTCGCCGAGCCCGAGCTGACGTGCGACGACGGCGCAGCTCGCCCGGGACACGACGTGCGACCGGATCTTCGCGAGCCGGCCCTCGCTGAAGTCCGGGTAGCGCTCGTACAGCTCGCGTGCGATCGCGAGCTCGAGCACGCTGTCGCCGAGGAACTCCAGGCGCTCGTAGGACGACGCGCGGTTGGACGCCCAGGACGCGTGCGTGTAGACCTGGTCTGCCCGCGCGCCGGGCAGGTTCTCGATCAGCTCCGCGAGCGGGGTGACGTCCCCGCGGGGGGCGCTACTGGTGTGACGAGACGTAGTCGACGGCCTGGCCGACGGTCTGAATCTTCTGCGCGTCCTCGTCGGAGATCTTGATCCCGAACTGGTCCTCGAGCTCCATGATCAACTCGACGAGATCGAGCGAGTCCGCGTCGAGGTCCTCCTGGAAGGACGCGTCCTCTGTGATCTCGCCCTCGTCGACACCGAGCTGCTCGGTCAGAACTTCCTTTACTCGCTCGAAGACTTCCTCGCGCGACGCTGCCATGTCACCTCACGTGGGGGTCGGGGTCGTAGTGGCCGCGGACTCTAACACGGTGTTCCCGACGCGCTGCGCCAGCCGTCCGACGACGTCGTGCTCCACTCCGCGCGCGGCAAGGCGGACCGCGTTGGCGATCGCCCGCCGCGAGGAGTTGCCGTGCGCGATCACGGCGAGGCCGCGCAGGCCGAGCAGGTAAGCGCCGCCGTAGGTGTCAGGGTCGAGGCGGTTCCGCAGGCGCCGCGCCGCCGGCCGGATCAGCAGGCCGCCGAGCTTGCCCCGTGTCGTGGCGGTGATCTCCTCGCGCAGGGCATCGAGCAGGTTCCGGATCGTGCCCTCGAGCAGCTTCAGGGCGACGTTGCCGGTGAAGCCGTCCGTCACGACGACGTCCGCGCCGCCGCGCAGGAGATCCCGTCCCTCCGTGTTGCCGGCGAAGTTGAGGTCGCTCGCGGCGAGCAGCTCGTGCGCCTCGAGCGTCAGCTGGTTGCCCTTCTCCGGCTCCTCGCCGATGGACAGAAGCCTGATCTCGGGATTCCGCACGTCGAGGATCTCCTCGGCGAACACCGCCCCCATGTGCGCGAACTGGAGCAGGTCCTCGGGCCGCGCGTCGGCGTTCGCGCCGGAGTCGAGCAGGACGGAGACGCCGTCGCGCGACGGGATCGTCACGGCGATCGCCGGCCGGCGGACTCCGGCCAGTCGCCGGATCTCGAGCAGGCACGCAGCCAGCATCGCGCCGGTGTTGCCCGCTGAGACGACCGCCTGCGCCTTCCCTTCACGCACCGCACGGCAGGCCACGACGAGCGAGCTGTCGGGCTTCGTGCGGACGGCGTCGGTGGGCCTCTCGTCCATCCCGACGACGTCGCGCGCCTCGATCAGCTCGAGCCCTCGAGTGTCGAGATCGGGCGGGCCGACGAGCACGGGCGCGACGGTCTCGGACCGCGCCTCGAGCGCGCCCGCGACGAATTCCTCCGGACCGCGATCCCCGCCCATCGCGTCGACCGCGATGCGGATCACGTCGCTAGGGAGCCTGGGTGCTGAGCGGCTCGATGTCGCGGCCGCGGTACGTGTGGCACCGTGGGCACATGCGATGCGGCCGCTTCGGACTGCCGCACTGCGGGCAGACGTTCAGGCGCGGCGCCTCGATCCCGTGCTGCGCGCGGCGCTTGTCGCGGCGCGCCTTCGAGGTTTTCTTCTTTGGGACGGCCATGGACGCCGCAGTGTAGCGGTCGCACGGCGGGCACTACGCTGCCGCGAGTGCGTTGGGAAAGCGGCGAGATCGTCCCCTGGCGAGAGGTGTGGGGCGGGCGAGCTTGGCTCGTGATGCCCGTGCGCGTGGTCGAGGACAGGCCCGATCTCCTCGCCGTGTACCTCTCGTCGCAGACGCAGCTCGGCTTCCCGGCCGGAAGCTGGCCGTGGCCGGGCGGCCATCCCTGGAATCGCGGCAGCGACACCCGCTGGCGCGGACACGGCGTGTTGTCGCTGCACCGCCCGGGCGGGCGCCACGCGATCTGGGTCTTCTGGTTCGGAGAGAAGCGCGAGTTTCGTGGGTGGTACGTCAACCTCGCGGAG
The DNA here is from genome assembly GCA_001920085.1 of Actinobacteria bacterium 13_1_20CM_4_69_9. Lineage (GTDB taxonomy): Bacteria > Actinomycetota > Thermoleophilia > Gaiellales > Gaiellaceae > 3-1-20CM-4-69-9. Next base: position 13,368 of record MNJC01000122.1, read on the forward strand.
CCGATTCGCCGCACAGCTCGCGGCTTCGACACGTGTGACCAGGAGCTCGACGTCTGGATCCGTCCGGACGGGAGCTGGGAGCTCAAGGACGACGAGCTGCTCGACGGTTGGGTGGAGCGCGGTCGCTGGACCGCAGAGGAGGTCCGCGCGATTCGTGCCGAGGGTGCACGAGTCGTCGCCGACGTCGAGGCCGGCCGTCAGTGGTGGTCGGACGAGTGGGCGGAGTGGACGCCGGATCCGTCCTGGACGGGCGTCGACCTGCCTCCCGGTTGGGACGACGCCCCTTGAGACGCTGCGTCGACTACCCGTGCGCGAACGGAAACAGCCGTTCGCTCCGCGCCCACTGGCTCCCCTGGTACGTCCCACGGAATGCATTCGCGAGCGCGAACGCCGGCCGGCCGTGCGCGTCTTCGGCCTCGAAGTAGAAGCCCTCGAACCTGAAAGCGCTCGCCGGGCCCTCGAGAAATGCGCGGATCGCGCCGGCCGCATGCGCGAGCCGCAGCGGATCGGCCGTCCGCACGACGATCAGGGGCGCGCCTTGAAGCGGATGGAGATAGCGCCCGTCGACGACTCGGAAATGCCACCGGTCCGCGGCGTCGACCAGGCGCCGGCGGAAACTTCCCTCCGGCGGGGTCGGGAAGTGCTGCAGATACGGATACGTGGCGTCGGGCGTGCCATGCTTGCCGTCGAGGCCGAACCAGCCCCAGAGGAGCGGAGCGCGCGCAGCGCAGAGCATGTCGCGCAGGGCGCCGGCGACGAGCGTCTGCTCCCACGCGAGCCGTAACCGCTGCGCGCCGCGCACTCGCGGGCTGCCGAACCCGAGCAGCGGCAGATTGCCGTCGTGCTCGATCCGCGCCCGAATCAGCGAGCGGTCGCCGAAACGCCCCACGATCGTGCGCAAAAGCCGCTGCGGCGTCTGACGCGTGATCGTGAACGGCACGGTCGGCGCCGCCCGCATGACCTGGCCGGTCGCGCCGGGTGGCGAGCAAGGCAGGACGGCCGCCGCGAGCAGCGCTGCGACGAGCGTCATCCGCCCGTCAGGATCGCGGCGAGCGCACGCGGGCGCACGTCGTAGTGCGGGAGCTCGGCGAGCTCCATCCATGTCGGCTCGTCCGTGCCGGTGCCGAGCCGGCCGCCGACGACGACCGCCGAGTAGTAGTGCGCGGTCTGGCCGCGGAACTCCTCGATCAGCAGGCGCGGGCCGAGCACGACCTCCACGCCGAGCTCCTCCTGCGCCTCGCGGACCGCGGTGTCCGCGGGCTGCTCGCCCGCACGGATGTCGCCGCCGGGAAAGTCGAAGTACGTATGCCCCTCGCGCACGCGGCGGATCAACGCGACACGACGCTCGTCGCGGAGGACCACAGCTGCGAAACCGGTCAAAGCTCTTCGCGCAGGCTCTCGAGCGCGGCCCAGCGCGAATCGGTCGCCTTCTCGTCGTGCACGTGCGGCTCGTTGTTCAGGTCCTTGCCGCAGACGGGGCAGAGACCGGCGCAGTCAGCGCGGCAGAGGATCTTGTCCGGCAACGCGAGCGCAAGGGCGTCGCGCGCCCACGCCGTGAGGTCGAGGTTGTCGTCACGCACGTACGGCGTTCGAAGCTCCTCCGAGCCGTCGGGGTTCGTCGCCTGATACTCGCGTCCCGAGATCGGCAGCTCGAGGACGGCGTCGTCGAGGCAGCGGTAGCACGGCCCGTGCAGACGGGCGGTGAAAGCGAGCTGGAAGAGGGTGCCGGTTGCGGCTCTGGTGATCTCGAGCTCAGCCGGAACCGTGCCGGGCACCGGCAGGTAGCGCTCGCCGCCCAGCTCGAAGGGCTCGAGCTCGAGCTCGATCTCGTCGCGGTACTGCTCCCCCGAGCGGAGTTTCAGCTGTCTCAGATTGAAGCTCTTCATCGGTTTCAGGGTAGCGCTGCCTCGCCGTCACGATCAGCACGACGGCCGTGACGATCGCAGCCCCCGCGACGATGGTCGACCAGCCGATCGTCTCGCCGAGGAAGAGCGTTCCGAGCGCGACGGCGACGACGGGATTGACGAACGCGTAGGTCGCGACGATCGAGATACGCACGTTCTTGAGCAGCCAGGCGTAGGCCGAGAAAGCAATCAGCGAGCCGACAACCACGAGGTACGCGAACGCGAGCAGCGGCTTCAGCGTGAACGAGCTCATGTGCACGTCGTTCGCCTCGCCGCCCGCCAGGCCCGCGATCCCGAGGAAGAGGGCGGCGGAGAGCATCTGCATCGACGCGGAGAGGAGCGGGCTGCTCGGGAGCGGCGCGCCGCGCGCATAGAGCGAGCCTGCGGCCCAAGCCGACGTCGTCGCGACGAGGACGAGCGCGACGCCGACGTTGTTTCCGCCGCCGGGGCGGACGAGCAGCGCGACGCCGACGAAGCCCACGACCAGCCCGGCGATCGCGACCGGCGAGAGCCGGCGGCCGAAGAAGACCCGATCGAAGAGCGCGACGTAGAGCGGGATGATCGCGACGATCAGCGCGGCGAAGCCGGAGTCGAGCCGCGTCTCAGCCCAGGCGACGCCCCCGTTGCCCACGAGCAGGAGCGCGGCGCCGGTGATCGCGGCCGCTGTCCACTCGCGCCTCGTCGGCCGCGCGCGCCCGCGCGCTGCGAAGGCGTACAGCGCCGCGCCCGCGATCAGGAAGCGGACGGAGGACATCAGCAGCGGCGGCAGCGTCCGATCCGTGACGCGGATCGCGAGATAGGTCGATCCCCAGACGAGGTAGACCGTCCCGAGCGCGAGAGCCACCGCCGCCGGCGAGCGGCGTGCGAAGGCGCCTGCCATCTCCGGTTAGAGCGAGCGCCGGTCGGAGGTGCGCCGGCTGTCGGCGCCGTAGCGAAGCGCCAGCGGTCCGACAGCGACTATGAACAGCAGGAAGACGATCGACGTCATGCACCCATCATCGGCTCGCCGACCTATTAGCGCAAATCCAGTTACAATGGGAGTCGATTATGGAACCTGATCGTTGGCTCGGCATCGAATTGCGCCATTTCCTGGCTCTGGAAGCGGTGGCGCGGGAGGGCTCGTTCGGGAAGGCCGCCGCGTCCCTGGGCTACACCCAGTCGGCGGTCAGCCAGCAGATCGCCGCCCTCGAGCGCATCGTCGGCCAGCGCCTGCTCGAGCGCCCGGGTGGGCCGAAGCCGGTCTCCCTGACGGAGGCGGGACGGCTGCTGCTCACGCACGCAGACGCGATCGCGGCACGCGTCGCAGCGGCGCAAGCCGACCTCGAGGCGCTGGGGAAGGGCGAGGCCGGGACGCTGCGGGTCGGGGTGTTCCAGAGCGTCGGGCAGCGCATCCTGCCGGAGCTGATGCGCCGCTACCTGAGCTCCTGGCCCGAGGTCGAGGTCACGCTCACGGAGTCGGCGGACGACGAGGAGCTGCTCGCCCTCGTCGAGCGCGGTGAGCTCGACCTGACGTTCGCCGACCTACCGCTGGTCGAGGGCCCGTTCGAGTGTGTGGAGCTGCTGCGGGATCCGTATGTGCTGGTGGTGGCCGCCGGCTCGCCGCTCGCCGCGCGCGACAGGACTCCCAGCCTTCGCGAGATTGCGGAGCTCGACCTGATCAGCCACAAGCACTGCCGGACCGTGAAGCGGCTCGAGCCGATGTTCGGGCGGCAAGTCGACTACGTCTTCCGGTCCGACCACAACCAGACGGTCCAGGCACTCGTCGCCGCCGGCGTCGGGTCCGCGCTCGTCCCGCGGCTGACCATGGATCCGGAGGATCCGACGACGGCGATGGTCGAGCTGCCGAAGCTGCCGCCGCGCGTGATCGCGCTGGCATGGCACCGGGACCGCTATCGAACGCCGGCTGCGCGGGCGTTCGTCGAGACCGCCGAAGCGGTCACCGCGGCGCTCGAGTCGGAGCCGGTCGCCGCTTAGACCGAACAGCGTGCCGCGTCCCGGCTATGTTGATCGGCGTCGGGTGGCTGCACGGCGCTTGCATCGGGGTCGCGAGCTTGCGATCGATCTCGGCACGGCGAACACGCTCGTGTTCGTTCGCGGCGGCGGCATCGCCGTCTTCGAGCCGTCCGTCGTCGCGATCGACGAGCTGTCGGGTCGCGTTCAGGCGGTCGGCGAGGACGCGCGCAGGATGATCGGGCGGACGCCGGCGTCGATCCGGGCGATTCGTCCGCTCCGGCACGGCGTCATCCAGGACTTCGACATCACGGCGGAGATGCTCCGCTACTTCATCCGCCGGATCGGCGGCGGCGCCCTCTCGTTCTCGCGCGTCGTCCTCTGCGTGCCGAGCGGGATCACTGCGGTCGAGCGCAACGCCGTCGAGGAGGCGACGCTTGCAGCAGGTGCTCGCACCGTGTCACTGATCGAGGAGCCGATGGCGGCGGCGATCGGCGCCGGTCTTCCCGTCGGCGAGCCCCAGGGCAGCCTCATCGTCGACATCGGCGGCGGCACGACCGAGGTCGCCGTGCTCGCGCTCGGGGGGATCGTGGTGTGGGAGTCGGTTCGCGTCGGCGGCTACGAGCTCGACGAGGCCATCGTCCGGTACGTCGACGCAACGACGAACCTCTTGATCGGGCCTGAGACGGCCGAGGCCGCCAAGCTCGCCGCCGGCTCCGCGTGGACGCTGCCCGAGAAGATCGAGACCGACGTGGCGGGGCGCGATCGCATCACCGGGCTGCTGCGCCGGACGACGCTCGACTCCGACGAAGTGCGGAGCGCGATCGCGCAGCCGCTCGAGACGATCGTCGAGACCGTGCGGCGGACGCTCGAGGCCACGCCGCCGGAGCTTGCCGCCGACGTTGCGAGCCGCGGGATCGTCGTCGCGGGCGGTGGAGCCCTTCTGCGGGGAATCGATCGCCTGCTCAGCGCCGAGACCGGCCTACCGGTGCTTGTCGCCGACGCACCGCTCCAATGCGTCGTGCTCGGAGCCGGCGCCAGTCTCGAGGAGAGCGCGGTCGCCGGCCGCCCGCGCCATCGGCGGCGGTTCCGGCGCCGGCGGTCTCGCGGCGGCTAGCCGGTTCCGAACGGCTGATCGTCGTTGTTGGACGGTGCAGCCGTCGCACCTGCGAGCACTGTTTCCTGCGAGCGCTCGTGCAACCGCTCGCGGCCGCGTTTCACGGCCGTGAGGAACTTCTCCAGGTTCACCTCGAGCGTCGAGAGGATCGAGTCGGCCCAGTCCTCCATCTCGAGCCGAGTTTCCCGTGCCTGCCTCCGGGCGTCGTCGACGATGTCCTGCGCCTGGCGCTCGGCGATCTTCACGATCTCCGTCTGCGACGCCTCCCGCACCGCCTGCTCGCGAGCCTCGCCGAGCAGCCGGTCGGTCTCGCGCTTCGCCTCGGCGAGCATCTCCTGGCGCTCCTTCACGATCCAGCGCGCCTGCTTGATCTCCTCCGGGATGGTCGCCCGCATCTGGTCGAGGATGTCGTAGATCTCCTCGCGGTCGATGCGGACCTGGTCGGTCAGGGGCACGGCCTTCGCGTTGTGAACGAGGTCGTCGAGCTTGTCGATGAGAACGAGTACGTCCATTGGCTCCTATTCTTGCGGATTTTCCGGGGTTCCCGGCCGACCCTGCGGGAAGAGCTCGGCGAACCGCTTGGCTACGCCCTCCGGGACGAGGTCGTCCACCTTTCCGCCGAAGCTGGCGATCTCCTTCACTCCGCTGGAGGAAACGAAGCTGACGCTCGGGCTGGCCATCACGTAGACGGTCTCGACCTCGGGCGCCAGCGTCCGGTTGAGCTGATTCATCTGGAACTCCCACTCGAAGTCCGAGATGACGCGCAGGCCCTTCACGATCGCCTTGGCGTTCCACTTGCGCGCGAAGTCGACGACCAGCACGGAGAAGACCTCCACCTCGACGTTCTCCCGGTCCTCCAGCGCGTCCCTGAGAAAGCCGACCCGTTCCTCGAGCGAGAACATCGGAGTCTTGTGCGTCGGGCTGCCGACGACCCCGACGACGACGCGGTCGAAGATGTCCGCCGCGCGGTTGATGACGTCGATGTGCCCGTTCGTGACCGGGTCGTACGACCCGGGTGCGATCGCCGTGATCACGTCTCGTGCTCGAAGACGGTGACGCGGGTGGAGCCGTACTTGCGCGTCGTGCGCACCGCGAGCCCGGCGAGCTCCGGCTCGACGCGCGCGGCGGACTCGAGCACGAGCAGGCCGTCGTCCGCGAGAACGCGCGGCAGGTAGCGGGCAAGGGCGTCGAAGTCGGTCATCGCGTACGGCGGGTCTGCGAGCACGAGATCGTACTTCCTGCCCGAGCCGGCCTCTTGCGCAAGACCGGTCGTCGCGTCGGCGCGGACCACTCTCGCACCGGTGAGGCGGAGCCTGTCGAGGTTGCGCTCGATCGCCCGCACGGCTTCGGCGTCGGCTTCGACGAAGACGGCTGCGGCGGCGCCGCGCGAGAGCGCCTCCAGCCCCATCGCGCCCGATCCCGCATAGAGGTCGAGCACGCGCGCGTCCTCCACCCACGGCGCGACGATGTTGAAGACGTTCTCGCGCACGCGGTCCGAGGTCGGCCGCGTGTCGAGGCCCTTCGGCGCGTAGATGGTGTGGCCTTTGCGCTCGCCGGCGATGATGCGCATCAGGGCAGCAGCTCGTGCAGCGCGTCGAGGTACGCGCCGTAGCCCGAAGGTGTCGCCCACTCGCGCGCGCTCTCGACCGACGTGCCTTCGGGCCACTCGTTGAAGCTGAGGACGAGCTGCCAGCGCGCCCGCGACGCGAGCATGTCCGCGACGTCCGTGCGCCAGCGGCCCGGATCGCGCGTCAGGCGCGGTTCCGCCTCGCTGCGCTCGTCGAAGCCGGGCGCGATCATGAAGGAGTCCGGCCTGAGCTCGTATTCCGGCAAGGCGGCGCTGTACTGGTGCCAGGCATCCGGTTGCGCCGCGCAGTCGCGAAAGCCGGCGAACGCCTTCAGCACGATGTACGCGCCGACGGTGTTCGCGGCCCGCCAGCGCTCGGCGGTGGAGCAGCCGTCCCGCGCGTCGCCGTACACATACACGACGAAGCGCCCGTCGACCTTCAGGTACGCGGGCTTCGCGGCATACGTGTCGCGGATGTACTCGAGGTCGCTGCGGATCTGCTCGACGGTCGGGTCGGCGTAGCCCTCGCGCTCGTAGTAGAGCGCCCAGCGGAGCGGGGTCGCCCGCGCGGCTGCGAGATAGCGCCAGAAGCGAAGGTCGGTGGGTGGATATCCGTCCGCACCCCACCACGAGTAGATCCCGGCGTTGAGATGCGCGTAGAGAAAAGCCTCGGTGTGGTCGCGCACGACGCGCGCGTCGACCGTGCTGTAGTAGTCGAGCGACGGGTGGAAGCGGCTGTACGGAAAGAGCGGGTCACGCCACCAGGCCTCCGGGTACCACGCGTAGTAAAAAGCGGCGCGGATCGGGAAGGACGGCTGCGTCGTGTCTGCGGCCGGGCCGCGGAAGCCGACGATGCGGCCGGGACGCGCGAAAGTGAAGCGCACGCGGATGTTCGTGTTGGTGAGCGTGTCGAGCGCGTTCCCGTCGTAGACGAAGTTGCGGTGGAGCGCCCCGCGGGAGAGCTTCAGCTCGTAGCGCGGCTGGTCGGCCTGGCTCGCGTCGATGACGGAGTAGGCGTGCGCGGTGAGGGCGTGGCGCGCATGCGCGAGCGTCCAGCCGTGCGGGCTCGCCAGGGCGAGGGCGCTCAGGAGGGCC
>MNJC01000061.1:0-2754 GCA_001920085.1 Actinobacteria bacterium 13_1_20CM_4_69_9
TGTAGAGCACGAGGTCCTCGTCGCCTTCGTTGCGGACGAGCAGCGGCGTGCCCGGCTCGACCGCCACCAGCCCCGGGGCGCCGACGTCGACGCGTTCGGGCGGGTCGCCGAGCTGCATCGTCAGCGTGCCGGAGACGACGACGAAGACTTCCTCCTGCACCTTGTCGACGTGCCGACGTCCCCGCGTGCCCGGCGGGTACCGCCACAACCGCGCGCGCGACTGCTTCAGCGCCGCCTCGTCGGTTACCTCCACGCACTGGCGCGGCGGCTGTCCCTCGAAGAGAGGGTCACGCTCGCCCCACTTCGCCTGCGATCCGTCGACGACGTGCCAGCCCACGGTTCCGATCCTAGAGAAGAGAAGAGGGCCGCGGCCCCCAAAGGGCGGCCCTCTCCCGTAGTGCGGCTGAAACGAGATCGTCGCGGCCAAATGTTTGGCGGTCATGAGGATTCCCTGAAAAGATCGAGCGTGTGGGCCTGTACCACGAGGGCAATCGCGAGCTCCAGGATCGCTTCGACACACGGCGGCTGGCCGATCGAATCGAGGAGCGGATCGTCCACGACCGAATCGACGACGACGACCGCGCGTTCATCGAGGCGCGCGACATGTTCTTCATCGCGACCGTCGACGAGGAGGGCCGGCCTCAGTGCTCGTACAAGGGCGGCGACCCCGGCTTCGTGCGCGTGCTCGACGGGCGCACGATCGCCTTTCCGGTCTACGACGGGAACGGCATGTACCTCACCGCGGGGAACCTGCTCGCGACGAAGCAGGTCGGCCTGCTGTTCATCGACTTCGAAGGGCGCAAGCGCATGCGGCTGAACGGCGTGGCGTCCGTGGCGGACGACGATCCGCTGCTCGCCGAGTACCCCGAGGCGCAGCTGGTCGTGCGCGTGGCGGCGACGGAGGTCTTTCCGAACTGTCCGCGTTACATCCACGAGTACAAGCTCGTCGCCCGCTCGCGGTTCGTCCCGAAGGCGGAGTGTGAGACGCCGGTGCCGCAGTGGAAGCAGAACGAGTGGGCGAGCGACGTCCTCGCCGAGGGGGATCCCGCAAACGATCCCGGCCGGGAAGTGATCCCGCGGGGCTGAGGCAGTCACCGGTGTCGTCGATCGACGACACCGGTGACTGCGGCTGTCTTTGCTGCCGGGCTCTAGACCAACGGCACGTGGTTCCGCATCGCGCGGATGAGCGCGGCGGCGTACTGCATGCCCTCGGCATCGGGCTCGCGGCCCATGAAGCGCCAGCGGCGCTGCTCGAACCAGAGGCACGCACGCAGCTCCTGCAGCGTGCGGGGCACCTCGCTCGTCCTCCGCCAGTTTGCGAAGGCACTCGCGGCGAACTCCGCGCAGCCCTCGCGATCCCTCGGGGAGAAGGTGACGGCGAAGCGGGCGTACTCGCTCCACTCGCCGTACGTGGTCGGCAGGTCCTGCGCCCTCAGCTCCCCCGTCTGGATCTGTGCGGCGTACATCTCTTACCTCCGTACTGCTGCGGCTTCTGCGGCTTACCTACTGAGACGCATCATCGGCACGGATCTTGCGGGGGGATACGCAAATCCCCCTCTAGGGGTACGTCGGTAAAAGAAAGGCCGCCCCTGCGGCGGACGGCCTTTTTGAGTTGTACGTCGCCGGCCTGCGGCGGGCCTGGGACGGTTTTTTCGTGCGGTTGACAGTAGAGATGCCGCCTGCCTACGGTTCCTTGCGCGCGTTCACCCGTTCGGGTGACTTACCGTGTCGAGCGGTGATCCTCGTGGTTGCGGCAACCGAACGCGAGCTCGCCGGCGCCGACGGCGCCGCGACGCTCGCGTGCGGGATCGGGCCCGTCGAGGCGGCCGCCAGGACCGCGCAGGCACTCGCCGTGCAACCACCGTCGGCGGTCCTGCACGTCGGCATCGCGGGCGCGCGCGGGATCGCAGTGCCGCAGCTCGTCATCGGCTCCGAGGCCGTGTACGAAGACGCCGCGGGCGGCCGGCTCGTCCCCGGCCGCGTACAGCCCGACATCGACCTGCTCGAGCGCGTCCGCCGCGCGCTGCCCGACGCGCAGGTGCTCCCGATCGGGACGAGCGCCAGGGTGGGGGGAACCAGCGGCTGCCCTGTCGAGGCGATGGAGGGCTTCGCCGTGCTGCGGGCCGCGGCGCTCGCCGGTATCCCGGCGGTGGAGGTACGCGCCGTGTCGAACGAGATCGACGAGCCCGATCGCGCGCGCTGGCGGTTCGACGACGCCCTCGGCGCGCTCGCTCGCGCGCTTCCGCTCCTGCTCGCCGAGTTGCGATGACCCGCCGCGTCTGGCTGCGCGCGGCGGCGCTGGGCCTGGTCCTCGTCGGAGTGATCGCCGGGCTGACCGTGTACTTCAGCACGGAGTCCGTGCCGCCGTGCGGTGTCTCCGGCGTGCCGACCTGGCATCCGCCGAAGAACGGCCAAACGCACCGCTACGCCGTCGTCTTCCCGGACCGCGCCGCCTGTTTCTTCGCGATCGACGACAAGCACCGCCTCGTCGCCCAGCTGCGCTTGCACGACGCACGCGGCATCTCGACCGTTGCGCCGAACGGGAACGAGGTCGCCCTGCGCACGGAGAACGGTCCGTACACGCTCGACCTCGGCACGGGGAAGCTCGCGAAGGGCGGGCTCGCGCCGTTCGACGACGGGAAGCTGACCGCGATCGAGCCCGACCGGCAGGGGATGTTCGTGACACAGCCCGGACTGCTCGGCTTTCGCGTGATCGACCTGGGCACCGGAGCCACTGTCTCAGTCGTCCACTTC
>MNJC01000061.1:2915-23666 GCA_001920085.1 Actinobacteria bacterium 13_1_20CM_4_69_9
CCGTTGCAGAACGCGAGCGCGGTGCTCGAGGTCGACTGGGTCGACGGGCGCCCCGTCTTTCCGGGCTTTCCCCGCTAGATTCGGCGAATGGCGCGCACTCAGCTCCCGCCGCCGCTCCCGCCGGAGACGCGCACGGTCGGCCAGCTCGTCGCCGAGTCGATCCGCCTGTACGGCGCCCGCTTCTGGCCGTCGCTCGCACTCGGCATCGGCCCGGCGCTGCTCGGCGTCGCAGCGGCCGAGCTCCACGGTGCGGTGCGCGTCGTGCTCGTGCTCGGCGTCGGACCGCTCGTGCTGGCATCGTCGTACGCCGGCGCTGTCGCGCTCGTGCGACCCATCGGGCGCGGACGTTATGTGGCCGTTGCGCTCGCCGCCGGCTATCTCGCCTTCCTGCCGGTGTGCGTTTCGCGATTGTGGATCTTTCCGGGCATCTACCTCGTCGCGCTCGCCTGGCTCGCGCTCGTGGGGCTCGCCGTTCCGGCGGCGCTCGTCGAGCGGCGCGGTTACGCGGATGCGCTGCGCCGAGGCGTGCAGCTTGCGCGGGCGGATTACGTCCACGCGCTCGGCTCGCTCGCGACGCTTGCGATCACGATCTTCCTCACCGGGCTCGTGATCTTCTTCTCGCTGCGGGAGGGGAGCGGACAGGCGCTGCGGATCGCAGCCGTGCTCGCGTTCATCGTGCTCGCGCCGCTGTTCGTCCTCGGAGCCGCGGTGCTGTACGTCGACCAGGCCGCGCGAGTAGAGTCGAGCCCCCGAGCGAGGAGGAGGAACTCGAATGGCGACCTACATTCTTCTTTCCAGCCTGACGGCACAGGGCGTGCAGACGCTGAAGGCGAACCCCGACCGCCTGCGCGAGGTGAACAAGGACGTTGAGGAGCTCGGCGCGAGGGTCGTCCACCAGTGGGCGACGCTCGGCGAGTACGACTTCGTCAACGTGGTCGAAGCGCCCGACTCGGCCACGATCGCGCGCGTGTCGGTTGCGCTCGGCGCCCGCGGCAGCACGAAGATCCGCACGCTGACCGCGCTGACGATCGACGAGTTCCTCGCGGCGGTCGGCTGACAGGGACGTGTCTTAGGGACAGTCCCTAAGACGTGTCCCTCAGAGGTGCTTGATCCAGCGCCCTTCGCAGGCGCACTGGAGGTTCTTCAGGTGGCAGCGCCCGCAGCTCCACTCGGAGAGCCAGATCCACTTGAGGTGGAGCACCTCGAGGATGAACAGCGCGACGATCCACGCCACCAGCTGAGTCTGCGAAAAGACGTGCATCCGCTCAACCTGCCCCCGGTCGCGCCCGGACGCAATGGGCCGGGCGGCCTATTTTTCGGGCCCGGGTGGCCTACGCCGAACCGTGATGCCCCAGGCGCGGCCTGACTCGAACAGCTCTTCCGGGTCGACCTCGTCCGCCCAACCGAGGAAGTGCTGCTCCGGGGCGTCGTCGGTCGACCCGTAGACCGCGCGCCGGTCGGCCGCGCGGCGCTCCGGCTCGAGCGACTCGCCCCGCTCGAGCGCGTCGATGCGCGCCTGCGCCGCTTCGGCGACCGGTCCTTCCTCGTAGCCGCGTGGCATGAGGCTGAGTGTACGCTCGGGCCCGTGCCCGCAGCGCTCGCCGTCAGCGGACTCGTCAAGCGGTACGGCAACGTCGGAGCGCTCGCAGGGGTCGACCTGACAGTGGAGCGGGGCGAGCTCGTCGGGCTGCTCGGGCCGAACGGGGCGGGCAAGTCCACGCTCGTGAAGATCGCCTGCGGGCTCGGGCGGCCGAGCGCGGGACGCGCGGAGGTCTGCGGCGCTCGCGCCGGCACCCGTGATGCGCGCGCGGCACTTGGTTACCTCGCGGAGTTCTTCCGCTTTCCGGGGTGGACCAGCGCCGACGAGCTGCTCGAGCTGCACCAGCGTCTCGTCGCGTCGGACGGCGGCGTGCGCGAGCGCGGCGAGCTGCTCGACCTCGTCGGTCTCACGGAGGCGCGGACGCGGCGCGTGGAGGAGATGTCCAAGGGGATGCAACAGCGCCTCGGGATCGCACAGGCACTCGTCGGCAAGCCGCAGCTGCTGCTGCTCGACGAGCCGACGAGCGCCCTCGACCCCGTCGGCCGGCGCACCGTGCGCGCCCTGTTGGAAGAGCTGCAGCGTCGCGGCGTGTCGGTCCTGCTCAACTCGCACCTGCTCAGCGAGGTGGAGCTCGTCTGCGACCGCGTCGCGATCCTGCTCGGCGGGAAGGTGGTCGCGGCGGGCACTCCCGGGGAGCTTGCGAGCCCGCGCGGGGGGGAGATCGAGACCGACCGTGGTGTGGCGAAGTACGCCGACGCGGTACGCGAGGACGTTCCGCAGCTGATCGAGCGCCTCGTGCGCGACGGCCGCAGCGTGTTCGGCGCACGCGTGCTCACGTCGACGCTCGAGGAGGTCTACGTCGAGGCGGTCGGGGGAGAGACCCAATGACCGCGACGCTGACCATCGCGGGCTACGGGCTGCGCGAGGCAGTGCGGCGGAAGGTGTTCGTCGTCGTCTGCGTGCTGTCGGTCGCGTTCGTCGTCCTGTACTGGCTCGTGCGCGGCGATGCGGAGCGCGGACTACTGCAGCCGCTCGTCGTGCGCCCGGTCGGCCGCAGCACCGTGTTGATCGCACGTTTCCTCGGCGCGGCGGCCGTCTGCGTCCCGTACGTGCTCGCCCTGTACTTCGCGACGATGGTGCTGACGCACGCCGAGGGCTCCTGGTGGCCGGACCGGATCGTCACGCCGGGGCTCGAGCTGGCCGGCGGTGTGCTGATCGTCGCGGCGCTCTCGCTGCTCGGCTCCGTCTTCCTCAGCCCGGTCGCGAACGGCATCGCGATCTTCATGCTGTTCGGCGCCGGGCTCGTCGCGGGCCTCCTCGGCAACATCGGACATGTCCTGAATTCCCATGGCCTGATCCACGCCGCCAAGATCGCCGCGTGGGCGGTGCCGTTCGAGGCCCTCTACCAGGACGCGCTGCGCGGGATCACGGAGAACACCTCGGGATTGACGGGTTTCCTGCTGCGGCTCGGCCCGTTCGGCGGCGCCGAGCAGGGCGGCTTCGGGCTACGGCTCTGGGCGCTCGCCTATCTGGCGGTCGTCGGGGCCGTCGCCGTCGCGGGCTTCCAGCGCCGCGATCTCTGACGCGAGCCCGGCGTTCGCGACGACGAGCTCGCGGTTGACGGCGAGCGTGCGCCCGCCGCTCCGCCCGTGCAGGAACGTCAGGACAAACGGCGTCACCGCCTGTCCTCGCACGCCCTGCCGCTCCGCGTCGGCGAGCGCGTCCTCGATCAACGGCTCGACGTCGTCGAGGCTCGTCGGGGGAGGCTGCGCGACCACGAGGCCCCGGCCGCCGAGCTCCCAGTGTGCGCGCGCGACGCGCGCGGCCTCGTCCGCCGAGTCGACGCGCGCGGGCACGGGCGGACCGCCAGAGGCCGAATAGAAGAGCGGGAGCGTATCCGTTCGGTAGCCGAGCACCGGCACGCCGAGGGTTTCGAGCACCTCGAGCGTCGCAGGCACGTCCAGCAGCGACTTGATGCCGGCGGACACGACGAGCGCCGGCGTCCGGGCGAGCTCGCCGAGGTCTGCGGAGACGTCCGGCGGATGCGGATAGCCGCGGTGGACGCCGCCGATGCCGCCCGTGCCCAGGAAACGGATGCCTGCGGAGCGGCAGACCGCGAGCGTCCCACCGACCGTGGTCGCACCGACGGCACGCTGCGCGGCGCAGGCCGCGAGGTCGCGCGGGCCGACCTTGCGCGCACGTTCGTCGAAGCGCTCCAGCTCATCCGGCGTGAGGCCGACTCGGATCTCGCCGTCGAGCACGCCGATCGTCGCCGGCACCGCACCGGCCTCGCGTACGCGCCGCTCGGACTCGGCGCCGACGGCGGCGCCTTCGCCGCGCGGGAAGCCGTGGGCGATGAGCGTCGTCTCGAGGGCGACCACCGCCGTCGCCTCTCGGACCTCGTCGGAGATGCGGATCACGGCATCGCGCCGATCTGCGCGACGCAGCGCGCGGCCGCCTCGGCCGCGAGCTCGGCGCCGCCGACGAGAAACCCGGCCGCGAGCGCGTCACCGGCCCCGGTGGTGTCCACGACGGACACGTCGCGTGCCTGGCACCGCTCCACGTCGCCGCCGCGGAAGACGTCGAATCCCGATGCGCCTCGTTTGACCACGCGCGTCTCGCCGACGTTGCCCAGCTCGTCCCACTCCTCCGTATTTCCGAAGACCACGTCCGGAGCGAGCAGCTCGAGCCGCTCGCGGAACCTCGCAGGACCGTGCGCGCGGATTCGCGTCCACGCCGACAGGTCGACGCTCAGGCGCGCGCCGTGCGTGCGCGCGAGCTCGGCGGCACGCGCAGCGGCCGCGTCGATCGGCGAGGCGAGCAGTGCGTAGCCGGAGATGTGGAGACAGTCGCACGTGAACCACGCCGGATCGAGATCGTCCGGCTCGAGCAGCGTCGCCGCTCCACGGTCGGACGCCATGGTGCGCTCGCCGTCCGGCGCCACCAGCGAGACGACGACGCCGCTCCGCCCCTCGGCGCGCCCGACCACGTCGACCTCGCGCGCGGTGAGGTCGCCGGCCAGCCAAACGGCCGCAGGGTCGTCGCCGCGCCGTGCCACGCAGCGGGACTCACCGCCGACGGCGGCGACCCACGCAGCCACGTTCGCGGCCTGCCCTCCGGCCGTCGTGCGTGTCTGCGCGTTCGCGTCGGCGCCCGCGGCGAGCGGCTCGTCCAGTCGGACGATCACGTCGAGCAGGAGGTCGCCCAGGGTCACGACGAGCATGGAGCTACGATCGTCCCATGGACGGCGAGCAGAGGCGCGGGCGTCTCGGCTCCTTCGTCGTCGGCGGGCTCGTCGGCGCGTCGGCGGCTCTGGCCGCCGCCCGGCGCCGCCGCCGCCGCGAGGTCGTCCGCCGGACGCCGCAGGGCCTGGAGGCTTTCGAGGAGGCGCCGTGCTATCACGAGGTCGTCGCGCGGGAGCGCGACGAGCTAGAAGCGTGACTCCGCCTGCACGATGGTGTGCAGGTTCACGTCGGCATCGTTGATGTGGAGCGACCGGCCCACCCGCAGGACGCGCTTCGCGACCGCGATGTAGCTCGAAGGCGTGCGCAGGGGCTGCCGCGTGCGGATCACGAGATACGGCCCGTACACGCGCCCGTCGAACTGGGA
This sequence comes from Actinobacteria bacterium 13_1_20CM_4_69_9, assembly GCA_001920085.1. Lineage (GTDB taxonomy): Bacteria > Actinomycetota > Thermoleophilia > Gaiellales > Gaiellaceae > 3-1-20CM-4-69-9. The sequence goes on from MNJC01000061.1 coordinate 8,065, forward strand.
TGCGGGCTCGGGCAGCTCGAGCGGGATCGTCGAACGCTGCTCGGCGTTCGTCGTGTCGCTCGCGTCGAACACCCAGATCCCGCGGCCGAGCGGTTCGTGGACGCCCTTCAGGGCATCCGCGAACAGGGCCGGATCGGCGCGCGGGAGCACGTGAGCCGAGAAGGCACGGTTCTGCTCCCACGCGCGTAGGAACACCGGCTCGTACCCGAGCAGGACGTCGTCCGGACGGCTCGTCGACGCGAGCCACGCCGCCGCCGCGTCGCGCGCGTGCGCCTCGCCGGCGGGATCGCCGTCCAGAAGCTCGGGTGTCTTCGCGTGCGCCCAGCGCACCTCCCCGACGACGACGAGCACGCCGATCGCCAGGGCGACGGCGGCGTAGGGCAGGCCGGCCCGCGCAAGCGTCACGAGTGGGAGGGCCAGCAGCACACTGTAGAACGGCAGCGCGAAGATCAGGTGGCGTGCCTCCGGGGAGGTCGTGGAGCGCAGCGTCGCCACCGTGAACGCGAGCGCGGGGACGACGATCACGCAGGCGGTGAGGACCGCGGCCGAGCGGTTCCGGCGCACGAGCAGCACGGCGCCCGCGACCGCGAGCGCGAACAGCGCGATCGCCCACCCGCGCTCATGCGAGCCGAAGTCACCGGCGACCGACCACAGATAGCGCCCAACCGATGCCGGGGAGCCCAGCCTGCGGCCGCCGCCGCCGACGCCGACGTCGAAGCGGTTGCGCAGGACGACGTCCGCCCACCAGAACGGGAATCCCGCGACGGCCACTGCGCCGAGCGTGAGGAACGCTCGGCGGTCCCGCGCGCTCAGCACCACGTAGAGCCCCTGCGCGGCGACGACGAGCACCGCGTACGGATGGCTTGCGAGGAGCAGCAGCAGCGCGATGCCCCAGAGGACGTAGCGCCGCGCCAGCAGAGCCAGGAACGAGAGCAAGCTCGTGAAGAGGAACAGGCTGTACATGCGCCCGAAGATCCCGTGGAAGAGGAACACCCAGCTCGCGGACGCGAATGCGGCGGCGAGGACCCCGGTCGCGCGATCGGCGAGGCGCGCCCCGAGCAGCGCCATCAGCGGGACGCTGGCGACGGCGAAGACCAGGGAGACGAGGCGCAGGGCCGTCAAGCCGCCGCCGAGGTGGACGACCGTCCACGCCAGCAGGAAGTGCAGCGGCGCGCCGCCGCGCTCGGCGATGACGGGGTGCAGGAGGTCGCCGAGCGAGCCGCGTCCGACGAAGAGCGCGAGGGCCTCGTCCTCGTGCGGCGGCCAGAGCTCGAGCAGCCAAGCCAGCACGCCGGCCACGGCCGCGGTCAGCACTCCGGTCGCGGCGCGGAAGCCGTCGACCTTTACCGCGGCGGCCTCCAAGCCGATACCGGTGCTAGCGTCTTTCATTCCCCGTGCCTACGTATGAGTACAAGTGCCCGAACGGGCACGTCTTCGAGATCTTCAAGCGCATCGCCGACCCTGCGCCGGAGAAGTGTCCCGTCTGCGACGCCTCGCCGGTCGAGACCGTGCTCTATCCGGTTCCGGTGCACTTCCGCGGATCGGGTTTCTACTCCACGGACTACGGGCGCGGCCGAGGGAAGAAGGAGCCTGCGAAAGACACGAGCGATTCGGGCAGCTCCGAGAAGAAAGACACGCCGCCTGAGAAGAAGGCCGCCGAGGCCTGAGGCGTCGCGCAGCCGGCGCCGCTAGAAATTCCGGTTCCCGACGAAGCAGCCGGGTGCGAAGAGCCCGCCGCCGGGTCGAGGCGGCTGTGGGGCCGACTGCCCGGTGACCATGGCGATCACGGCGATGTTGTCCTCGCTGCCGACGATGTCGCCGCCGGCGGACACACCGCCGAGGCGGCAGTGCAGCGTGCTGCTCGCGCTCGCGCGCTTGAGGACCCAGCCGAGCTGGACGAACTGCCACGCGGAGAGATCGGTCGTCAGCGGCGCCACGAGGCTCTTCCCGTCGAACGGCAGCTTCACGAACGTCCCGAACCCGAGCAGCTTGTGCATCGCAGCGTTGACGACGGACTGTTGGCGCTCGCCGCGCTTGATGTCGGAGTCGGCCGGATCGAGCTGGTTCACGCGGATGCGCGAGTAGATGAGCGCGCGCCGGCCGTCCATGTGCTGACGGCCCTTGGCGAAGCGCCAGCCCTTCCACGTCGCGCAGCCGCGCGCGTCGTAGGGGCACTCGAACTTGTCGGAGAGGATCGGCGCGGGGACGGTGATGTCGATCCCGCCGATGTTGTCGATCAGCTGCTTGAACTGCGTGAAGTCCACGATCATGACGTGGTTGACCTGAAGCGCGTTGCCGGTCAGGCCGCGGAGCGTCTGCAGGACGAGCTCCGGGCCGCCGAACTGCATCGCCGCATTGATCTTCTGCTCCCCATGGCCGGGGATCGCGACACGCAGGTCGCGCGGGATCGACAGGTAGCCGAGCCGGTGGTGGTCCGGATCGGTGCGCAGGATCATGATCGAGTCGGAGTGGTTGTCGGCGACACGCTGGTCGGTGTTCGCGAAGTCGCGCCCGAGCAGCAGGATCGTCGAGGGATTCGAGATCAGGGCTCCGTCCTGCTGCGTGAGGGCCCGGTCGATGCCGGGTGAGGTCTTCAGCAGGCGATCGTTGGCCTTCGACACGCCGCCGCGGAACGACAGGTAGCCCGCGATCGCCCAGATCACGAACAGGACGAACAGGAGGAGCAGTGCGACTCCGATGCGGCGCCTCCAGCTCCAGCGTCGGCGCGGCCGCCGGACGCGAGGCTCGCGCGGCGTGCGTCCGTTCCGCTCGGGCCGGCCCTGCGGGCGCTCGAGCGGCACGCGACCCTTCGCGCGCCCGCCTCGGTAGACGCGGTAGGGCTTCTCTCCCGTCGCCATCGAGCCAGTAGGGTAGCCGCGCGGTTTGGACGGCAAGCGCGTCATCGGCGTCGATCTCGGCGGGACGAAGATCCTCGCCGGCATCGTCGATCGTGACGGTCGTCTCGAGCGCCACCGCGAGAATCCGACGCCGGTCAGCTCGCAGGAGGACCTCCTGGCCGGGCTCGACCGTGCGGTCGAGGAGCTGCTCGACGACGAGATTGCGGCGCTCGGCTTCGGGCTGCCGTCGCCGATCGATCAGCGCTCGGGGCGCGCGCAGCAAGCCGTGAACATCCCTCTCGACGCGACGATCGACTTCCGGGCGCGGATGTCCGAGCGCTTCGGGCTCCCCGTCGGCATCGAGAACGACGCGAACTCGGCTGCCTACGCAGAGTTCCACTTCGGCGCCGCACGGGAGGCGAACAGCATGGTGATGCTCACGCTCGGCACCGGCTGCGGCGGCGGCGCCGTCATCGACGGGAAGCTCTTCCGCGGCTGGGCCGAGTTCGGGCACATGGTGATCGTCTACGACGGCATTCCGTGCCAGGGGACGTGCACGGGACGCGGCCACCTGGAGCCGTACGTGACGGGCGTCGCGGCGACGAAGCTCGCGCAGGCGGAGTTCGGCCCTGCCGTCGATGCGCACCGACTCGTCCGGCTCGCGGACGAGGGCGAGCCGCGTGCGATCTCGATCCTCGACGGCATCGGTCGCCACCTCGGCGCGGGAATCGGCAGCCTCGTCAACATCTTCAATCCCGAGCTCGTCGTGATCGGCGGCGGATTTGCGGCGGCAGGGGACTTCATCCTCGATCCCGCGCGGGAGATCGTCGCGCGCGAAGGGCTGGCGGGGGCCGGTGAGCGCGTCCGCATCGTCCGTGCGGAGCTCGGGACGTCGGCCGGCCTGATCGGCGCCGCGCTCGTCGCCTTCGACACGCTGGCGTAGCGAATGCCCCTGGCGGTCTGCGCCACGCCGATCGGGAACCTGGAGGACGTCACGCTGCGCGTGCTGGACGAGCTGCGCGCCGCCGACGTCGTGCTGTGCGAGGACACGCGACACACGCGCGTGTTACTCGACCGACACGGCATCTCCGCCCGGCTGCTCTCGTACCACGAGCACAACGAGGCGAAGCGGACGGCCGAGTTGCTGCCTCGGCTGGAGGCGGGGGAGCGGATTGCCCTCGTGTCGGACGCCGGGCTGCCGGGGATCAGCGATCCGGGGGCGCGGCTGGTGGGCGCGGCGCTCGCCGCGGGGGTCCCGGTGACGGTGCTGCCGGGGCCGTCGGCGGTCGAGACCGCGCTCGTGGCGAGCGGTCTCGCGGCCGAGCGGTACCAGTTCGTCGGGTTCCTGCCGCGCGGCACGGGAGCGCTTCGCGCTCTGTGGGACGAGCTCGCCCGCTGGCCGTACCCCGTCGTGGCCTTCGAGTCGCCGCGCCGACTGCCGGCGACGCTTCGCTCGCTCGCGGAGGCGGACGCCGAGCGCATCGTCGCCGTCTGTCGCGAGCTGACGAAGAAGTTCGAGGAGGTCGTGCGCGGCCCGGCCGCCGTCGTTGCCACGCGTTTTGCAGAGGCGCCGAAGGGCGAGATCACGCTTGTGCTCGGCCCTCCGTCGGTGCGTGACGACGCGCACGACGCGGTGGCGTCCGTCGCCGAGCTCGTCGCTGCCGGCGTGCCGCGCCGGCAGGCGGCCGACGTCGTCGCGCGCCTCACCGGTGCGTCGCGCAACGAGCTCTACCGCCGTACTTTGTAGCCAGTATTGACAACGACAAGACGACCTTGCTATGGTCGTTCGGTTCTCAAATCAGGCAACAAGGAGGCTTCGTGTTCCGCCGATTCGCTGTCGTTGCGCTCTCCGCCTTTCTCCTGTCTGCGTCTGCAGCGCAGGCCTGGACATGGCCGGTCGATGGTCCCGTCCTGCGGCCGTTCTCGTTCGACCGTGCGCACCCGTACGCGGGGGGTCAACACCGCGGCGTCGACCTGGGCGCACCGACCGGCTCGGAGGTGCTCGCGCCGGCGAGAGGCGCCGTCACGTTCGCCGGAACCGTGCCGAACGGGGGCAAGACCGTCTCGATCGAGACGCCGTTCGGGTACACGGCCACGCTCGTCCATCTCGGCTCGATCGACGTGCAGCGCGGAGCGCTCGTCACCGAGGGGTCCGTTGTCGGGACGGTCGGGCCGACCGGCGTCGTGGACGGCGCGGAGCCGTTCGTCTACTTCGGCGTGCGGGTGACGGCCGAGGATCAGGGCTATGTGGATCCGCTGACGTTCCTGCCCGGACGGCCGGTCGTCGAGACGCCCGCGCCGCGCGCGGAGCCCCAGCCCGAGCCGCTCGCCACCACCGAGCCCGGGGTCGCGACGCCGGACGCACACGCGGACGCCGAGTCGGCACGCGACCCTTCAGTGTCCGACGCTCCCGCGCCGAAGGCAAGCACGCCCGAGACGCCTGCGAGCGACGTGCGCGCGTCGGAGGCGGCGACGGTCGAGGTGCAGGCGGCGCAGGCCACGGTCTCACCGGCCGCCGAGACGCCGGTAGCGCCCGCCGCGCACCCGCGGCGCTCGGCCGGGGGCGAGGTCGCGGCGCACGCGCCGCCGGAAGCCGTCGCCGCGCGCCTGCCGGTGCACGCGCACGGCACCCGCAGCGACACGCGGCGTCGCTCGGCCCAGCCTCGCTCGCCACGATCGATGCCCGTCTCGGCTGCCGATGCGCACCGCCGCCGATCGCGCGCGGCTCGGCCCGCCGGCCTCGGGAAGCTGTGGTGGGGTGGCGGCCTCGCGCTCCTGCTATTCGGCGCCTGCGTCTGCTTTGCGCGCCGGCGAAGGCGGCTCGACGCCCGACCTATCATGGCTAGAGGTGAGCAGCTTCTACATCACGACACCGATCTACTACGTCAACTCGACGCCGCACATCGGCCACGCGTACACGACGATCGCGGCCGACATCCTGACGCGCCATCACAAGCAGCGTGGCGAGGCGACGTTCTTCCTCACCGGCACGGACGAGCACGCCTCGAAGGTCTACCGGGTGGCCGAAGAGCAGGGGCTGGACCCGAAGACCTACGTGGACCGGATCGCCGAATCGTGGAAAGAGCTGCCTAAGCTCGTCGATGCCGACTACGACTTCTTCATCCGCACGACCGACGAGGGCCACAAGCGCTTCGTCCAGGACTTCATCCAGCGGATCTACGACAACGGCCACATCTACCAGGACACGTATGCAGGCCTCTACTGCGTCGGTTGCGAGGCGTTCAAGACCGAGGCCGAGCTGGTCGACGGCAAGTGCCCCGAGCACGGCATCGAGCCCGAGTGGATCGAAGAGACGAACTACTTCTTCCGGCTCTCAGCCTTCCAGGAGCAGCTGCTCGAGCTGTACGACGCGCGGCCCGACTTCGTCCTGCCGCGCTTCCGATACAACGAAGCTCGCTCGTTCATCGCCGGCGGGCTACAGGATTTCAGCCTCAGCCGCGCGGGGCAGCCCTGGGGCGTCCCGCTTCCGTGGGACGAGAGCCAGGTCGTCTACGTCTGGGTCGACGCGCTCATCAACTACCTGAGCGCGCTGACCTACGCCCGCGAGGGCGAGGATCTGCGGGCGCAGTTCTGGCCGGAGGCGCGGCACCTGATCGGCAAGGACATCCTGCGGTTCCATTGCGTCTTCTGGCCGGCACTACTCCTCGCAGCCGGCTACGACGTCCCGAAGCAGTTGTTCGTCCACGGTTATCTGCAGCTCGACGACCGCAAGATCTCGAAGTCGGTCGGCAACGTAATCGACCCGCTCGATCTCGTCTCCGTCTACGGCAGCGACGCGGTGCGCTTCTGGGCGGTGCGCGCCGTCTCGTTCGGACAGGACGGCAACGTCACGCTCGAGAGCCTGCACGACCGCTACCAGGGCGAGCTGGCGAACGATCTCGGCAACCTCGTCTCACGGACGACGGCGATGATCGCTCGCTATCGCGACGGTCGGATTCCGCCGGCCGTCGAGCACTCGTCACTTGCAGCTCCGATCGAGGCCGTCCGGCGCGACGTTCCCGCGCAGCTCGACGTGTTCGACCTCACCGCCGCGGCCGAGACGATCTGGACGCTCGTCCGCGCGCTCAACAAGCACGTCGAGACCACGCGTCCGTGGGATCTTGCGAAGGACGAGTCGCGCGCACAGGACCTCGACCGCGTGCTCTACGAGCTCGCCGACGGTTTGCGCATCGCAACGATCGCGCTCTCGGCGTTCCTGCCGAGGTCCGCGCCGGAGATCCTCGGCGCTCTGCGGCAGCCGCTCGATCTCTCCTGGGACAACGTCGCACCCGGTCGTGGTGTCCAGGCCGGCGGCATCGGGCCGGCGGCTCCGCTCTTCCCGCGAGTCGACGCGCCGACCGCGGCGGCGTGATCGACACCCACGCGCATCTCGACGCGCTCGACGATCCGAAGGGCGCGCTCGAACGTGCGCGCGCGGCGGGCGTTGAGCGGGTCGTCGCGATCGGCTCCGGCTCGGCATCGACGCGCGCGACACTGGCGATCGCCGAGGGCGAGCCCGGTGTCGCGGTCGCGGCGGGCGTCCACCCGCACCAGGCCGCCGACGGCGAGCCGCTCGACGTCCTGCTCGACGACCGGATCGTCGCGGTCGGCGAGATCGGCCTCGACTTCTACCGGGACTACGCGCCGCGCGACGATCAGCGGCGCGTGTTCGACCGGCAGCTGCAGCTCGCGGAGGAGCACGGGAAAGCGGTGATCATCCATGCGCGCGCCGCCGACGACGAGACCGCGGCTGCGCTCGCCGGGTTCGAGGGCACGGTCGTGCTGCACTGCTTCTCATCGCCGGGCCTTCTTCCGGTAGCGCTCGACCGTGGGTACTACGTGTCGTTCGCCGGCAACGTGACGTACGCGAAGGCGCCAGAGCTGCGCGAAGCCGCTCGCGCCGTTCCGGCCGGCCGGATCCTCGCGGAGACGGATTGTCCCTATCTCGCGCCGCAGCCGTTGCGCGGAAAGCGGAACGAGCCGGCGTATGTCGTCCACACGCTCGCGTCGCTCGCCGACACCCGCGGCGAGGATCCGGAGGAGCTCGGCCGCCGGATCGACGAGAACGCGACCGCGGCGTTCGGCCTCGCGTGAGCGTCCGGGCGAAGAAGGAGCTCGGACAGCACTTCCTCGTCGACGAGAACATCCTCGGCGTGATCGGGCGGCTCGCCGAGGTCGAGGAGCCCGACATCGTGCTCGAGATCGGCCCTGGCCTGGGCGTACTCACGACCTTTCTGGCCGACCGCGTGCAGCAGGTGTTCGCCGTCGAGCTCGACCTCTCGCTCGGGCCCCGGCTCGTCGAGCGCATCGCCGGTCGTCCCAACGTCGAGCTTCGGTTCGGCGACGCGCTGCAGCTCGACCTCCGCGAGGCGGCGCCGGGCGCCACGAAGCTCGTCGCCAACCTTCCGTACAACATCGCCACTCCGCTCGTCGCTGAGAGCCTGGCCGGGTTGCCAGACGTCCGGCTCTGGTGCGTGATGGTGCAGCGCGAGGTGGCCGACCGCTTCTTCGCCGCGCCGTCGACCAAGGCGTACGGCGCAGTCTCGGTGCTCGTCCAGCTGGTGGCCGAACGCACCGGATTCCATCCCGTGTCGCGCAACGTGTTTCGCCCGCGTCCGAGCGTCGAGTCGGCGATCGTCGCGTTTCGGCGGACCGGATTGCCGGAGAACTTCGCGCACGTCAAGCGGATCGTCGAGGCGGCCTTCGCGCATCGCCGCAAGAAGCTGGCCAACTCGCTCGAGCTGTCCGGCGTCGACACGGCACGTGCGCGCATCCCGGACGTACGTGCCGAAGAGCTGACGCCGGCGGATTTCCTCGAGCTCGCCCGGGAGCTCGAGTGAGGCGCGCCGCTGCCGCGGCGAAGATCAACCTTGCGCTCGTCGTCGGGCCGCCGCGAGCGGACGGACGTCATGAGCTCGTGACCGTCTACCAGCGAGTCGCGCTGTGCGACCGGCTGGCCGTCGAACGGGCGCCGAGCGTTCTCGTCGAAGGCTTCGAAGGGGACACGCTCGTGCGCCGTGCGCTCGAGACCGTTGCCGACGGAACTGGGTTCCGCGCGCACATCGCGAAGCGCATTCCGGTCGCTGCCGGCCTCGGCGGCGGGAGCTCCGATGCTGCAACCGCACTCCGCCTCGCGAATGCCCTGCGCGACCGGCCGCTGCCGGACGACGAGCTGCACGTGACGGCGCGCGAGCTCGGTGCCGACGTTCCCTATTTCCTGGTCGACGGGCCGCAGCTCGGGACGGGTGACGGGACGGAGCTCTCACCGCTCGATCTGCCCCAGGACTACTGGGTCGTCCTCGTCCTCCCGAAGGGTGTGGCGAAGTCGTCGACCGCGGACGTGTTCGCGGCGTTCGACGCGCGCGGCGGCGAACGCGGGTACGAGCGGCGCTGCGACGCGCTGCTCGCTGCGCTCGGGCGCGTGCGGCGGCCGCGCGACCTCGCGGCGTTGCCGACGAACGACCTGACGACGTCACCGCTTGCAGACGAGCTGCGTGCGTTGGGTGCGTTCCGCGCCGACGTCACCGGCGCCGGTCCCGCCGTCTACGGGTTGTTCCTGCACGCCGAGCGCGCGCGTGCCGCGCAGCGCCGGCTCAATGCCAGGGCGCGCACCTGGCTGACGGCACCAGCGTGGTACCGTTGATTTGTGGCCGCAACGCAGCCGATGATCGAGGCGGGCGTGGTCGTGCTCGCCTTCTACGTCCTCGCGGGACGGACGATGAAGTGGGACGTCGGGCGCCATCTCTCGTGGATCGCAGCCGCGTCGCAGGCGATGGCTCTCCTCGTGGTGCTGTTCGCCTTCATCTTCGAGTGGATCGCGATCGGCATCGTCGCCATCATCGCCATCGCCGCCCTCGCCTACCTCTTTACGGATCACCGGCGCGCATAAGCAGGACTTACCCTTCCCGGGTGGTGGGGCGTAGCCAAGTGGTAAGGCAGCGGGTTTTGGTCCCGCGATCCCAGGTTCGAATCCTGGCGCCCCAGTTGCGATGAGCGACCTCGCCGCCGTCATCATGGCCGCGGGCCTTGGCACGCGGATGAAGTCCGCGACGCCGAAGCACCTCCACCCGCTGCTCGGGCGGAGGCTGATCGACTGGGTCGTCGGAGCGGTCGAGCCGCTCCGCCCCGACCCGCTCGTCCTCGTCGTCGCACCCGATGCCGTCGACGCGTTCGACGGCGCGAACGTCGCAGTGCAGGAGAAACCACTCGGCACCGGCGACTCGCTGCGCGCCGCGCGCGACAAGGTCGCCGACGCGAAGCAGTTGCTCGTCGTCTCGGGCGACCATCCGCGGCTCAGCTCGGCCTTGCTGCAACAGCTCGTCGACGAGCACCGACGATCGGGCGTCGCCGCGACGGTGCTCTCGTTCGAGCCGCCCGACCCTCTGGCCTACGGGCGCATCGTCCGCGGCGAGGACGGCCGTCTCCGCCAGATCGTCGAGAACGCAGACGCCGACGAAGAGCAGCGGGCGATCCGCGAAGTGAACTCCTCGATCTATGTCTTCGAGGCTGACAGACTGTGGCCCGCGCTCGACCGGATCGAGCCGGCGAACGCGCAGGGCGAGCTCTATCTGACGGACGCGGTGCGACTGTTGGTCGAAGGCGGGGAGGAGGTGGGCGTGTTCAAAGCTCCGGACGCAAGCGAGGTCGAGGGCGTCAACACGCGCGTCGAGCTCGCGGACGCCGCGTTGTTCCTACGCGCGCGCGTGAACAGAGAGCACATGCTCGCGGGCGTCACGATCGTCGATCCGCAGACGACGTGGATCGAGCCGGACGTCGAGCTCGAGGCGGATTCGACGATCCATCCGTTCACGATCCTCCGTGGGAAGACGCGCGTCGCCGCGGGCGCGGAGGTCGGGCCGCACGTCGTGGCGGTCGACGCGGAGATCGGGCCCGGCGCGACCGTCGGGCCGTTCGCGTACCTCCGTCCCGGCACCAGGCTCGCAGCCGGCGCCAAGGCGGGGACCTTCGTCGAGATCAAGAACTCCGAGGTCGGCGAGCGCACGAAGATCCCACACCTCTCCTACATCGGCGATGCCGAGATCGGCGAGGACACGAACGTCGCCGCCGGCAACATCACCGCGAACTTTCCCCATCAGCGCGATCGCCCGAAGGGCAGGACGAAGATCGGACGCAACGTCAGGACCGGCATTCACAATGGCTTCGAAGCCCCGATCGAGATCGGGGACGACGCATGGATTGCGGGCGGGGCATACATAACAGAAGATGTCCCTCCCGAATCGCTCGCTGGGTTCCCGCCGAAGCAGATCACGAAAGAGGGCTATCTCCGTGGAAAGCGCAACGACTGAGCTGACTCGCCTGCCCGGGCTCGAGGTCGCCGAGTCGAAGGCGGAGGTCAAACCGGAGCACTGGATCGAGAGCGGGCCGTCGAAGCGGCTGATGCTGTTCGCCGGACGCTCGCATCCCGAGCTCGCGGACAGGATCGCGGAGAAGCTCGGCATCCAGGTCGGCGACGTTTCGCTGCGCACGTTTGCGAGCGGGGAGACGTATTGCCGGTACGAGGAGTCGATCCGCGGCGCCGACCTCTTCATCGTGCAGACGAGCTCGCCGCCGGTCGACCAGCACCTGATGGAGCTGCTGATCATGATCGACGCCGCGAAGCTCGCGTCGGCGAAGCGCATCACGGCAGTCGTTCCGCTCTACCCGTATTCGCGGCAGGACAAGAAGTCACGTCCGCGCGAGCCGATCACCGCCAAGCTCGTCGCCGAGATGATCCAGTCAGCCGGTGCCGACCGCGTGCTGACGATGGACCTGCACGCCGGCCAGGTCCAGGGATTCTTCGAAGTGCCCGTCGACCACATGACGGCGCTCCCGATGCTCGCGCAGTATTTCCGCGACCTCGGCCTCCCCGAGGAGCTCGTCGCCGTCGCGCCCGACACGGGCCGCACCCGATTGGCGAGCAAGTTCGCAGAGATGATCGGCGGCGACCTCGCGGTGCTGCAGAAGGATCGTCCGGCGCACAACGTCGCCCACATCACGAACGTGATCGGCGACGTCGACGGCAAGTGCGCCGTGATGACGGACGACATGGTCGACACTGCCGGCACGCTCGTCGCGGGTGCCCAGTTCCTGAAGGAGCACGGGGCGAAGAAGGTCTACGCGTGCGCGACGCACGGCATCTTCTCCTCGCCCGCGATCGAGCGGATCGAGGACAGCCCGCTCGACAACGTCGTCGTCACCGACACCGTTCCGATCGACCCGCTGACGAAGCCGGAGCGCGTGACCGTGATCACGGTCGCCGACATCCTCGCCGAGACGATTCACAACGTCTTCGCGGACGATTCCGTCTCCGCGATCTTCGGCGATATGAACGCGCTCTTCTAGCTGGTAGCAGTGCGGTAGAGCCAGACCGCGAAGACCTGTCGCACGACCTGGGCGACGATCCCCACGACGAGCGAGGCCGCCAACGCGAGCCCGAGCAGCCCCTGCGCCGCAGGCGAATGCACCTCGCCGCCGGCGAGAGCCTTGTAGGCGACGAAGAACACGAGCGCCGGCACGAACATCGCCGCGTGCAGCGCGCCGAGCCCGCCGCTCTCCGCGCGCCAGTTCAGCTTGGCGAGCTCGAACGAGCGGCGACGCGCGTCGCCGGCGGCCAGCCCTTCGAAGGCGATCAGTGGCACGACGAAGAACGTCGCGAAGCTCCATGCGATCTGCGCGGCCGTACCGGCCCAGCGGTTCAGCCGCTGAACCAGGCTGAGCGCGAGCGAGACGGAAAGGGCGTATGCCGCCCAGCCGGCGATGCTGCCCAGCCGCGACCACGCGACGTCGACGCCCTCGCCGAAGGACGCCCCGCGCCCGTCGAGCACGCCGTTGGCGGCGCCGGCGAGCGCGACGCTGAAGAAGATGCCGACGAACGTGACGGAGTACATGCCGACCAGGACGAGCGGCACGAACAGCACCCACGGGCCGTGCACCGAGTACAGCCATGTCCCCTCGTAGAGCCAGAACGCGGCCGTGAGGAGGAAGCAGCACGTCGACGCCACGGGAAACCAGAGCAGCCCGCGGTCGTGGCGCACGAGGTCGAAGCTCGTTCGCAGGAGGCGTGCGCCGTCGACGATCCGCATGGACATGTGTGGCTTGATCGGCGTCAGCGGCGTTGTCCTGAAGCCCGCGACTTCGAATCCCGAGGCAGGGTTAGGACTTCGGCATGCTCGCGATCTTCCTCTGGCCGCTGGTGCTGCTCGGGATCGACCTGCACACAAGAAGTAATGGCTACACTTCGCCGCCGAAATGGCCGGCGAACGAGTCAAGCTGCAGGTCAAGGAGCGCGACCGGCGCGGTTCCGCCGACGCACGCCGCCTCCGCCGTGAGGGCCTCATTCCGGGCGTCCTGTACGGCAGCGGCAAGCAGCCGCACGCGATCTGCATTCCCGAACGGGAGCTGCGCCGTGTCCTGACTGGACAGGGTGGACTGCATGCGATCCTCGACGTCGTCCTGGAAGGACAGAAGACGACGCACGCCTCGATCCTGAAGGACTACCAGCAGGACCCGATTCGCGGCCACATCTCCCACGTCGATCTGCAGGAAGTCCGGCTCGACAAGCCGATCCAGGCGAGCGTCAACGTTCAGCTCGTCGGTGAGCCCGCCGGCACGAAGGAGGGAGGCGTGCTCTCCCAGGTGCAGCGCGAGATCAACGTCGAAGCGCTGCCGATGGAGATTCCGGAGCACATCGACCTGGACGTCTCCGGCATGGCGATCGGCGACACGCTCCGCCTCGCAGACCTTGCGGCGATGGACGGCGTCACCTACCTCGACGACCCGGAGGAGACCGTGCTCGCGACCGTGACCCTCCCCACGCGCGTCGAGGAGCCCGAAGAGGTCACGGAGGAAGGCGAGGAGCTGCCGGAGGGCGAGGTTCCGCCCGAGGAGCTGCCCGAGGGTGCGGCCGAGGGCGCCGCCGAGCCTGCTGCGGACGCGGCTTCGGGCGAGCAGGGCGAGCCGGGCACCTCCGAGGGCTAGATGAAGCTTCCGTGGCGTCGAGGCGAACGCGCCTCGTCGCTCGATCTGCTCGTCGTCGGCCTCGGAAACCCGGGCCGCGAATACGAGCGGCATCGTCACAACGCCGGCTGGATGGTGCTCGACGAGCTGGCGCGCCGGCACGGGGCGAGCTGGAAAGGGAAGTTCTCCGGCCAGCTCGCGGAGCTCCGACTCGACGGCCACCGTGTCGCCCTGCTGAAGCCGGAGACGTACATGAACGACTCCGGCCGCTCGGTCGCCGCCGCGGCGCGCTTCTACAAGCTCGAGCCCGACGCGATCCTCGTCGTGCACGACGAGGGCGACTTCGATCTCGGCCGCCTCCAGGCGCGCAAGGGCGGCGGCCTCTCCGGGCACAATGGCCTGCGCTCGATCGCGCAGCACCTGAAGACGCCGGAGTTCATGCGCCTGCGCATCGGCGTCGGACGGCCCGGCCGCGGCGATCCGCGGCCGCTGGCCGACTACGTCCTCTCCGACTTCGGGCCCGAGGACGATGCAGGCGCGCTGATCTCTCGAGCGGCCGACGCCGTCGAGGCGCTCGACGCCGAAGGCCTCGGCCGCGCGCAGGCGCAGTTCAACTGAGGCGAGTCGACGTCCTCGACGTCCTCGGACGTCTCCGCGACCACGGCATCGAGGTGTGGATCGAGGGCGGCTGGGGCATCGACGCGCTGCTCGGGCAGCAGACGCGCCCGCACGACGATCTCGATCTCGGCGTCCGCTTCGAAGACGTCGAGCGCATCTGCGAGGCCTTCCGCGAGTTCCGTCGCTCCGACATCGAATGGCCTGCCAGCTTCGTCCTCGAAGACGCAGCCGGGCGGAAGGTCGACTGCCACCCTTTGAGCTTCGACTCGAAGGGCGACGGCTGGCAAGCCGACGCCGCCGGCGGTCCGCCGCATCGTTGGCCGCGCGAGGGCCTTTCCGGGCACGGCCGCATCGGCGGCGTGGAGGTGCCGTGCATCACGCCCGAGCTTCAAGTCGCCTGGCATCAACACACCGGGTTCGACGACGTGGACTGGATCGACATGCAGCGGCTCTCCGAGCGTTTCGGCCTCGAGCTTCCCGAACGCTGTCGAACGAAGCCGGGCTTTCTCCACCAGAAGCGAGGCGCGAGCGCAGGGCTACGATGACCAGGCCGAACCGCACGGTTCGGCCTGTTTTCGTGGACCATCCGATCCTTCATCCGTTCGTCGAGGAGCTTCGCGAGAGCGACCGACTGCGCGCCTTCTCCGAGGCGTTCCCCGCGGCTGCCCGCGTCTCGGAGCCGGCGCTGCCGCTGCTGCTCGCGGCATTGCACGAGCAGCTCGACCGCTCGCTCGTGGTGCTCGTGCCCGAAGACGCCGACGCGCGCGATCTCGCGGAAGCGGTGGCGTGGTTCGTCGGCGACGAGCGCGTTGCACTGCTGCCGAGCCGCGGCGTCCAGTGGGGCTCGGGCCTCGATCCCGCGCCGCATCTCGTCGGCGAGCGCGCGCGGGCGCTCGACGTTCTCGCTGCCGGCGGCCTCGTCTGCGCTTCCGCCGCGGCGCTCGCCGAGCCTTTGCCGCCGGCGGAGCTGCGGCCCGACTCGATCCGCATCGCCCCGGGGGAGGAGCTCAGCCTCGAGCAGCTGTCGGAGACGCTCGCGCTCGCGGGCTATGAGCGAGTCGAGCGCGCCGACGAGCGCGGGCAGTTCGCCGTGCGCGGCGGGCTCGTGGACGTCTTCCCGACGACGGGCCGGGAGCCGCTGCGCATCGAGTTCTGGGGCGACGAGATCGAGCAGATGCGCGCTTTCTCGCC
>MNJC01000070.1 GCA_001920085.1 Actinobacteria bacterium 13_1_20CM_4_69_9
GAAGCCCTTGCGCCAGTCGAACTTCTCGACGGCGCGGTTCAGTCCGATCACGCCCTCCTGGATCAGATCGCCGAGCTGCAGCCCGTGGCCCTGATAGCGCTTCGCGATCGAGACCACGAGACGCAGGTTCGAGTTGATCATCCGCTCCTTCGCCGCGATGTCGCCGCGCTCGACGCGCTTCGCCAGCGCGACCTCTTCGGCCGCCGTGAGCAGCGGATAGCGGCCGGCCTCGTTCATGAACAGCGTGAGGCTGTCGGTCGCACCGCTCACCGGCGCCACGGCACGGGCCACCGGCTCGGCATGGGGAGCCGAGATCAGGTCGACGCCGCGCTCCTCGAGCTCGCCGCGGAGGTGTGCAACCTCCTCGTCGTCGAGCTCGTGCTCGTGCGCGTACGCCTCGAGGACCTCTTCCTCGAGCTCTCCGAGCTCCTCCGCCTGGTCGACGAAGGCGCGGGGTTCCAGTTCAGCAAGCTTGGTCAGTTCAGTCACTCCTTCTACTTCTCCAAAGGACAGGCACCCGAAGGCGCCTACACCATCTAAAACGCTCCTGGGCGGCCTGTTATTCCTTACTACAGCAGGACTTGCCTGGTTTTCTGGTGGGTCAAGATCTTCCTCTTGACCCTTTGGAGCGCGTTGTCAATCGTCTTCGTGTCGCAGCCCAACTCCTCTGCCATCTGCTCGTACGACGACCCCTCCAAGTAGAGACGTAAAGCATCCGCTTCTAGTTGGGAGAGGCCGCTACCTAGGGTGAACACTAGGCTCTGGAGCTCCTCCGTGGATATGACGCAAACGGAGGGATCGTCGACGCTGGGCCCCGGCAAGGCGTCCCCGAGGGTGCACTCGCTGTCGGACTCCTGGCCGGCGGGAGTGTGGCTGAACGAGACGTAGGTGTTGAGGGGGGCATGCTTGAAGCGTGTGGCGGTCTTGATGGCCGTGATGATCTGGCGGGTCACGCAGAGCTCCGCGAAGCTGCGGAAAGAGGTCTCCTTGTCGGGCCGGAAGTCCCGGACGGCCTTGTAGAGGCCGATCAGGCCCTCCTGGACGAGGTCTTCCGAGTCTCCACCTGCGAGGAAGTACGAGCTCGCCTTCAACCGCACGAAACCCGTGTAACGGCGGATGAGGACGTCGAGCGCAGCGCCGTCCCCGTTGCGCGCGCGGAGCACGAGCTGCAGGTCTTCGAGCTCTCGTTGGGCCTTCTGCGCGGCTGTTGCGGCGGGCCGTGCGGCCATCTGGCCTCCCCCGGGGTCAGGGGCGAGACGTAACTCTCACCCTTAGGTTGAGGGAGACCATAGCAAGGTCCGCTGCTCTTTACAAGAGGTTTGCAATGGACCCAGGATGTTACGAACGTATGTTCGGCTCGATTCGAGTGGATACGGATCGCTGATGAACCAGTCGGGTTCTACTCTGAGAACGGAAGTTGCGTCGCGCCTGTGGCAACTTCCCAGAGGTGCCCCTCCGGCTCCACGAAATAACCGCGATACCCGCCCCACGATGTGGATTGCGCCGGCTTCACGATGTTGCCACCCGCACGCTCGGCCTCGATGAGCACCTCGTCGACGCGCTCCTGCGACCGCACGTTGTGCGCCAGCGTCACGCCGCGAAAGCCGGCACCGTCGCTCGACACAGACGCGTCCTCTGCGAGCTCATCCCAGGGATACAGCGCGAGCGCCGTTGCCCCGCCTTCGAGGAGGAAGCAGACCCAGTTGTAATCCTCCTGCTGGATCGGCCAGCCGAGACCCTCACTGTAGAACCTCCGCGCGCGCTTCAAGTCTCTGACGCCGAGCGTGATCACAGCTACGTGTGGCTTCATCCCTGGCGGGTTATAGCGGCCTCAGGAGCGGTTCACGCCCGCTCCGCCAGAATCTCCCCCACCATGTGCCGGCCGTTGTCCGCGAGCTCCGGATTGCTCTCGGCGTAGTACGGAACCTGGAGCACCCCGCAGCAGAGCGCCCAGCCGCGGCCCCTCGCCCACGTCGCGTCGTCGAAGCCCGCTTCCGCCCGGAACGCGTCCCGCGTCTCCCGGGGAAGGACGCTCCAGGCGACGATCGAGTCGCATGCCGGATCGCCGACGCCGAGCAGCGACCAGTCGATCACTGCCGCGAGCCTGCCCTCCCGGAGCAAGAGGTTGCCGCGCAGCAGGTCGCCGTGCGTCCACACGGCCGGCCCGCCCCAGGCCGGCGCTCGCAGCGCGGTCTCCCAGGCTGTCGTGACGGCCGCGGCGTCGAGCTCGCCCGCGACGTCGGGAATCGCCTGCCGTACCTCGGCGTCCCGGGCGGCGAGCGGCCCGGCGCGCGAGCCCGTCCGGGTGTCGTTCAGTCGAACTCGGCGCAGTGCCGCCACGAACCTGCCCACGTCGCGGGCGAGCTCTTCCGGACGGTCGATTGCGCCGACGACCGGGTTCGCTCCCTCGAGCCAGCGGTAGATCCCCCAGCGCCAGGGAAAGCCGAGGCCGGGCGTGCCGGTGGCGAGCTGCTGTGGAATCGCGACCGGCACGAGCGGTCGCAGCTGATCCAGCCAGCGTGCGTCCTTGTCGATGTCGCTCGCAGCCCAGTCGATGCGAGGGAGCCGCACGACCATGTCGTCGCCGAGCCGGTAGAGCGCGTTGTCCGTCCCGAAGGACGGGACACGCTCCACCCTCAGCCCCGACCACTGTGGAAACTGTGCGCTCAGCAGGCGTCGAACGAGACCGGCGTCGGTCTCGACTTCGTCGGCGTGCATCCTCTGCACGCCGAGAGCATGCCGCTCAGACCGCGAGCGCGACAGGCCGCACCGGCGCCTCCGCGGCGAGCACGTCGAGCGCCTCGCGCAGCTGGTCGTTCAGCTCCTCGTCGACGAGCGCGCCGCTCCCGTCGAACTTCGCCGGCGCGTGGCCGACCGCAACCTCCGCCTCGACGACTCGCGCGCCCGCGGTCGCGAGCACCTTCCGGAGCTCTGCCTGCGCCCACACGGCGCCGAACGCTCCTGTGCTCGCGCCGACCACGAGCGCCGGCTTCCCGCGCAGGGCCGCCGTCGCCACCGGCCGCGACAGCCAGTCGACGGCGTTCTTCAGCTGGCCCGGTACCGACGCGTTGTACTCCGGCGTCGCGAAGACGATCGCGTCGGCCTCGGCGACGGCCTCGCGCAACGAGGCGACCGCCGACGGCGTCGGGCCGAGCTCGTCGTCCTCGTCGAACGGCGGGACGGCCTTCAGCTCGTCCCAGACCGTGAGCTCCGCGAACGGAGGGAGAAGCTCCTCCGCGGCGCGGAGGAGCTTCGTGTTGTACGAGTCCCGGCGCAAGCTGCCCGAGATCCCGAGAACCCTCATCGCCCTTACGCCTCCTGGACGAAGTACAGCTCGGCGACGAGCGTGACCTCGTTCTTCAGCGCCGGCTGCCCGTTCGGCAGCGGCATGTTCCAGTTCAGGCCGAACGCCGTGCGGTCGACCGTGGTCTCGAGCCTCACGTTCACGCGCTCGTTACCGAACGCGTCCGTGATGGGGTCGGCGATCTTGCCGACCAGCTCGACAGGCTTCGTCGTGCCGCGGATCGTGATCTCGCCGTCGACCTTCAGCTCGTCGCCCGACCGCTCGATCGAGCGGGACGCGAAGCTGAGCTCGGGATGGCTCTCCGCGTCGAAGAACTCCGGCGACTGCAGGTGCGCCGAGAGGTTCTCGTCCTTGACGTCGACGCTCGCGACCCGCGCAGAGCCCGAGAGGCTGTCGGCGGTCAGCTTGGCGTCCACGTCCGTGAAGGACCCGCGGAATGTGCCCGCCAGGTACGGGAGCTCGAAGCCGATGCTCGAATGGACCGGATCGAGGACCCAGGTGCCGGTCGGCAGCGCCGTCCGGTTCTCCGTCAAAACTGCCATTTCCCACTCCTCCTTGAGTGCGATACAATTGACTACGCAAGCAATAGTAGCGAGGGAAGATTGTCTAGTCAAGTATTGAGAGAGCAAGCACCTGCCATCGAGGCCTGGATCAGCCTGCTCCGCGGCCAGTCGGCGGCCGTGGGCGCCGTGAACGCCCAGCTCGTGGCCGACCACGGGCTGACGGTGAACGACTTCGAGTGCATGCTGCTCCTCGCGAGAGCCGAGGAGCGGCGGCTGCGGCGCGTCGATCTGGCCGAGCAGCTGATCCTGACCGCGTCGGGCGTGACACGTCTGCTCGACGGGCTCGAGAAGGAAGGGTGGGTCGACCGCGCCGCGTGCGCGAGCGACCGCCGCGTGACCTACGCCGTCCTCACCGACGAGGGGCTCGCAAAGCTGCGGGAAGCGTCGAAGACGCACGTCGCAGACCTTCGGGCGTTCTTCGAGGCGCGCTACACGAGCGAGGAGCTCGAACAGCTCGCCGGCCTGCTCGGGCGGCTGCACGCCGACGCGCCCGAGCTCGACTGCTCGGTCGACTAACCGCCGCGGCGCATCCGCTCGAGCTTCTCCCGTGTCTCGGGATCGAGCGTGTCGCGGAGGTGGTGCGGGCGGTCCTCGGTGTGCGAGACGGCTTCCAGGTCGCCGAGGAACGTGGCGGAGGAGCGCTTCTGCACCTCCTGCCCCGACGTTCCTCGGACGGCGACGTCGGAAGAGACGAGGCAGACGACCTGCGTCGCGCGGTTCTCGGCCGCCAGCCGCTCGAGCAGCGTGTCGGCGTTGGCCGCGTAGCGCACCTCGAGTGGTCCGTAAGACTCGTCCTCCCCGCTCCCGTCGAACACGAGCACACCGCGGGCGCCCTTGAGCGCGACGAAGCTGGCGAGCTCGTCGCGCAGCTGCCGCAGGTCGGCGTAGTTCCCCGCGTGGAAGAGGTTGTGCCCGTCGAAGAGGTAGAGGGTTGGTTCGGGCATCAGGGCGTCCCCGCCGGGGGAACCTCCCGGTTCCCCCAGACCCCCTCCACCGGTCCGCTCCGCGGACGGGCGGCGATCGCCGCCGGCTCAGGCATCACGCTGCCTCCGCACCTCGTAGAGCAGGACGGCCGCCGCGACGCTCACGTTGAGCGACTCGACCGCACCCTGCATCGGAATGGACACGACGTCGTCGCACGTCTTGCGCACGAGCGGGCGCAGGCCCTTTCCTTCGGCGCCGAAGACGAGCGCGACGCCGCCGCTGAGATCCGTCGCCCACATCGGCTTCGCGCCGTCACCGACCGCGCCGAAGATCCACAGGTCGCCGCGCTTCACCTCGCCGAGGTACCGCGCGAGATTCGGGACGACCGCGACCGATACGTGCTCGACGGCGCCCGCCGACGCGCGGCAGACCGCCGGCGTCACCGTCGCAGCGCCGTGCGCGGGCACGACAACGCCGGTCGCACCCGCACCGTCCGCGCTGCGGATGACCGCGCCGAGGTTCCGCGGGTCGGTCACCTGGTCGAGGCATGCGAGCAGCGGCTGCTCCCGCGCAGCCAGCTCCCAGCCGTCGGCGTACCTGTACGGCTCGCACCACGCCAGCACGCCCTGATGGTCGCGTGTGCCGCCCGCCTCGCTCAGCTCACGCTCGAGCTTCGTCTGCACGCGCGGACGGTCGAGCTCGCGCAGCCAGGCTTCGGCCTTCTGCGCGCGTTCGGTCGCCCAGAGCTCGAGGACTTCGCGGCGCCCACGCAGCGCCTCGCGCACCGGGCGGCGCCCGTACCCCTGCTCGCGCGTCATTTCGGGACGAGCTGGAAGCCGTCCGCGACGTCGCGTGCCTCCCAGCCGGCGGCTTCGATCTCGGCCCGCAACCGGTCGGCTTCGTCGAAATCGCGCGCCGTGCGCGCCTGCCGCCGCCGCTCGGCGAGCTCGACGACCTCGGGCGGCGCGTCCGCGGCCTCAGCGAGCGATGCGAGCCCGAAGATGTCGAGCGCGCGACGCAGCAGGTCGTGGTCGCGCCATCCGTGGAGGACCGCCAGCGCTTCGGGCGTGTTGAAGTCGTCCTCGAGCGCCGCCGCGAACTGGTTCCAGTCGCCCACGGGCCGGGATTCGGCGCGGAAAACCTCGCGAATGCGATCGACACGTGCCTCCGCGGACTCCATGACCTCCTCCGAGAAGTCGATCGGCTTCGACCAGTGGCCGGTCATGAAGTAGACGAGGATCGCTTCACGGCCCCATCGCGCGACGGCGTCGCGGATCGTGACGATGTTCCCCTCCGACTTCGACATCTTCGAGCCGGTGAAGCGCAGTAAGCCGTTGTGCGTCCAGATGCGTGCGAAGTCGTGCCCGAGCGCGCCCGACTGCGCCAGCTCGTTCTCGTGGTGCGGGAAGACGAGATCGAGCCCGCCGCCGTGGATCTCGAACACCGGGCCGAGCAGCTCCTCGGCCATGACCGAGCACTCGATGTGCCAGCCGGGGCGGCCGCGCCCCCAAGGCGAGTCCCACGACGTGTCCTCGTCGGGCTTGTTCGCCTTCCAGAGCGCGAAGTCGCGCGGATCCTCCTTGCGCGGATTCGGCTCCTGCTCCTCGACCTGGTCCGGGCGCTGTCCGGACAGGCGGCCGTACCTCGGGTCGCGCGCAACGCGAAAGTAGACGTCTCCCTCCACCTCGTACGCGTAGCCGCGCTCGATCAGCTCCGAGATGAAGCGGATGATCTGGGCGACGAAGTCGCTCGCCTTCGGGAGCTCGTCGGGACGGCCGAGCCCGAGCGCGGCCGTGTCCTCGAGGTACCACGCAGTCGCCCGCTCGGCAAGCGCGGCGCTCGCGCCCGGTGCGGCCTCGTAGATGCGGTCGTTGATGTCGGTGATGTTGTGGACGAGCTTCACGTCTCGCCCCTGCACGCGGAGCCAGTTGCGCAGCCACATGCCGAGGACGAACGGCCGCGCGTTGCCGATGTGTGCGCGCTGGTAGACGGTCGGGCCGCAGAAGTACATGCGGATCGGCCCGCCCGCCGGCAGCTCGACCTTCGCCTTCGTCAACGTGTCAGAGAGCCGCATCGATCCTGCGCAGCGTTTCGTCGCGCGGCAGCGCCGCGATCACCGTCCAGAGCTCGGGCCCACGCTCCTGGCCGGTCAGCGCAAGACGCAGCGCGCGCAGGTTGCCGCCGACCGCCTTCAGCTCCCGGACGAGCGCCCGCGCGTCGACGTTGCCGTTGCTGCGCTCCAGCAGCTCGCGAAAGCGCTCGAGCGTCTCCCGCGCATCCACGTTCGCCGGAGCGGGCGGCGTCAGGATCGCACGTGCATAGTCGCGCGCCTCATTGAGATCGCGCGCGCCGCGCAATGCGGGGACGACCTCGAGCGGTGCATCCGCGGCGTCCGCCAGCTCCTGATCGCTCATCGACTCGATCGCCTCGATCGCGAGCCGGCGGATGCGCGGCAGGTCGTAGTGCACGTCGTGCACGGGCAGGCCGAGCTCATCGAGATACCGGCGCACCGCGGGGCCGGGAATCCCGGCGTCGCGCAGCGACGCGACCGTCGAGCCCGGCGCGCGCTTCGCGAGCTTCTTGCCGCACTCGCCGAGGATCAGTCCGTGGTGCACGAACTCCGGCGGCGTCGCGCCGAGCGCTTCGAACAGCCGCCGATGCAGCGCCTCGTTCGGACGGTGGTCGAACCCGCGGACGATATGCGTGATCCCGAAGTCGATGTCATCGACGACGCTCGCGAGGTGATACGTCGCGGTGCCGTCGGGCCGAAGCAGAGTGATCCCGTCGAAGCGCTCGCCGAGCTCGGCGCCGGCTTCGCGGTGGCGGCCGGCACGTTCGCTCTGCCGTACCGGCCCCTCGTCCCACTCGAGCCCCAGCCACTCGAGGTCCCCGACGAGCTCCTCCTCCCCGCCAGGAACGTTCCGCGCCGGATCGGTGTCGTCGATCCGCAGGAGCATCCAGTCGCCCAGCGCGCGGTTCGCGACAGCGCTGAGGGCGTTCCCGACATGCAGAGAACCGGTCGGACTTGGAGCAAAGCGCACCCGTTTCATCCTCGGCGCCAGTGTAGTTTCGCCCCGAGTAGCTGCCGGGCCCGTCGGCGAAGCGCCGGGCGGGCTTGCCTCAAAGGCCGGGGAGGCCCACAGCCGAAGGCCGCTTCGGTCTGCGGGCCTCCCCGTCGCTTCGACGCGGATGGCCCGCGAACACGATTCGTTCCCCGCGTTCACAGGCCGCCCCCGTGTCGTCGTTGCCGTCGGGCCGGGCGGCCCGCGGTGCGATTGCGTCTTCCGCGGGCAGCCCGTCGACGTTGGTGAGTTCGGCGACGAACACCGCCGGCTCGACCGCGCTCGGGATGCGGAAGGCCGGCGGCGCCGACGTCTGGTCATCCGATTCCTTCCTCGCGCGTGAGCACCACAGAACGATCGGCAGCGGCGGCGAGGCCGGCACTTGGGCTTTGCGGCCTGTCGACGTTGCTGTTTCGGTCTGCTGGCTCACGAACGTAGTGCTCCTTCCTCTCTAGAACGTGAACGAGAGGGAGATCGACTGGCGGAGCCGCTGGCGAAGGGTCGCCTCGTTGTGCACCGAGGCCGAGCCGCTCGTCGCGGAGCCGCCGTTCGCCGAGGCTGCGCCACCGGTGCCGTTGCCGGCGCCGCCGGTCGCAGTCTGCGTCGGGCTTGCGGTAGCCGCACCGCTGGTCGCCGCACCGCCGGTGCCTCCACCGACAGCCGGGCTTCCACCGGCCGACACGCCGCCGACGGCATCCCCGCTCTGGTTCGCGCCGCCGATGGTGTCGCCCATGGTGGACGCACCGCTCGTGGCGCTCGAGGAGGGATTGCCGCTCGCGGAGTTGCCGCCGTTCGCGGATCCGCTCGAGACCGCACCGGACGTGGCCGCACCGCTGGTGTTCGAGCCGCCCGTTGCCGAGCCACTCGTCGCCGCGCCGCCCGTTGCCGGGCCTGCGTCGGCGCTACCAGACGTTGCAGCGCCACCGGCGCCACCCGTCGCGGGACCCGCTGAGGCTGCTCCGCCCGTCAGCGTGTCGAAGCTACCTGCTGCGGAGGTGTTTCCGCCGTTTGTTGCTGCGCCGCCGGTCGCGGTCGCTGCGCCGCCGTTACCGCCGGACGCGTCGCCGCTTTCTGCAGCGAGACCGGAGGCTGACCCACTCGTGGCGTTCCCTCCGACACCGGCGGTTGGATCTGCCGCGCCGGCGGTCGAGTTTGCGCCGTTCTGGCTCGACGAGCTCGTGCCGAGGCGGGCGTTGCCGCCATCCGCGTCGTTCGAGGCTGCGCCACCAGTTGAGGATGCGTCGCCGGTGACTCCGCCGATGTTGACGGCCTTGCCGCCCTTGGCGTCGCCGGACTCGGCGTTCGCACCCTTCGCAACGGAAGCGGCGTCACCAGAGTCGTTGCCTCCGGTGCTGCCACCGTTGCCTCCGACCGCGACGTTCTTCGCATCGCCCGACGAGTTGCCGCCGGTCGATCCGCCGTTCGAGGTCGTGTCGCCTGAGGCATTGCCCGACGTCGTCGCGCCTACGTTGCCGGCGTCTCCTCCGGAGATCTTGCAGCCGGCCTGCTTGCACGTGTCCGCCGAGCCGCCGCTGGCGTCTCCGCTGGAGTTGCGGTTCGAGTTCCTGGCGTCTCCGCCAGTGCCCGTACCGGCGCCGCCGGTGGCGTCGCCACCGTTGGCGCTTGCGCGGCCGCTCCGAGCCGACGCGTTCGACTGATCCACCGTGCCGTTCTGCGTCCCGTTCACCGTGATGGTGATCGAGGGCGGAGACGGCGGTGCAGGTGGATTCGCCAGCGCCGTGGGAACAGCCACGACGGAGGCGACGAACGCGGCGGATGCTCCGAGCAGCCACCGTGTTTTACCTGACAATTTCTTCGCTCCTTTCGAGCGTTGTGTGCCTGGTCTGATGCGCCGAGACCCAAGCTTTCTCGGCGGGTTGGGTCAGCCGGTGCGGGCTTTAACCAGGCCGCTCGAAGAGAGCGATGTCCACCGACCGCCCAAGGGCCGGTGCGTCGTCCAGCAGACGCCCAACACCGGGCGCTGCAAGCTTGTAGGAGCGCGGCCGGAGCGCGTACCAGGCGCCGCTCACGCCGATTGCCAAGCCTATGAGGCCGCCGCTGATGCCGCCGCGGCAGAAAGGCGCGCAGTCGCCGATGTCGATCGCAGCGTCTGCGCGCGGCGCCGACATTGCGGGTGCGCTCATCCGCCGCGGCGTACCGGCGGCAGAAGAGGAGGAGGTCGACGAGGTCGACGGGGTCTGGCTCCGACTCCTGGGCGGCGCTGACAGAACTAGGCCGCTCTGCGCCGGAGGAAGCGCCGTCGGCGTCGCGACGGGCAACGTCCCTCCCCACGGCTGCGTGACGGTCGCGGTCTGCTCCGCCGTCGCGCTCCAGGTGATGAACGCGCCGCTTTCGCTCTGGCTGATGTGCTGCTCGACGACCGCGCCGTTGGTCATCTGAGCGGACGCGTGCACGTCGTTCGACTGGCTGATCGGCGGGTTGAAGATCCCACCGGCCGGGATCAAGACGCTGCTCGTATTGCCGAGGTTCGCCTGTGCGACCTCGGCGTCGGCCTGGGCATCCTGAATCAGCGTTGCATCCTGCCCGGCGAGCGCGAACTGGTCGGCTCCTTCGCCGAGCTGGTGCTGCGTGATCTGCTGGACGACGGCTGCGCTCGAGCTCGCGAGCGTCCAGGCGCCGGCGGCGTTGGACTGGCTGATCGCGCCTATCGGAGCCTCAGAGCGGCCTCGGGCGGCGATCTTCGTGCGATTGTGCGCTCCGGCCTGCGCGGCGCGCGCGGTCGCGCCGGCGGTCTGAACGATCGTGATCTGCTGCGAGGCGCCTTCCTGGTGGGCGGCGACGTCGCCGGCAGTCAGCTGCAGCGACTGCGAGCTCGTCTGCCTGGCGGTGAAGTCGGCTGTCGACGTGGCCGAGGCCGAGACCAGATTCCACTGCTCGAGCGAGCTGAGCCGGCCGGCGGTGACGACGCTCGAGTTGCTCGC
Source organism: Actinobacteria bacterium 13_1_20CM_4_69_9 (assembly GCA_001920085.1). Classification (GTDB taxonomy): domain Bacteria; phylum Actinomycetota; class Thermoleophilia; order Gaiellales; family Gaiellaceae; genus 3-1-20CM-4-69-9. Next base: position 10,796 of record MNJC01000070.1, read on the forward strand.
GCCTGCCTGGTCGACGACGGCCTCCGCATCGGCGGTCTGGATGAGGTCGATCTGCTGCTCAGTCGCCTGAGAGTCGGGTGCGTTCTGGCTCGCCTGCTGCTCGACGTCGGTCGAGGCACTCGCGTTCGCGGTCGCCACGGCATCGTTCGCCTGGACGATCTGCGGGGCCGGTGTCGGCGCCGGCACTGCCTCTGCGGAAGGTGCGCCGACCTGCGCTTGCGGCGCCCCTGCAGCCGGAGCGCCCGACCACGTCCACGACCAGACCCATGCGCACGCGCACGGCTGGTTCGAGACCACGCTCGCGTGCGTTCCGTCGGGGGCGGTGTAGTCGAAGATCCAGATCCACTGGCCTTCGGCCGGCTGCGGCGCTGTCGTCGCTGCGCTTGTGGCCGCTGGTGTGCTGGTTGCATCTGTCGCCGGCTGCGTCCAGTCCCAGTTCCACTCGTTCGTCGCGGTGCCGGCGTCGCTCGGGGCGGCGCCCAGATCCCAATTCCACGTCCACGTCCAGGGCAATCCGTTGCTCGACGCGGCGATGTTCCCGCTGTCACCAGCGACCGTAACCTGGATGTTCACGTTGGTCGGGTCGCTCGAAGTTACGTTTGCCTCGTCCGCGGTCGCGTTGGCGGTGTTTGCCTGGCTCACCGCTCCGTCACTTCCCGGGCTGGCAAGGCGAACCGAGACGTTCACGTTCGTCGGCGCCTGCTGGATTGCCGCCGCGGTCGTCGCCGTAGGCGCCTGAACGGTCTGCGCCGCCGGGGTTGCGACCGTCGCCTGCTCGGTGGGGGCCGCAACCGCGGAAGCGGTCGTGTCGTCGTCCGGCCCGGTGATGCACTGAGCTCCACATTGCTCCAGCGACTGGCCGAGCGCAGCGGAGTTGTCGATCGAGGCGCTGTTGGTATCCCCCGCCGACTGCGGCCCGTCGGCGGGGGCGCTCGGCGTCTCTCCTGCGGCAGCGTCCGCACTGTTCGACTGCGTCACCGACCCCTGGTTTCCGGGGCTGTTCACCCGCACCGAGACGTTCACGTTCAGAGGGGATTGCTGGGTGGCCGTTGCATCGGCCCGCGCCTGCGAGTCCGGCGTGCCGGTTGCAGCTGCGTCGGCATTCGCCCCGGAACTGTTCGTCTGGCTAGTCTGTTTTCCTGGTCGACGCCGCCGTTCTCTCCCGGCTGGTCGACACGCGCGATCGAGCTTGCGTTCGAAGGATCGTTCTGGGCGGCCTTCGCGTGGGCGTTCGCGGAGTTGCCGCCGTTGCCGTCGTTGCCGTCGCCGCCGCCGTTTCCGAGGCCGTTCCCGCTGTTACCGTTGTCGTTGCCGTTTTCGGCCGGGCTGCTTGCCGGCTGTGCGGTGTCAACCTGGTCGGCCGGGCTGCTCGACGACGGTGGCACGGTGTCGGAGGACTGTTGGTCCTGCCCGGGCGGCGACGCACTGCCGTTTCCGCCCGACGCAAACGCGGGAGCGCTGGCGAACCCGGCGAGCGTGAGTGCAAGCACGACCGCGATCGCCAAGCGCGCACGCACCGAAATCTCTCCTCGAGACCCGGCGAGCACTGAAAGCGCTCTGTCTACGCTGAGGCGGCTAACTGTTTTGACTCTCCCCGAGTCGACGCAACTTCCCCATTACGCGCTATCTGTCGCGCGCAGTCGCAGTCGTTCGATGATGCGCCTGTCGAACGTGCAAGTCAACGGGAACGCGTGTGCGCCACCCGTTCGTCTAACTTCGCGCGTCGAGTGTGTCGGCCGGTTACTGAGGCAGACGTGTGGTGTAGCCGCCGAGACGCGTATGCACTTCGTCGAGCAGGTCGGGATCGTGCGCCAGCGTTCGAGCACGAAGCGTTGCTTCGAAACCAGTACGGATTTCTTCCAGCACGACGTCGAGAGGCAGCTCGTCATCCGTGTCGTCGACGACGAAGAGCTTGCGCGGCTCGGGATCTGCACCCCATGCGGCGTGAAACGCGACGAGGTTACGCCATGCGTACGTCGGCCACACGGGCACGACGCAGACGTGCCTGGATGCGGCGTCGACGTCAAGGGCGACACGCGTCGCCACCTCACGATCGGCGAAGAGCGGCTGCGCATCGCCTGCCGGCACGAGGTCCAGCTCCCCGAGGTCGTCGAGCTCGCCGATCGCGTACAGGGGATGTCCCGACCCCGGTGATCCCATTGCGAGCGCGACCTCGAGCTCGGCTCGCTGCGTCTCGGCGGGACGGCGTCCGGTCAGCAGCCGGTGTGCGTGCTGCCGGGTCACGCCGAGCTGTGCCGCGAGATCGGTGACCGACAACCCCTTGCGCTTTAACAGCGCTTGCCAGACCTCGGATTCATCGCGCATGGTGACGATGGTAACCACTCCCGGCAGGGATTTCGAGCGTCGGTTCGTTTGTCGCCCGCGAGCAAAAGTAGGCTGCAACCGGTGGAGCGAATGCTTTTGACGTGGTTCAGCCAAAACGGGAGGGATCTCCCGTGGCGACGGACGCGGGACCCGTACGCGATCCTCGTGTCCGAGGTCATGCTGCAGCAGACACAGGTCGAGCGAGTCGTCACGCGCTACCTCGAATGGCTCGAGCGCTGGCCGACCGTCGACACGCTCGCAGCCGCGACGACGGCCGACGTGATCCGCGCGTGGCAGGGCCTCGGCTACAACCGCCGTGGGCTCAACCTCCACCATGCCGCACGGCAGATCGCGCGAGACGGCTGGCCCGACGACCTCACGCAGCTTCCGGGCGTGGGCCCGTATACGGCTGCCGCCCTCGCGAGGTTCGCGTTCGGCCGCGATGTGCTGCCAGTGGACACGAACGTGCAGCGGGTGCAGGAGCGGACTGGGCACGCCTTCTCGCCGCGCGCGGGGCAGGCGCTGATGGATCTCGGCGCCACCGTCTGCCTGGCACGCGTTCCGCGCTGCGGTCTCTGTCCGCTGGCGGAACGGTGCCCCTCACGCGGCAGGCGTTACGAGCCCTTGCGCAAGCAGTCCCGCTTCGAAGGCTCCTTCCGCCAGCGCAGGGCTCGGACGCTCCGCCTCGTCGCCGCGGCCGAGCGGCCGCTCGCAGCGCTCGACGCGGAGGCGGTGGACTCCCTGGCGCGGGACGGCCTCGTCCGCGTGGAGGCGGACGTCGTCGCGCTCCCGGGAGAGGCTACGATCCGCGCGTGACCGCCGACATCTGGCTCATTCTGATCCCGGTTTACGTCCTTGCCGCCCTGCTCCTTGTGTTCGGGATCTTCGCGCTGCTCGGCCGCATCGCCGGCGGGAAGTACCTGAAGCCGATCGTGGGCTCCCTGATGAAGCTGCCCTTGATCGGCAAGGGGATGCGGAAGATGTCGCAGGCGGCGCTCGAGCGGCAAAACCCGGAGCTCGCGAGCGCCGTGCGGAAGATGGAGCGCGCCGGCGTCGCCAAGGATCCACAGCGTGCCGCGCAGGCACTCTCGAGGTTGAGCCGCGACGAGCGCGCCGCGTATCTCGACGCGACGACCGAACAGGCCGATGCGGCTCCCATGAACCGTCAGATGAAGCGCCAGATGGAACGTGCCAAGAAGGGCCGGCGCCGGTAGCTCACCCGTCTCTCTGGCGTAACCGCGACTTCATAGTGCTGTGGAGCGGGCAGGTCGTCTCCACGATCGGTACCCGCGTCACCGGCGTCGCCTATCCGCTCCTCGTCCTCGCCGAGACGGGCTCGCCGGCGAAGGCCGGCGTCGTCGGGTTCGCGCAGACACTGCCCTACATCCTCTTCTACCTCCCTGCCGGAGCGCTCGTCGACCGCTGGGACCGCAAGCGCACGATGATCGTCGCCGACGGAGGACGCACGCTCGCGCTCGGGAGCCTCGCGATCGCGCTCGCACTCGACGAGTTCACGTTCGCACAGGTCGTCGTCGTCGCGTTCGTCGAAGGGACGCTGTTCGTCTTCTTCAGCCTGTCGGAGTCGGCGGCGCTCCCGCAGATCGTCCCGAAGGAGCAGCTGCCCACCGCGGTCGCGCAAAACCAGGCGCGCATCCAGGGCGCCGACCTCGTGGGACAGCCGCTCGGCGGCGCTCTGTTCGGCATCAGCAAGCAACTGCCGTTCGCCGCCGACGCGATCTCCTACGCAGCCTCGTTCGTGTCGCTGTTCTTCATCCGCACGAAGTTCCAGGAAGAGCGGCCGCGCTCCGTGACGAAGCTGCGCGCGGAGATGCTGGAGGGCGTGCGCTGGTTGTGGGGCCAGCCGTTCATGCGCGCGGGCGTGCTGCTCGTCGCGGGCTCGAACTTCGCGTTCAGCGCGCTGATCCTCGCGCTGATCGTGCGGGCGAAGAGCCTTGGCGCGTCGTCGGCGACAGTCGGCGTCATGCTGGCGTTTCTCGGCGGCGGAGCGATCGTCGGCTCGCTGATCGCGCCGTGGGTGCAGCGGCGCGTGCACGCCAAGGTGATCATGATCGGATCGTTCTGGGTCTGGGCGGTCGGCGCGTTCGTCAGCGCCTTCGTCGAGAGCCCCTACGCGCTCGGCGCGATCTGGGCCGTCGGTGGGATCTTCGGCCCGATCTTCAACGTGGCGTTCTCGACGTACCGGTACGCGCTCGTGCCCGACCGCCTGCTCGCGCGCGTGGGCAGCGCGGCGCTCGTCGTTGCGTGGGGGGCGATCCCGCTCGGACAGCTCACGGCCGGCATCCTGCTCGAGCGCATCGGCGGCGTCGACACGATCCTCCTCGTCGCGGCCGCCTCTGCCGCAGTCGGCCTCGCCGCGAGCCTCTCACGCACGATTCGCACGGCGCCGCGCGCCGAAGAGCTGCTCAGCTCTGGGTGACGAGCGCGACGGCCTGCGCCGCCAGGCCTTCGCCCCGGCCGGTGAAGCCGAGCTTGTCCGTGGTGGTCGCGCGTACGCTGACCGGCGCGCCGACGATCTGGCCGAGCGCCACGCCCATCTCCTCGCGCCGTGATGCGATGCGCGGCTCCTCGCCGATCAGGACGCAGTCGGCGTTGACGACGGAGTATCCGGCGCCGCGCACCAGTTCGAGCGCCTCATCAAGGAGATGGAGTGAGGAGACGCCCTGCGGGGTCGAGCCGTCGGACGGGAAGAGCGACCCGATGTCGCCGAGACCGGCGGCGCCCAGCACCGCGTCGATGAGCGCATGGGTGATCACGTCGCCGTCGGAATGACCCGCCAGACCATGAGGAGAGTCGAAGCGGACACCGCCGAGGACGAGCGGCACGCCTTCGGCGAACGCGTGCGCGTCGACGCCGATGCCGACGCGGTAGCTCACGCGAACGGCTCCTGCCGTCGCCGGCGGCGTTCGAACACGGTCACCGTCTCGTAGCCGGCGCTACTCAGCAGCTCGCGCGCCCGGTCGAAGTCGCGGCCGACGAGGCTCGGCACGTGGGCATCCGAGCCGGTGGTGACCGGCACGGCGCGCTCGCGACACGCGCGGAGAAGGTCGGGATGCGGGTAGAGCTCTCCGACCGGCTTGCGCAGCCCGGCCGTGGAGACCTCGATTGCGGTGCCGGACTCGGCTATCGCGTCGGCGACCGTCGAATAGTCGAATGCGTCGGCGCGGTCGCCGAAGATCTTCACGAGATCGGGATGCGAGAGGGAGTCGAACAGCCTGCTCCCGGCGGCAAGCGCGAGCGTCTCGAAATAGCGGTGCCACGCGCTCTCGACGCCGACCTCGTCGACGAGGCGCGGGTCGCCGTCGACGCTGAGGCCGTCGATCCAGTGGACGGAGCCGAGCAGGTAGTCCCAGGGATACGGCGCGAGCAGCGCGCGGGTCTCGTCCTCGCGGCCCGGCACGTAGTCGACCTCGAGCCCGAGCTTGACCGGCAGCCCGCGATCGCGTGCTTGCACCACCGCGTCGACGTACTGCTCGAGATCGTAGGCACAACGCTCGGACTGGTAAGGAACCGACCAGAGGGTGCGCAACTGGGTGAAGTAGTAGCCGTGCTCGGTGAAGCCGATCTCGTCGACGCCCGCCGCGCGTGCCGCGTGGACGAACGGGCTCACCGCCCCGGTGTCGTGCGCGATCTGCTCACGGTCGTTGCGCAGATGCATGTGGTAGTCGACGATCACAGAAGAGCCGCGACCCGGTCGAGGTCGGCAGCGTCGGTGACCTTGGCCAGCCGTGGATCGCCGTCGACGATACGCACACGTCCGCCCGCCGCCTCGACGGCGGCCGAGCAGTCCGTCCAGTCCGAGCCGGACAGCGCCTTGCGCAGGATGTCCGCGACGAACGCCTGAGGCGTCTGGACGACGCGAAGCTCGTCTCGGCGGAGCGTCTCCAGGACCTGCTCGCCGTCGACGCGCTTCACGGTGTCGGGGATGGGCAGCGTCGGCACCGCGCCGTCCCAGCCCTCGCCGAGTGCCGTCACGACGCGCTCGACGACGGCGTCGTCGAGGAGCGGCCGCGCAGCGTCGTGCACGAGGACGACCGCCGCGTCGGCCGGAACCTCGGCGACCCCGAGCCGCACCGAGTCGGCACGGGTCGCCCCGCCGGTCACGCAGGCGCTGACCTTGCCGCAGCCGAGCTCCTCGGCAAGCAGGATTGCGGGCTCCTCCCAGCCGGGCGGAGCGGCGACGACGATCGCGTCGACCCAGTCGGAGGCATCGAGGCGCGCGAGGCTTTCCGCCAACAGCGGCTGTTCGCCCAGGCGAACGAACGCCTTGGGCCGGTCGGCGCCTAGCCTCTCCCCGCTACCGGCCGCAGCGAGGACGGCCCAGACGCTCACCTCGACGTTGCGCGCGCCTTCGTCTTCGGCTTGGCCTTCGCGGCGGGCTTCGGCGCGGTCTTCCGCGCTGTCGGCTTACGCGCAGCGGGCTTCGCGACGTTCTTCGACGCAACCTTCGCCGGCTTCGCCGACGTCGTCGTCTTCTTGCGGCCGTTGGCGGCGCCGTTCGCGCTCGAACCGACGAGAACGTCGTCGAGCCACTCGGCTGCCTCTTCCTCGTCCATGTCCTTCGCGTACATGAGCTCGCTCGCGAGGATCTTCTTCGCCTTGACGAACATCTGCTTCTCGCCCGTCGACAGGCCCTTCTCGTGGTCCCGCAGGGACAAGTTCCGCACGACCTCGGCGAGCTCGAGGATGTCGCCGGTCTTCATCTTGTCGCGGTTGTGCTTGAAGCGGCGGTTCCAGTTCTTCGGCATCTGCGTGCCGCCGCCCGTGAGTGCCTTGACGACG
>MNJC01000105.1 GCA_001920085.1 Actinobacteria bacterium 13_1_20CM_4_69_9
GTTGTCGCCGAGGCTGTGGCTCAGCGCTCCGACCGGCCCGTATTTGGTCGTGTCCCACGCCGGCTCGAACCCGAGGACATACCGGCCGCTGACCTGCTTCGGGCGCACGGGGCCGAGCATCTTCGCCTTCTCGCCGCGCAGGACCGTGAGGCTGATCGGCTTGCCGTGCGATCCCTTGATGGCACGCGAGACGGCGTCGAACGTCGGCGTCTCCTGCGTGTTCACCGAGACGATCGTGTCCCCAGGGCGCAGTGCCATCGCCTGGGCGGGCGTGCCCTTCTCCACATGCTTGACGGTCGTGTTCAGGTCCCCGGGCGCGCCGATCACGTACGCGATGAACGGCAGCGCGATCGCGACGAGGATGTTCGCGCCGGGGCCCGCGAAGATGACGGCGATGCGCTTCCACGTGCGCTGCCGCCAGTAGGCGTCGGCGCCGAGGCCGTCGCGCAGCTCGTTGACACATCGTTCTGCCGCCCGCGCGGCGGCCGGAGACAGTTCCGCCTCCGCAACTGCCTGCTCGAGCTCCGGCACGTGTTCGCGCGCGGCTGCCAGGTCTCCGGTCTCGAGCGCCCGCTGGACGCGAGACGCCTTCGGGAAGATGCGCGGGTCCTCCTTCAGCGCCGGGCCGAGCTGGACGTCGACGTCCGACGTGGCCGGACGGTGCATGCCCGGAATCTTCACGTACCCGCCGAGCGGAATCGCGCCGATGCCGTACTCGATCCCCTTGCGCCGCACCTTCACAAGCGCCGGCGGGAAGCCGAGGTAGAAGCGGCGGGGGCTCATGCCCACGGCGCGCGCGACGAAGAAGTGCCCCGCCTCGTGGATGAGGATCAGGAGAGCGAGGCCGAAGATCGCGATCGCGATGTTCATGCGACCTTCAGAGTGCCTTCCGCAAGACGGCGTGCGTCGGCGTTGGCGGTGATGAGGTCGTCGAGATCACGTGCCGCAGAGGTATCGGCTGTTGCAAGTGTTTCCTCGACGACCTCCGCGATGCCGAGAAAGGGAAGCCGGCGCTCGAGGAACGCGGCCACGGCAACCTCGTTCGCCGCGTTGAACACGCACGGGGCGCTGCCTCCGCGCACGCCTGCCTCGCGGGCAAGCGCGAGCAGGGGGAACGTGTCGACGTCGGGCGCGTAAAACTCGAGCGTCATGCCCGCGGCGAGGTCGAGCGGGGATATCGGCGTCGCGCTCCGCTCCGGATACGTCAGCGCGAACGAGATCGGGACGCGCATGTCGGGATAACCGAGATGCGCGAGCGACGCACCGTCGCGAAAACGGACGAGCGCGTGCACGATCGAGCTCGGATGCACGACCACGTCGATCTGCTCGTACGGCAAGCCGAAGAGGAAGTGCGCCTCGATCAGCTCGAGACCCTTGTTCGCGAGCGTCGCCGAGTCCACGGTGATCTTCGGGCCCATGCTCCACGTCGGATGGGCGAGCGCCTCCTCCGGGGTCACATCGGACAGCTCGTCGCGGGTCTGGTCGCGGAACGGGCCGCCGGAGGCGGTCAGCACGAGCGAGTGCACCTGTTCGGGCGGGCGGGCCTCGAGGCACTGAAATGCGGCCGAGTGCTCGCTGTCGACGGGAATCAGCCGGCCTCCCCCGCGCCGCTGCGCCTCGAGCGCGAGCTCCCCCGCCGCGACGAGGCTCTCCTTGTTCGCGAGTGCCAGGTCGACGCCGCCCTCGAGCGCCCAGAGCGTCGCCGGCAGGCCGGCGAAGCCGACGACGGCATTGAGGACGAGGTCCGGCTCGGCGCGCTCGAGGAGCTCGGTCAGGTCGCCTCCCACCTGCGTAAGCGGTGCGAGGCCGTCCACTGCCCGCGAGCCCGAGGCGGCCGCGCAGAGCTCCAGCCCGGGATGCGCGGCGATGATCTCCTGCGCCTGGCGGCCGATCGAGCCCGTGGCACCCAGAAGGGCGATCCGTTTCACGGTTCAAGTGTAGGTTCGGGCGCGATGATCCGGCCCGGGATGCCCGAGGACGCGGAGGCCGTCGCGCGCGTGCAGATCGCCTCGTGGCAGGAGGGGTACAAGCATCTCTTCAGCGACGAGCAGCTTTCCGGCATCTCATTGGCGGATCGCACGCGGTTCTGGCGGCGCTTTCCGCCGATCGTGGCCGAGGTCGACGAGGAAGTCGTCGGCTTCGTCAAGGTCGGGCCGGCTCATCGCGACGAGGCCGCGGAGAGCGAGCTCCACGCGATCTACGTCCACCCGGAGCATTGGGACAGAGGCGTCGGACGAGCGTTGATCGAAGCCGGCGAAGCGCTTCTGCGCGAACAGGGGTACTCGAACGCGATCCTCTGGGTCTGGGACGACAATCCGCGCGCACGACGCTTCTACGAGGCGGCGGGCTGGGCCGCCGACGGCGCCCAGAAAGACGACGAGTTCTGGGGCATGTCGGCACGCGTCGTCCGCTACGCCAAGCGGCTCTAGCTCGTGCTCTTCAACAGCTTCGTCTTCCTCTTCGTCTTCCTGCCGCTGGTCGTCGTCGCGTACTTCGCGATCCCCGCGCATCGCGCGCGGCTCGTGCTCCTCGTCCTCGCGAGCTACGTCTTCTACGCGTACGCGAAGTGGTGGTTCGCGCTGCTGATGGCGGCGTCGACACTCGTCGGCTACGCGGGCGGCCGCGCGCTCGAGCGGGCTCGCAGCAGGGCCGTGCTCGTCGCCACCGTCGCATCGCTCCTCGCGCTGCTGGGCGCTTTCAAGTACGCCGCGTTCGTCGGCGGCAACCTCACGAGCTTCGTCGGCGTGATCACGGCGCACGGCTTCCCCGGCCTGCACGGGTTCCTGAACGGGATCGTTCTGCCGATCGGCATCAGCTTCTACACCTTCGAAGGAATCTCGTACGCCGTCGACGTGTATCGCGGCGACCTCGAAGCCGAGCGCGATCCGCTGCGCTACGCGTTCTTCATCTCGTTCTTCCCGCACCTGATCGCGGGGCCGATCGTCCGCTACGGGTTCCTGCGGCCGCAACTGCTGCGCAGACATCCCTTCGACGCCGACCGCGTGCGGGCCGGTCTACTGCTGTTCGCGCTCGGCCTCGCGAAGAAGACGGTCGTCGCAGACGGGTTCGCGACCTGGGTGAACCGCTATCTCGACGATCCCTCCTCGCTGCACGCGTTCGAGGCGTGGGCCGCGATCGTCGGGTTCGGCTTCCAGATCTACTTCGACTTCAGCGCGTACTCGGACATGGCGCTCGGGCTCGCTCAGATCTTCGGCATCGAGCTGCCGTGGAACTTCAACCGTCCGTATCGCGCGTCCAGCCCGATCGAGTTCTGGCGCCGCTGGCACGTGACGCTGTCCACCTGGTTGCGCGACTACCTGTACATCCCGCTGGGCGGGAACAGGAAAGGCGAGCGCCGTCGTGACACGAACCTGCTCGCGACAATGGGGCTCGGAGGCCTCTGGCACGGAGCCTCGCTGAACTTCGTCGTCTGGGGCCTCTACCAGGGCGTCCTGCTGCTCACCACGCACCACCTGCGCAAGCGCGCACTCCGTGCGCCGACGGTGGTCGCGGTGGCTGCCACGTTCGTCGTCGTGATGTTCGGCTGGGTCTTCTTCCGGCTGCATTCCGCGGCCGCGATCGGGCATGCCGTCGCCGCGATGTTCCTCCTGCACGGGCTCGGACAGTTCCCGGGACACCTCACGCTGCTGATCGTCGCGGCCATCGCGTACACGATGGTCGTCCCCGAGGAGTGGACCTGGGACGTCCGCAGCTTCGGCTTCGCGCGTGTCGCAGCGGTCGGTGCGGTGCTCGCCGTCGGGGTCGCGTCGATCTACACCAGCCATCCCTTCATCTACTTCCGCTTCTGATGGCGCGGCTCGTCGTCTTCCTCGGGACCGCCCTCGTTCTGCTCGCGGCGCTCGCGACCTTGAACTGGTGGGTCGACCCGTTCGGCGAGTTCTGGAAGCCGTCGGCCGTCCAGGAAGCGCGCGCGGCGAGGCCGCAGTGCCTCGTCTCGCACGAGCTGATCGGCGGCGAGTACCTCCCGTTCAAGCTCGACGTGTTCCGCTCGCGGCCGACCCGAACGTTCGTGACCGGCTCGAGCCGCGTGCTGAAGATGGGCTCCTGGCCCGGCGAGGGCACGTTCGCCAACCTCGGCATGCCGGTGATCTCGCCGGAGATCGTGCTGAAGGAGCTTCGCGCGCTGCCGGCCCGCCCGGAGACGCTGTACCTCGGCGTCGAGGCGTTCTGGCTCAACCCGCACTTCCGAGGCTTCGACGTCTCCCCCGGCCTCGAGCGGCGCGCCCGCTACGTGCTCAGTCGCTCGGCGTTCGACGAAAGCGCACGGATCGTGCGCCGCGCGCCTTACGTGCTGCTCCACCGCTGGCGCAAGGAGCGCGTCGGCTCCTCCTGCGTCGTCGGGAGGTCGCGTCCGGCGCTCGCGTGGCGGCTGGACGGCTCGCGCGTGTGGAGCTTCGAGCTCGACCCGGACACGTATCACCCGGCGATCGATCCGTTCACCACCGATCTGCGCAAGCTGCGGACGGGCATCTACGACGACTGGACGGAGCTCTCACCTGCGCGCGTTCGCACGCTGGAGCGCGTGCTGGCACTCGCGCGCGCACGCGGGTGGCGCGTCGTCGGCTTCACGCCGCCCGACGGCGAGCGGTATCTGCGCTTCTTCGCCGCGAGCCCCGTGATCGGGCCTCGTTGGCGTGCATTCGGGCGGCTGATGCCGAAGCTGTTCGGACGCTACGGCTACCGCTGGCTCGACTTCCGCGACGCCCGGTCGATCCCATGCCCGCAGACGGACTTCGTCGACGGCGGCTACCACACCGACGCCGCGTGCTCGATGCGGATGCGCCGGAGGCTCGATGCGGCGGCGCGCCGCCAGCTGACGCTCGTGGCGCTCGGCGACTCGATCCCGGCTGCACGGCCGCGCGAGTGCCACTGCCGCGCGGGCTTCGTTGCGCTCTTCGCGCGTGCGCTGAGACGGCCGGTGGTCGTCCGCAATCTCGCGGTGCCGGGCGCGAACAGCGCCGAGGTGCTCAAGCTGCTGCGCAAACGTGGAGGAGTCCATGCCGACATGGCGCTCGTGATGGTCGGCCACAACGACACACCGTGGATCAGGCCGGACGGGTCGTTGCGGCGGAACCTCGCCGCGATCCTCGACCTGATCCATGCTCGTGACGTGCGCGTTGCGAACTTCTACGACGACGGGCGCGGTGACCCAGGCGTCGTCGCCGAATATGCGCGCGCGATCTGCGAAGTCGCGCGCAGCCACGGCGCGCGCTGCGCCGACGTCTACCACGCGTTCACCCCGAAGCTCCTCGCGCCGGATCACGTTCATCCGAACGCCGCGGGCCAGCGACTGATCGCGCGGCTGCTCTACACCTTGCCCAGCGCGCGCAGGAAGTAGAACGCCGCGACGAATGCGAAGAGCGGCGCGTCGAGCCGGTCGAGCACGCCGCCGTGCCCGCCGAGCAGACGGCCGGAGTCCTTGACCTGCATGTCGCGCTTGATTCCCGACTCGAACAGGTCCCCGAGCGGGCCGGCGACGGCCACGACCAGGCCGAGGAAGATGGAATCCGCGATCGAGACGAAGTCCTGCTTGTAGAGCGTCACGAACATGACGAAGACGGTCGCGATCGTCCCGAAGGCGAATCCCTCCCACGTCTTCCCCGGTGACAGCGCCGGCGCGAGCTTGTGTCGGCCGATCATTCGGCCCGCGAAGAAGGCGCCGATGTCTCCTGCCCAGACCGCAAGCAGCACCGCGAACGTCGCGAGCCGCCCGTGGTCGGAGCCGTCGCGCAGCAACAGCATGTGCGCGAGACAGAGCCCGATCCAGGCGGTGCCGAGCACCGTGGCCGCGATCGCGACCGTGGCCGACTGCCGTGTCTGACCGACCCAGTGGAGGACGAACGCGAGCACGATCGTCGAGAGAAAGCCCGCCAGCGTCCATTCCAGCCCCCCGAGCTCGGCGCCGAGCAGCGCGAGCAGCGCCCCGGCGTACGCGGCGAGCGTGACAGGCCGGAGGGACCGCGTCATCAGCGCGTACTCGTGCAGCGCCAGCACCGTTCCGACGGCGACGAGCGCGAACAGCCACCAGCCGCCGACGTAGACGAGCGCCAACACGACCGGGAGGCCGACAACCGCGACCAGGATGCGCGATGCGAGAGGGGTCATCGCCCGCCGAAGCGGCGCCTGCGGCTGGCGTAGTCGTCGAGCGCGGCGCGGAGGTGCTCCTCGCCGAAGTCCGGCCAGAGCGTGTCGACGAACACGAGCTCCGCGTACGCGAGCTGCCACAGGAGGAAGTTGGAGATCCTCAGCTCGCCGGACGTGCGGATCAGCAGATCGGGGTCGGGCATCTCCGGCGCGCTCAGGTACGAGGCGAACGTCTCCTCGTCGACCTCCCGCCCCGACCGGACAGCGCGGTTGGCGGCCTCCAGGATCTCCGGGCGGCCACCGTAGTCGAAGGCGATCCAGAGATTGAGCCGGCGGTTGCCCCCGGTCTCGCTCTCGAGCGCCGCCATGCGCTCCCGCAGCGCGTCCGGGGCGCGGTCGCGCCGGCCGATGAAGCGCGTGCGGACGCCCTGGCGCACGAGATCCGGCAGCTCGCGCTCGATCGTCTCGGTGAAGATCTCCATCAGCAGTTCGACCTCCTCGGGCGGCCGCGTCCAATTCTCGGTCGAGAACGCGTAGACGGCGAGCGATTCGACGCCGAGGTCGATCGCGGCCTCGACGGTGCGGCGGAGCGCCTTCGTGCCGGCTCGGTGACCGGCGGCAATCGGCAGGCCGCGCTTGCGCGCCCAGCGCGCGTTGCCGTCCATGATGATCGCGACGGCGCGAGCGACGTCCGGCAGGTCCGGCTCGGGGGCAGGCCGGACGTGCCGCAACGTCCGGATCTTCGTGAGGAGGCTCAAACCTCCATGATCTCGGCCTCTTTGTGCTTCAGGAGGTCGTCGATCGTCTTCGTGTGCTCGTCGGTCAGCTTCTGGACGTTGTCCTCGGCACGGCGCTCGTCGTCGCTGCCCACGTCTTTCAGCTCCTTCAGGTGATGCACGGCGTCACGCCGAACGTTTCGCACCGCCACCTTGCCCTCCTCCGCGATCTTGCGGACGACCTTGACGAGCTCCTTGCGGCGCTCCTCCGTCGGCTGCGGCATCGGGAGGCGGATCAGCTTGCCGTCGTTCGACGGCGTCAATCCGAGGTCGGACTCCTGGATCGCCTTCTCGATCGACTTGATCGAGCTCGGATCGAACGGCTGGATCGTCAGCATGCGCGGCTCCGGGACGTTGATCGTGGCGAGCTGCTTGAGCGGCGTCGGAGTGCCGTAGTAGTCGATCTGGACGCGATCGAGCAATGCGGCCGACGCTCGGCCCGTGCGAACGGTGTTGAACTCGCTGCGAGTGTGCTCGACGCTCGAGTCCATCCGCTTGCCCGCATCCTGGATCAGCTCGTCGACGGTCGCCATCAGCTCTCCTCCTCCGCAGGCGTCGCGATGATCGTGCCGACGCGCTCGCCTGCGACGACGCGCCGGATGTTGCCGTCCGCCAGCTGGAACACGTGGATCGGCAGGTTGTTGTCCATGCACAGCGAGAGCGCGGTGGTGTCCATGATCTTCAGACCGCGCTCGATCGCCTGCAGATGCGTCAGCTCCGGGATGAACTGGGCGTCGGGGTCGAGCCGCGGATCGCCGGCGTACACCCCCTCCGTGCCGTGCTTCGCCATCAGGATCGCGTCGGCGTTGATCTCGAGCGCGCGCAGTGCGGCGGCGGTGTCCGTCGTGAAGAACGGGTTGCCGGTGCCTGCGGCGAAGATGACGATGCGGCCCTTCTCGAGGTGACGGATCGCGCGGCGCCGGATGTACGGCTCCGCGACCTCCTTCAGCTCGAGAGCCGAGAGGACGCGCGTGTACGCGCCGCGGTCCTCGAGCGCATCCTGCAGCGCGAGCCCGTTCAGCACCGTCGCGAGCATCCCCGCGTAGTCGGCCGTCGCACGATCCATCCCCTCGGCCGCGGCCGCCATGCCGCGGTAGATGTTCCCGGCCCCGACGACGATCGCCGTCTCGACACCGGACGTCTGCACCTCCACGATCTCCTCCGCGATCGCGTCGATCGTCCCGCGGTCCATCCCGTACTCGCGGTCGCCCATCAGCGACTCGCCGGAGAGCTTCAGGAGAATGCGGCGGAAGACCGGACGCAGCTCGGTGGCAGTAGCGACGGGGTCTTCCGAGGAGACGGTCATTCGGCGCTGAGCTCGAAGCGCTCGAACTCGAGCACCTCGGCGCCCTCCTCGCCGAGCGCGTCCCCGACCTTCTTGCCGGAGTCGTGGATCCACTCCTGGTCGAGGAGGACGTTGGCGCCGAAGAACCGCTTGTTCAGCATGCCCTCGACGATCTTGCCGCGGGCCTGCTCGGGCTTCGACTGCACCTCGTCGGTGCTCGCGTAGATCTCGCGCTCCTGGGCGACGGTGTCCTCGGGGACGTCGTCGCGGCCGATCCAGCTCGGCTTCATGGCCGCGATGTGCATGGCGAGCTTGCGGGCGAGATCGTCGGAGCCGCCGCGGATCTGCAGGAGCACGCCGATCTTGTTGCGCGGCGGGTGCGCGTAGGCGGCGACCTTTGCCCCGTCGACGGCCTCGAAGCGCGCAGCGCCCGTGACCACGATGTTCTCGCCGAGCTTGCCGGCGAGCTGCGAGCGTTCCTCCTCGAGCTCCGACTCGGACCCGGGGCCGTTCGCCTCGACGGCCTCGAGCACCTTCTTCGCGAAGACGAGGAACTCGTCGTTGTTCGAGACCGGGTCGGTCTCGCAGCCGACGGCGACCATCGTCCCGCGCTGTCCGTCCTCCGCGAGCCGGTAGCCGACCTTGCCCTCAGGAGTGGCGCGGTCGGCGCGCTTGGCCGCACCGGCCATGCCCTTCTCGCGGAGCAGCCGGACGGCGGCCTCCATGTCTCCGTTCGCCTCCTGCAGCGCGCGCTTGCTGTCCATCATCGGCGCCCCGGTCAGGTCTCGGAGCTCCTTGACGAGTGCCGCGGCGATCTCAGCCATCCGTCTTCACCTCTTCAGCCGCCGGCTCCTCGCCCGGCGACACCTGCTCGTAGTCTCCCTCGGGCACCGTCTGCGCCTCCGGCGCCTCCTCCGCAGCCGCCCCGTTCTGCTCCGGCGGCGTGAAGTCGGCCGGCGTCGCCTTCTGCTGGCCCGCGGCGATCCCGTCCGCGACGACGCGGACGATCAGGTCGCAGGAGCGAATCGCGTCGTCGTTGCCGGGGATGATGTAGTCGGCCTCGTCGGGGTCGCTGTTCGTGTCGACGACAGCGATCACCGGCATGCTGAGTCGGCGCGCCTCGCGCACCGCGAGCTGTTCCTTGCGCAGGTCGATGATGAAGATCGCGTCGGGCTGGCGCTTCATGTCGGCGACGCCGCCGAGGTTCTCTTCCAGCTTCTCGAGCTCGCCGAGCATGGAGATGCGCTCCTTCGCGGGGAGCAGCTCGAGCTGCCCCTCCTCGTTCAGCCGGCGCAGCTCGTGCAGGCGATCGATGCGGTCGGAGATCGTGCGCCAGTTCGTGAGCAGCCCGCCCAGCCAACGGTGATTGACGTAGGGCATGCCGACGCGCTTGGCCTGCTCCTCGACGGCGGTCTGGCTCTGCTTCTTCGTGCCGACGAAGAGGACCGAGCCGCCGCGCTCGGCGAGGTTGCGTGCGAACGCGTGCGCCTCCTCGAGCAGCTGGAGCGTCTGCTGCAGGTCGATGATGTAGATGCCGCCCCGCTCCGTGAAGATGAAGCGGCGCATTTTGGGATTCCAGCGTCGCGTCTGGTGGCCGAAGTGGACCCCGGCCTCCAAGAGCTCGCGCATAGAGACGACGGACATCGGGATGAAGTCCCCTTTCTGGTTGGTTGGCTCTTACTGCCGGCGGGCCTGGCTGGAACCGGCCTCCGTCTGGGGCCGGCACCACCATCCAGGTGGTCCGCCGGGTCGGGTTACGAAGCGGCAGCCATTCTAGCGGCCGTTTGCAGGTCTTCCGGCAGCGGAGACTCCACCTCTACGCGCTCGCCGGTGAAGGGATGCGTGAACGCGAGCCGCGATGCATGCAGGAACTGGCGCTCGAGCCCGAGCTCGTGCGGACGGCCGTAGAGCGGGTCCCCTGCGACCGGAAGGTCGATGGCCG
>MNJC01000104.1 GCA_001920085.1 Actinobacteria bacterium 13_1_20CM_4_69_9
CGACTGCGACACGACGATCCCGCCCAGCGAGATGACCGCGACCTCGGTCGTACCGCCGCCGACGTCGACGATCATGTTTCCGGTCGGCTCGGCGACAGGGAGACCGGCGCCGATCGCGGCCGCCATCGGCTCCTCGATCAGGTACGCCTGGCGTGCCCCCGCGCTGAGCGTCGCCTCCTCGACCGCGCGCTTCTCCACGCCGGTGACGCCGGAGGGAACGCACACGACGACGCGCGGATGCGCGAAACGGTGCTGGTGAACCTTCTGGATGAAGTGGCGCAGCATCTGCTCCGTCACGTCGAAGTCGGCGATCACGCCGTCCTTGAGTGGACGGATCGCGGAGATCGTGCCCGGAGTGCGGCCGAGCATCCGCTTCGCCTCGACGCCGACGGCGTGCACTTCGCCCGTCCGCTGGTCGATCGCGACCACCGACGGCTCGGACAGCACGATGCCGCGGCCGCGCACGTACACGAGTGTGTTCGCAGTGCCCAGGTCCACGGCCATGTCGCGGCCGCCGAAGCCACCGAGATTGTCAAAAAGGCCCATGGGGGAGTTCGAGTCTAGCTACCCAAATCCGTAAGTACCTGCAAAGCGGTCGGCGAGCAGGCGCACGAGCAGCGCGCCGGGAAGTCCGACGACATTGAGGTAGTCGCCGTCGATGCACTTGACGAGGGCGGCGCCGCGGCCCTGGATCGCGTACGCACCGGCGCGTCCGTCCCATTCGCAGGTCTCGAGATATGCCGCGAGGTCGCGCGGCGTCAGCTCGCGAAACGTCACGCGCGTCCCCTCGTGCTCGACGACCTCCCAGCCCGGCGTGATCAGGCAGAGACCGGACATGACGACGTGCGTCTTGCCCGACAGCTCCTCGAGCATCTGCTCCGCCTCTGAGGCGTCGGCCGGCTTGCCGAAGATCCGTCCCTGCAACACGACCTCCGTGTCGACGCCGAGGACGGGGCGCTCGCCGGCGCCGGCAGCGACGCTACGCGCCTTGCCTTGCGCGTGCTCGCGCACGACTTCGGTTGCGTCGGCGAGCTCGGGCGGCAGCACTTCATCATACCGCGGCTCAACGACGTCGAATGCGTCTCGGCGCCCTCGGGCGCGTACAGCTCGACGAGACGCTCGATCTCGAAGCCGTTCTCGTGCAGCAGATCGATCCACTCGCCGTGACCGAGATGGAACTCGACCTCGTTCGTGTCGCTCCACTCCATCCTGTGCAACCCGCGCTGGGGCCGAAGCAGACGCTCCGTCGCGCCCTCGAAGTCCATGCACAGCGTGACGAGCGTGGAGTTGCGCAAGAAGATCAACCGTCCGCCGGGGCGCGCCAGCCGCGCCGCTTCCGGAATCCAGCGAAACGGGTCGGCCCAGATCGACGCGCCGTACTCGGAGTGGACGATGTCGAAAGACTCGTCCGGAAGCGGCACGTCCTCGCCATACGCCTCGACCAACGGGAACTCGAGACCGGTCTGCCCCTGCATGCGACGCGCCGTCTCGAGCTGCGCCGGCGTGGGATCGACGCCGACGACGCGCGCGCCTCGACGGGCGAGCCAGGCGGAGAAGTACGCGGTGCCGCAGCCCAGCTCGACGATGTCGAGGCCTTCGACGTCGCCGAGGAGGTTCAGTTCACACTCGGGCTTCTGCCAGATGCCCCAGTTGATCTCCTCGGCTGCCCACGACCGCTCGGCCTGCGCGTCCGTGTACTCCGCATTGGCGCGGGTCCAGTTGGCGACGTTCGCGTCGACGTAGTCCGGCCGCTCAGACGAGCTCATCGTCCGTGAACCAGAGCGCGATCTCGCGCCCGGCCGATTCCGGCGAGTCGGAGCCGTGGACGAGGTTGTCCGGCATCGCGAGCGCCAGGTCGCCGCGAATCGAGCCCGGCGTCGCCTCGGCAGGATTGGTCGCGCCGATCGTCATGCGCAGCGTTGCGATCGCGCCCTCTCCCTCGACGACGAGCGCGAGCGTCGGGCCCGAGGTGATGAACTCGACGAGCTCGCCGAAGAACGGCTTCTCCCTGTGCTCGGCGTAGTGCGTCTCGCCGAGCTCGCGGCTGACGTGGATCAGCTTTCCGGCGCGGAGCGTGAGCCCGCGGCGTTCGATGCGCGCGAGGATCTCGCCGGCGAGGCGCCGCTCGATCGCGTCCGGCTTGACCAGGATCAGTGAGCGCTCGACCGCCATCGAGCGCGGGAGTCTACTCCGAGCGCCGCCGCCGCCTGGGCGGTCGTGCCTCGAAGGACGGGAACTCGACGGCGGTCGGCTCGACCGCCGTCTCGCAGTAAGGGCAGACCTGCCAGAGCGCCTCGAGCGGCGCCTTGCAGTTCACGCACGCCTGCTTCAGCTTCGTCGTGCAGACCGGGCAGACGAGGAAATCCGCGCCGACCTCGGCACGGCACACCGGGCAGTACAGGTCGCGCCGGGACAGGCGTTCCTCCATCGCCTTGATCTCGAGCTCTCGCTCGCGCACGTCCTCGAGGTACTCGGGCGGACGGAAGAGCATGTAGACCAGCGCGCCGACGTAGGGCAGGACGAGGCCGACCGCGACCGAGACCGCAACGAGCACGGGGTCGTCGATGCGCCGCTTCGCGTCCTTGTAGACCCAGTAGGCAACCGAGAGCCAGAGGACGATCGCGAAGAAGATCAGCAGGTTGACGACGACGTGCCAGGTCCCCGAGGAGAAGAAGTCGTGGACTCCGCCGAAGGTGCTTGCGATCACAGGAGGATTCTTCCGATCAAGTACCCAGCAAGAAACGCGAGCCCGACGATCGCCACCAGGACGAAGGTCGCGAAAGCGAAGACGGTCAGCCTGTCGCCAACGTTCGCCATCGTACGCTCTCATCCTTGGCGAGATCGGCCAGCAGGTAAAGGGAGCCGGTGACGAGCACCGGCCCGCCGGTCGCCCGTGCCGACGCCAGCGCCTCGGCAGGGCCCTCGATCGCCTCGACCTCGGCGAAGTAGCGGCGGGCTCGCTCGGCGAGGTCGGCGGCCGACAGCGCCCGCGTGCTGCTCGACCGCGTCGCGACGAAGCGGTCGCCGAGCGGCGAGAGCGCAGCGAGCATGCCCTCGACGTCCTTGTCGGCCAGGATCGAGGCCACGAGCGTGTAGCGGGCGCTAGGCAGCCGCGCCAGGATGTAGCCCACGCCGGCGAGGTTGTGGGCGCCGTCCCAGATCTCGAGCGGGTCGTCGCTCACGCGCTCGGCACGGCCCGGCAGGCTCACCTCGACATGCCCGTCGACGGGCCGGCCGAGGTAGGCCTCGGCCGCGGCCATCGCGACGGCGAGGTTGCTGCGTCCGGCGACGACGACCTCCGCGGCGCCGTTCTCGACCGCGAGACCCTGCCACTCGGGCTCGGTCAGGACGACGGTCGCGCCGGGCTGGACGACGGCCAGCTTCTCGGCCGCGATCACCGCCCGGGTCGTGCCGAGCACCTCGGTGTGCTCGAGCGAGACGTTCGTCAGGACCTGCACGGGCGAGCTCAGGACGTTCGTTGCGTCATAGCGGCCGCCCAGACCGGCCTCGATGACGGCGACGTCGACCTCGGCGGCCGCGAGCTCGGCGAGCGCCGCCGCCGTCAGCAGCTCGAACTGCGTCGCATCGAGACGCTCGGCGGCCGGCCGCACGCGCTCGATCGCCGCGTCGAAGTCCGCCGCCCGGCCGCGCACGCGGATCCGCTCGCTCCAGTCACGCACGTGCGGCGAGAGGTATGCGCCGACAGCGAGCCCGGACTGCAGGAGCAGCTCTTCGATCGTGCGCGTGACCGTCGACTTGCCGTTCGTGCCGACGACGTGAATCGACGGGTAGCGCAGCTGCGGTTCGCCGAGGTCGGCGAGCAGCGCCTTGATCCGGCCGAGCCCGAAGCCGTCCTTCGGCCACGGGCTGAGGGACTCGACGTAGTCAATTTGTGAGCGCATCGAGCTCCCGCTGGTAGCGCGCGAGCTTCTCCCGCTCCGCGTCGACGACGTGCGACGGCGCGTTCTGCACGAAGCGCTCGTTCGCGAGCATGCCCTCGGCGCGCGCGATCTCCTTCTTCAGGCGCTCGATCTCCGCCGCAGCGTCCCCGTCACCGTCTTCGCGGGGCCGGACGACGGCCTCGAAGATCCGCAGCTCCTCGCCCTCGAGCGGCATGCGCACGCCGCTGCGGCGGAACATCTCGGCGGCTTCCTGCACGCGCGTCAGCGCATCGGCCTGCGACTCGTCGCCGGCCTCCGGCCATGACGTCACGATCAGCCGCGACTGCCGGGCAGGCAGGTTCGACCAGATCTCTTCCGTCACGTGCGGCATCGCAGGGTGCAGGAGCGTCAGCAGCCGCTCGAGCGCTGCGGTCGCGGTGGCGCGCGCGTCGGCGTCGCCGTCGTAGAGGCGCGACTTGACCGCCTCCGCGTACCAGTCGCAAAAGTCGTCGAACGTCAGGTGGTAGAGCTCGCCGACGAGGTGTGAGAAGTCGAACTCGTCGAGGTGGCGCTCGATCCGGCGCTGCGCCTGCGCCAGCCGCGCGAGGATCCAGTGCTCCTCGAGCGTGCGCGGCCGCTGCTCCGGTGCGGCGCCCTCGGACGAGAGGATGATCAGCCGCGCGACGTTCCAGAGCTTGTTCGCGAGCTTGCGGCCCTCGTCGATCGCGCCCTCGGAGAAACGGACGTCCTGCGAGGACGCCATCTTCATCAGCCCGTAGCGCATCGCGTCGGCGCCGTAGGTGTCGATCACGGCGAGCGGGTTCATGCCGGTGCCGAGGCTCTTCGACATCCGGCCGCCCGCCGGGGCATGGACGGTCGAGTGGATGACGACGTCGGTGAACGGCACGTCGCCCATCAGCTCGAGCCCCGAGAAGATCATCCGGTTCTCCCAGAGCCGGATGATGTCGCGCGCGGTCGTGTTCAGATCGCCGGGATAGAACTGGTGCAGGTCGGGCGTGTCGTCCGGCCATCCGAGCGTCGCGAACGGCCAGAGCGCGGAGGAGAACCAGGTGTCGAGGACGTCGGTCGAGCGCGTGAGGTCGCCCGAGCCGCACTCCTCGCACGCATCCGGCGCGGTCTCCGCGACCGTGATGTGACCGTCGGGGCACTCCCAGACGGGCAGCTGGTGCCCCCACCAGATCTGGCGCGAGATGTTCCAGTCCGGAGCGTCCTCGAGCGAGGAGATCGCGAAGCGGTGCTGCGAGTCGGGGTGGTAGCGCACGCGACCGCTGCGCAACGCGTCGAGCGCGGGCTGCTTCAGCTCCTTCATCGAGCACCACCACTGCAGCGAGATGCGCGGCTCGATGCGGCTGTGGCAGCGATCGCAGACGGCAATCGTGTGCCGGTACGGCTCGCGCTCCGGGAGGTCGTGATCGCGGCCGATCTCGTAGTCCAGCGGATCGTGCCCCGGCGTCACCTTCAGCGCGCCCGTGCCGAACTCCCGCTCCACGCGCTCGTCGGCGATCACGGGCACGCGCCGCTCGACCACGGGCACGATCACGTCGCGCCCGACGAGCTTCCTGTAGCGCTCGTCGTCGGGGTGCACGGCGACCGCGACGTCGGCCAGGATCGTCGCCGGTCGCACCGTCGCGATCGTGATGTGGCCGTCGCCGTCCGCGAGCGGATAGCGCACGTACGTGAGCATGTCGTCGACGTCGACGTGCGCGAGCTCGAGGTCGGAGAGGGATGTCAGGTGGAACGGGCACCAGTTGATGATCCGGTTCGCGCGGTAGATCCACCCCTTGTCGTACAGGTGGACGAAGAAGCGCATGACCGCGCGCACGTAGGCCTCGTCCATCGTGAAGCGCTCGCGTCGGTAGTCGAGCGAAGCGCCCGTACGGCGGAACTGGAACATGATCTTGCCGCCGTACTCGCGCAGCCACTCCCAGACGCGCTGCACGAACGCGTCGCGCCCGAGGTCCTGGCGCGTCTTTCCTTCCGTCGCCAGGTGCTTCTCGACGGCGTTCTGCGTCGAGATGCCTGCGTGGTCGAAGCCCGGCTGGAAGAGCGTGTTGTACCCCTGCATGCGGCGCGTGCGGACGATCGTGTCCGCGAGCGAGAGCTGCAGCGCGTGGCCGAGGTGCAGGTCGCCGGTGACGTTCGGCGGAGGGTGCGCGATCGCGAAGCTCTCACGTGACGGGTCGGGGTCGGCGTTGTAGTGGCCCTCTTCCTCCCACGTGCGCTGCCAGCGTTCCTCGACGCCTTCGGGCTTGTAGAGAGGTTCCATCTCGCGCGCGATCCTAGCCTCGCCTCGGAGGCGCCTCAGGGGACCGGTGAGATCACGCAGCGACTATGCGTCTGAGTATGCCATGTCCCGGGACTGTCCCGGGACATGGTTCTAGCGGCCGACGGCGTACCCCTGCATGCCGCGCGGATTGGCGGCGCCCTTCAGCAGGCCGTTCTCGCGCGCGACGGCGCTGACGCGGCCCAGCGACCAATCGCCGGTCACCACGACGTCGTGGCCGCGCTCGCGCAGCTCGCGGGCGACGTCGTCGCCGAAGCGCGCCTCGACCTCGATCTGACGCGGCTTGCTCTCGCGCGGATAAAACGAGCTCGGGAAGTGATTCGTGTCGAAGCTGGGCGCGTCGATCGCCTCCTGCAGATTGAGCCCGCCGTCGACATGACGGAGGAAGAAGTTCAGCGACCACTGGTCCTGCTGGTCGCCGCCCGGCGTCCCGAACGCGACGTACGGCTCGCCGCCGCGGAACGCGAGCGACGGCGAGAGCGTCGTCCGCGGGCGCTTGCGCGGCTCGAGCGAGTTCGGCAGCCCTTCCTCGAGCCAGAACATCTGCGCACGCGTCCCGAGGGGAAAGCCGAGCTTCGGCACGACCGGGGAGCTCCAGAGCCAGCCGCCCGACGGCGTCGCCGACACGAGGTTGCCCCACCGGTCCGCGACGTCGACGTGGCACGTGTCCCCTGCGCGCGTGGGCTCGCCGGCGCCGGTCATGACGCCGCCCGAGACGGGCGACGCCAGCCTCGGATCGTCGCCGCCCGGACGCAGCTCCGCCGACGCGCTGTCGCCGACGAGCGCCCGGCGCTCGTCCGCATACCCCTTGCTCAGCAGAAGGTCGAGCGGAACGTCGACGAAGTCCGGGTCGCCGTACCAGGCCTCGCGGTCCGCGAACGCGAGCTTCCCGCACTCGACGACCGTGTGGACGAGCTCTCCGGGCGACGCGTCGGCAAGGTCGAACCCCTCGAGCAGCGCGAGCTGCTGCAGGAAGACGGGCCCTTGCCCCCACGGGCCGGTCTTGAAGACGGTGTGACCGCGGTAGTCCAGCGATACCGGCTGCTCGAGGGTCGCCTCCCAGGCGGACATGTCCGCGGCCGTGAGCAAGCCGTCGTGCTCACGCACGAACCCGTCCACGGCTTCGGCGACGAACCCGCGGTACCAGGCGTCGCGTGCACGCGCGATCTGCTGGTCGCGCGCACCGTTGCCCGACTCCTCCAGGACTCGCTTGTACGTTGCGGCCACTCCGGGCGAGCGGAACAGCGTGCCCGGCTCCGGCGCCGGCAGGAACACCTCTGCGGAGCTCGGCCACTCGTTGCGGAACACCTCTTCGACCGAGCCGATGATCCGCGTGATGGACGCGATGACGGGAAAGCCGTGCTCGGCGAAGCCGATCGCGAACTCGAGCACGTCGGCGAGCCGCCACGTCCCGTACCGCTCGAGCATCAGCAGCCAGCCTCCGAACGCACCGGGGACGACCGCGGGAAGCAGCCCCGTGCCCGGAATCAGGTCGACGCCGCGCCGCCGGAACGCGTCGATCGTCGCGGCCTGCGGCGCCGGGCCCTGCCCACAGACGACGACCACCTCGTCGTGCTGCGCGTCGTACACGATCGCCGGCAGGTCGCCGCCGGGACCGTTCAGGTGCGGCTCGACGACCTGCAGCGCGAAGCCGGCGGCGACGGCGGCGTCGAACGCGTTCCCGCCTCGCTCGAGCACGGCCATCCCGGCTGCCGACGCGAGCCAGTGCGTCGACGCGACCATCCCGAACGTCCCACGTAGCTCCGGTCGCGTCGTGAACTCCACGCGGCGAGACTCTAATGTCACGGCGGTGCGCTACGGGATCTGTCTCGCGAACATCGGCAGCTACGCGGACCCGCGCGTCGGCGTCCGCGTCGCCGAGGCCGCGGATGCGGCGGGGTGGGACGGAGTCTTCATCTGGGACCACCTCGCATTCGTCTGGGACGCGCCGGCCGCCGACCCGTGGGTGACGCTGAGCGCAATCGCCGCCTCGACGTCACGCGTGCGGATCGGGACGGCCGTCACGCCCCTCGCGCGGCGCCGCCCGCACGTGGTCGCACACGAGCTCGCGACGCTGGACCGCCTCAGCGACGGCCGCGTGATCTTCGGCGCCGGCCTCGGCGGCTCGCCGCGCGAGTTCGGCAGCTTCGGCGAGCCGACCGACCCGAAGATCCGGGCGGAGATGCTGGACGAGGGTCTCGAGCTCATGCGCGAGCTCTGGTCCGGCGCGCCGGTGACCCACCACGGCAAGCACTACGCCGTCGAGGGCGTGACGTTCGCGCCGCCGCCCGTCGTCGATCGTCGCGGCCTGCGGCGCCGGGCCCTGCCCACAGACGACGACCACCTCGTCGTGCTGCGCGTCGTACACGATCGCCGGCAGGTCGCCGCCGGGACCGTTCAGGTGCGGCTCGACGACCTGCAGCGCGAAGCCGGCGGCGACGGCGGCGTCGAACGCGTTCCCGCCTCGCTCGAGCACGGCCATCCCGGCTGCCGACGCGAGCCAGTGCGTCGACGCGACCATCCCGAACGTCCCACGTAGCTCCGGTCGCGTCGTGAACTCCACGCGGCGAGACTCTAATGTCACGGCGGTGCGCTACGGGATCTGTCTCGCGAACATCGGCAGCTACGCGGACCCGCGCGTCGGCGTCCGCGTCGCCGAGGCCGCGGATGCGGCGGGGTGGGACGGAGTCTTCATCTGGGACCACCTCGCATTCGTCTGGGACGCGCCGGCCGCCGACCCGTGGGTGACGCTGAGCGCAATCGCCGCCTCGACGTCACGCGTGCGGATCGGGACGGCCGTCACGCCCCTCGCGCGGCGCCGCCCGCACGTGGTCGCACACGAGCTCGCGACGCTGGACCGCCTCAGCGACGGCCGCGTGATCTTCGGCGCCGGCCTCGGCGGCTCGCCGCGCGAGTTCGGCAGCTTCGGCGAGCCGACCGACCCGAAGATCCGGGCGGAGATGCTGGACGAGGGTCTCGAGCTCATGCGCGAGCTCTGGTCCGGCGCGCCGGTGACCCACCACGGCAAGCACTACGCCGTCGAGGGCGTGACGTTCGCGCCGCCGCCCGTCCAGGAGCGCATCCCGATCTGGATCGGCGGCAACCGGCCGGCGTCGCTTCGGCGGGCGGCGCGCTGGGACGGCTGGCTCGCCGACAGCGCCGACCCGACGGGCATGACGCTCAGCCCCGACGACGTCGCGCAGCGGATCGAGCAGATCGGCCGCGACGACGGCTTCGACGTCGCCGTCCTCGGCCAGTCGGACCGCGGCGACCCGGCCGCATACGAACGCGCCGGGGCGACGTGGTGGCTCGAGAACGTCCACGACATGCGTGGCACGCTCGACGACGTCCTCGAGCTCATCCACGGCGCCCCGCGCGCATGACTTACTGAGCCGCCAGGCCGTCGGCCCCCGCCGGGACGGGCGCGCTGCCGACGAACGTCAAGCTGCCGTCCGCGGCGACGCGGAACGCACTGACGACGTGCGAGCCGTCGGTCAGGTTGTAGAGGAACTGCCCGTTGTTGCTGAATGCCTCGTCGAGCGGATGGCTCGTGGCGCCGAGGCTCGCGCTCGCGCCGGTCGGATCGAGCAGCGTGAGGCTGCCGTCCTGCGCGACCGCGAAGCCGGAGATCGTGCCCGAGCCTGCGTTCGCGGTGTAGGCGTACCGGGTGTTCTTCGAAGTGACGAGCCAGCACGGAGCGCCCTGATGCGTGGCGACCGCGCCGCTGATCACCGCGGCGCCCGCACCCGACAGCGCGTACGACGACGCCGATCCGGCCGCCTCCGAGACCAGGAGGTGACCGCGGTTGTCGAAGTCGAAGCCGAACGGCGTGCCGCCGGCCGAAGGTGACACGACGGGTGCGCCTGCGCGCCCGTCCGGGCCGATCGCATACGTGTCGATCGTGTTCGACGACTTCTCCGTCACGACGAGCGCGCCGCCGTCGGGCGTGAACCCGACCTGCGCCGGCCCGGAGCTGCCGGCGCCGAGCGGCTGGGACGCGCCGGCGAGGGCCGCAAGGCCGCCCTGATCGAGCACGAAGCCGGCGATGTTGCCCGCGCCGCCGGCGTTGAGCACGTACACGAGCTTGTCGCGCACCGCCACGCTGATCGGGCGAGCGCCGCCGGAGGGGACGGTTGCCTCGAGCTCGAGGCCGCCGGGGCGGACGCGAAACAACGAAATCGAGTCGCTGCCGGCGTTGACGGCCAGCAGCTGACGACCGTCTGCGGTCAGCGTCACGGCTCCCTGCGAGCCGAGGTTGCTGCCGGAGCCGCTCCCGCCGGTGGCGAACGTCCCCTGCGGCGACAGCGTGCCGTCGGCCCCCCGCCCGAACGCGATCACCGCGTTGCCGGCCGGAGAGTTCGTCAGCGTGTACACGGCGCCCGGGCTGTTACCCGAGCTGGACGCATTCGCGGCCGCGGCCACCACGAGCATCGCGAGCAGGGCCAAGCCGAGAACGATGGTTCCCTTGCGAAACACGGTAGGACCTCCCGAGTTGCGGCCGGAGGCGAATCCCCCGACTCGCTCCTACCGTCTCGGGTGCGCGCCGTGCGTTACGCGGACTCTTCGATGCGGGCGTCGTCCTCGACGACACCCTCCGCGCTCGTGACGAGGGTCGGCTTGAGGCCCTTCTCGATCGTCTCCTTCGTGATCACGCACTTGGAGACGTCACGGCGCGACGGCAGCTCGAACATCACGTCGAGCAGCGCGTTCTCGATGATCGACCGGAGGCCGCGCGCACCCGTCTCGCGCTCGAGCGCCTTGTCCGCGATCTCCCACAGCGCGTCGTCCGTGAAGACGAGCTCGATGTTGTCGTAGCCGAAGAAGCGCTGGTACTGCTTCACGAGCGCGTTCTTCGGCTCCATGAGGATCTGCACGAGATCCTCGCGCAGCAGCTGGTGCACTGCGGAGATCACGGGTAGGCGTCCGATGAACTCGGGGATCAAGCCGAAGTTGAGCAGGTCTTCGGGCATCACCTTCGCGAGCAGCTCGGACGACTCGATCGAGCTCTTCGAGCGCACCTCGGCGCCGAACCCGACGGCGCTCTTGCCGATGCGCTTGCCGATGATCTTGTCGAGCCCGGCGAACGCACCACCGCAGATGAAGAGGATGTTCGTCGTGTCGATCGAGAGGAACTCCTGGTGCGGATGCTTGCGTCCTCCTTGCGGCGGCACCGACGCAACCGTCCCCTCGAGGATCTTCAGCAGCGCCTGCTGCACGCCCTCGCCCGAGACGTCGCGGGTGATCGACGGGTTGTCCGCCTTGCGCGCGATCTTGTCGACCTCGTCGATGTAGATGATCCCGGTCTCGGCCTTCTTGATGTCGAAGTCCGCCGCCTGGATCAGCTTGAGCAGGATGTTCTCCACGTCCTCGCCGACGTAGCCCGCTTCCGTCAGCGCGGTTGCATCCGCGATCGCGAACGGGACGTTGAGGATGCGCGCGAGCGTCTGCGCGAGCAGCGTCTTGCCGCAGCCGGTCGGGCCGAGCAGCAGGATGTTCGACTTCTGCAACTCGACGTCGCCGTCCTCCGTGCCCATCTGCACGCGCTTGTAGTGGTTGTAGACGGCGACGGAAAGCGTGCGCTTCGCTTCTTCCTGCGAGACGACGTAGTCGTTGAGGACCGCGTAGATGTCCTTCGGCCGCGGCAGGTTGTCGAGATCGAGCTGTGCGGGAGCGGTCAGCTCCTCGTCGATGATCTCGTTACAGAGGTCGATGCACTCGTCGCAGATGTAGACGCCCGGCCCGGCGATCAGCTTCTTGACCTGGCGCTGGCTCTTGCCGCAAAAGCTGCAGAGCAGCTGCTCGTTGCCGTCGGATGCTCGGGCCACGTCTCTCCTTTTAGCTGGTCGCGCCCCGGCCGTCTACCGATGCGCGATCACGTTATCGATGATGCCGTACTCCATCGCTTCTTGCGAGGTGAGGAAGTAGTCCCTCTCCATGTCCTTCGCCACCTGCTCGGTCGGCCGCCCTGTGTGGAGGGCCAAGATCTCCTCCAGGCGCCGCTTGAGGTTGATCGTCTCGCGGGCCTGGATCTCGATGTCGGTCGCCTGCCCCTGGAAGCCGCCCGAGACCTGGTGGATGAGGATCTTGGCGTTCGGCAGGGCGACGCGCTTTCCTTTCGCGCCGCCGGCGAGGATGACGGCTCCCATCGACATCGCGATCCCCACGCAGGTGGTCTGGATGTCGGGCTTGATGTACTGCATCGTGTCGTAGATGGCGAGGCCGGAGTAGACCTGGCCACCCGGAGAGTTGATGTAGATCTGGATGTCCTTCTCGGGGTCCTCGGACTCCAGGTGGATCAGCTGCGCCACGATCAGGTTCGCGATCTGGTCGTCGATCGGCGTGCCGAGGAAGATGATCCGCTCGTTGAGCAGACGCGAGTAGATGTCGAACGACCGCTCGCCGCGCGACGTCTGCTCGATCACCATCGGAATCAACGGGCTCATTCAGCTCCTCCTAGCTGCCGGGGGTCCACAGTTTCGTGTCGGTCTTGGGCTTTTCCTTGTCGGGTGTCCAGATTGCCTCGCGCGCGGCCGCCTGCTCGGGCGGTACCCGCTCCACGTCGGCTGCGATCAGGTCGAGCGCACGCGCGAGTCTCATCGCCTCGCGCTCGGATTCGTAGGCGCCGGCTTCGCGGGCCTGCTCGATGATCTTCTCGCCGTCCTCGAAGCGCTCGCGAAATGAGGCGTCCACCTCGTCGTCGGTCACGGTGACGCCGAGCTCGTCGGCCGCCGCCTCGAGCAGCATCTCGCCGGCGACCGATGCGGCCGCCTGCTCGCGCAGGCGCGCGACGAGCGTCTCGGCGGACTCGCCGGACAGCTGCAGGTAAGCGTCGAGCGAACCGCCGCTGCGGCGCATGACGGTGTCGAGCTCGCGCAGCAGCGTGCGCGTACGCGCGTCGACCACGGGCCCCGACACCTGCACGTCCGACGCCTCGACGAGCCGGTCGAGCGTCGCACGGCGGAATGCCTCGTCCGACTCGGCCTCGAGCTGCTCGCGCAGGCGCTGCTCGACGTCGGAGCGCAACTCGGCGAGCGTGTCGAACTCGGAGGCGGAGCGCGCAAGCTCGTCGTCGAGCGGCGGCAGCACCTTCTCCTTGATCTCTTTCATCGTCACCTGAACGGCCGGGCCCTCGGGCTCGCCGGGACGCTCGAGGTGCACGTCCTTCGTCTCTCCGACGGGCATGCCGACGAGCTGCTCCTCCAGCTCGGGCAGGAGCCGGCCCGTCCCGAGCTCGACGACGTAGTCGCGCTGACCGCCGCCCTCGTCGGCGACGAGGTCGATCACAACCGTGTCCCCCTGCTGAGCGGCGCGATCCTCGACAGGCGACAACTCCGCGATCGTCGAGCGCAGCACGTTCAACTCGTGCTCGGCGTAATCCTCGGGCACCTCCGGTTCCGCGTAGGGAACCTGAAGCTGCTTCCAGTCCGCGACCGTCGGCTTCGGGAGCACGCTGACCGTCGCGGTGAAGCGCCAGTCCTCGTCGTCGGACGCCGGGAGGTCGTAGTCGAGCTCCGGCTGCTCGGCGGGCCGAATGCGCGTGCGCGCGACTGCGTTCCCGCACCAGGCAGCGATGTGGCTCTCGATCGCTTCGGTGTAGAGACGCTCCTTGCCGATCCGCGATACGAGC
>MNJC01000102.1:0-19649 GCA_001920085.1 Actinobacteria bacterium 13_1_20CM_4_69_9
AGACGACTCCGGCCGTGACCGAGCCGGTGAAGCCGTGCGGGTTGCCGATGGCGACGACCAACTGACCCACTCGCAGGCGTTTGGCATCGCCGAGCTCCGCGGGGTGCAGCTGGTGTCCCTCGGCGGCGCGAAGCACGGCGAGGTCCGAGAGTGGGTCTGCGCCGACGACTTCGAACTCGAGCTCGCGTCCGTCGACGAACGATGCGCGACCGCCGCGCGTGCGCGCGATGACGTGCGCGGAGGTGAGCATGAAGCCGTCCGGCGTGATCACGACGGCGCTACCCCCGCCGCGGCGTAGCCGGACGTTCGCCACCGACGGCGAAAGCCGCTCCGCAACGCCGATCACAGCCTGCGAGTACGCGTCGAGCGCTTCCTCCTCCGACGGCAACGAGACGAACTGGAGCTCCATGCGGCCAAGCTAGCAACGGCTCCGCGGTCTATGCGATCTGCGAAAGTCCGGCCGATGGCAGAGGTCGAGACGAGCCGCGACGGCGCAGTTCTGACGATCACGCTCAACCGTCCGGACGTCCTCAACGCCTTCAACAGCGAGTTGCACCGAGGGCTGGCCGCCGCGCTGAAGGAGGCGCGAGACGGCGGCGTTCGAGCTGTGGTTATCACCGGAGCCGGTCGAGGCTTCTGCGTCGGCCAGGACCTGACGGAGTTCCGCGAGGCCCCCGGCGACATCGGCTCGCGGCTCCGCGGCAACTACCACCCGAACATCCGCGCGATCCGCGCGCTCGAGAAGCCGGTCATCGCCGCAGTGAACGGAGCCGCCGCCGGGGCCGGGATGTCGCTCGCGTGCGCCTGCGACCTGCGCATCGCCGCCGACTCGGCGACGTTCGTGCCGGCGTTCATCAACATCGGTCTGATCCCGGACTCGGGCGGGTCGTATTTCGTGACGCGTATCCTCGGCCCCGCTCGAGCCTTCGAGTGGCTCGCGTCGGGGAGGCGGCTGACGGCCGTCGAAGCCCATGCTTGGGGGCTCGTGTCGGAGGTCGTCCAGACCGACGCGCTCCCGTCCCGCGCGGCCGAGTTGGCCGCGCAGCTCGCCGACCTGCCGACACGCGGCGTCGGCATGACGAAGCGCTTGCTCGACCACGCGGTCACGGCGACGCTCGAGGAACAGCTCGAGCGCGAGGCGCAGCTTCAGACCGCAGCGACGCAGACGGAGGACTTCAAGGAGGGCGTCGCTGCGTTCCTCGAGAAGCGCCCGCCGAGATTTCGCGGCGCCTAGTCCTTGTTGCAGACCGTCATGCCGAGCTGCGTCGCGAGATCGTTCGCGTGCCGGTCATGCTGCAGCGCTGGCGTCGCTGCCGCCTGAACCGCAGCGGCGTCGTTCTTCTTTGCGGCGTCGCGGATCTTCTCGACGTCGTCGACGATCACGTCGAATTCGTCGAGCCACGCGTTCGCCGTCGCTTCCTCGTGCTGGGGCGGCCGCAGGTCGCGTAGCTCGCCGCGCGCTTTGTGCAGGAGCGGAATGACCCGACCCGAGACGTCCGCGAGATCGGACAACGTCGCCGGCTTCGCGAGCGCGTTCGCCTTCTGCGTGTACTTGCTGCAGATCGCGTCAGCCTTCGCGGCGTACTGCTCCCGCGTGAGCCGCTGGCCGCTCGAGCTGTTGCTGCCGCAGCCCCCTGCGAGTGCCACCGCGAGCAGGAGTGGGAACGCCCGCCGCACGCGAAGTACGGTACCGGCTTCCATGGACGATGGACGCCTCCGGGTCAGAGACGAGGAACCGCTGCGGCGCCGCCGGCTCGCCGTTCTCTTGCGCGCAGTGCTGTACGTGCCGCACGCCATCGTGCTGACCGTCTGGAGCCTCATCCTCGCGCCGACACTCGCGATCGTCTGGCTTGCGCTGCTGATCGAGGGACGCATGCCGATGTGGCTGCATCGATTCGTCGCGGCGTACGTGCGCTACACGGGACAGGTCACGGCATGGTTCTTCCTGCTCTCCGCGCGCTATCCCGATCCGATGCACACCGAGGACCATCCGTTCGCCATCGATGTGCCCGAACGCCCGAGGCAGCCGCGGGTCGTCACGCTGCTCCGCCCGGTTCTCGCGATCCCGCCGCTGCTGCTCGCGACCGCGCTCCGCGTCGTGCTGACACTGGCCGCGATCCCGGCCTGGTTCGCGGGGGTCGCGCTCGGCCGCACGACGGGCGGGCTGCAGGAGCTCGGAACGTTCTGCCTGCGCTACGAGCTCGAGGCCGTGGCGTACACGTTGCTGCTCACTCCGAGCTACCCGCGGCTAGTGCCCGCAGGATCTCCCCCGTCTCCGGCCACCGACCTTCCCCTTGCTTAGAGAACACCAGTGCGCCGTCGGCGACGACGTCGTACTGGCTCTTCGCGCCGGACACGGCCTGCGCGTCATGGCCCGCTTGGTTCAGCTCGGCCGCGAGACTCGCGGCCCGTTCGTCATAGCCGCTTCAGACGGGGCAGTAGAAGATCTCGACGTGCGCCATGTGAATGAGCCTACCCGTGGCGCACGTCGGCAAGCTGCCACCGTTCGTTGCCGCCCTTGACGGTCTCCTCCCTAACGAGGCCGGTGCCGCGCACGTAGAGCTTGTGGTCGAGGGTGTCGGGCTCGAGCGGCGTCCACTCCTTCGTCAGGAGTGAGCGTCGCGAGAGTCGGATCACCGCGAAGCGGTCCTCCGCGTGACCCCGGAGGTACTCCTGCCGGAACGACTGGCCGACCTTCGGATGCGCCGGCATGAAGATGCCCGCGCTCGCGCCGTCGACGCCTGCCTGCCACGTTCCCTCGCGGCTCGTGACCCTGCCGGCGCTGTTCAGCTCCGCCGTGGCCTCGCCGAAATACCAAACGGTGCCGCGGGAGTCCTGGGCGTACCAGTCGGTTGTCCGCTCCGCGAGGCGACCGTGGAGGTAGAGACGGTCCTCGACCGCCGTGGAGCGGACCCCGCGGATCACCTTCGTGCGATCCGTCACGGTGACGATGTCACGACCGCTTTCGCCGTCCTTCTCACCCGTGTAGACGAACGTCGTGCCCGGCTTCAGCGGGAACCACGGATTCGTGACCTGGCGTGCCCAGGCGCCAGGCGTCGCGTGCGCCGCCGCGCACGCGACGCAGACCACTGCTGCGACGACGCTAGTCGCGAGGACTGATCGCAACGACCTTGCCGCTCGTCGCATCTACGCGCACTTCCTGGTTGCCGATGTCGACCATGTAGGCGATCCCGCCGTGGAAGTGCTCCAGGTCGACCTGGCCGAGCGCGCCGTTCGCGGCCCCCTGCGCGGTCGCGACGGCGGTCGACAGCGAGATCGATGCCAGAGGCACCAGATCCTTGCCGTCGTCGAGTGTCCCGGGCTTCGCGTAGTGGCCGTCGTCCCAGATCAGCCCGCGCGGCCCGCCGAAGGCGAATGCGGCGGCCGTAAGGGCGACGAGTGCGACCAGGACGACGACGACGATCATTCGACTGCGCATGTGGCTCCTTTCGGTCGAGAGCCGGCACCGTAGATCCGCGAGGTTAGACGGCCGTGAGAGCGGTTTGCGGCTCTCTCATCCAACTCTCATCGGGAACCGCCAACATGCCGTGTCATGCGGGTTCTCGTCGTCGAGGACGAGCCGAAGATGGCCGCGCTCGTGCGCCGCGGCCTCGTCGAAGAAGGGCACGCCGCCGACGTCGCTCGAGAGGGTGAGGAGGCGCTCTGGCTGGCGGAGGCGCACCCGTACGACGCGATCGTCCTCGACGTCATGCTCCCGGGCCTCAGCGGCTTCGAGACCTGCCGCCGCCTGCGCAACTCGGGAGTCTGGACGCCCGTCCTGATGCTGACCGCCCGCGATTCCGTCGACGACCGCGTCGCCGGGCTCGACGCCGGCGCGGACGACTACCTGACGAAGCCGTTCTCGCTCGCCGAGCTGTTCGCCCGGCTGCGCGCACTCGTCCGGCGCGGCGACGTCGAGCGCCCGACCGAGCTCGTGGTCGGCGACGTCCGGCTCGATCCGGCCTCGCGGCGCGTCTGGCGCGGGAGCGAACAGGTGCAGCTCTCACCGAAGGAGTTCGCGCTGCTCGAAGCCTTCATGCGCAGGCCCGGCCAAGTGCTGTCGAGGCTGCAGCTGCTCGAGCATGCGTGGGACTTCGCGTACGAGAACCGCTCCAACGTCGTCGACGTGTACGTCCGCTACCTGAGGCAGAAGCTTGGGCGCGACCTGTTCGAAACAGTTCGCGGCGCGGGCTACAGGCTCGCGGCATGAACCTTCCGATCCGGATCCGACTCGCCCTCGTCTTCTCGCTCGCGATGGCGCTGGTGCTCGCGGCCGCGGGCTGGTTCGCATACGTCCGCGTGGGCAGCGAGCTCGCTCGCGGTCTCGACCAGGAGCTCCGCGGACGCGTCCAGGACCTGTCCGCGCTCGTCCGCCACGGGGGCTCCCTGCGCGCGACGAACGGCGGCCTTGTCGAGAGCGGCGAGTCGTTTGCACAGCTCGTCGCGGCCGACGGACGCGTCGTGGATGCGACACCGGCGCTGGGCGGCGCGAGCCTCCTCGACAGCGAGCAGCTCGCTCACGCTCGGCGCGGCGCGCTGTTCGTGGACCGTCCCTCTGTGCCCGGGCTGGACGAGCCTGCCCGCATGCTCGCGGTGCCGGCCGGGACGCGTGTGCTCGTCGCCGGCGCGACGCGCGAGAATCGCGCCGAGACGCTCAGCAGCCTGCGCGATGCGTTCGTGATCGGTGGGCCGCTCGCTCTGCTGCTCGCGTCGCTGGCCGGCTACGCGCTTGCCGGCGCCGCGCTGCGGCCGATCGAGGCGATGCGCCGACGGGCGGCGGAGATCTCGACGTCGTCGCTCGACGAGCGTCTCCCCGTTCCCGACACGCGTGACGAGGTGTCGCGCCTCGGCGAGACGCTCAACGACATGCTTGCCCGCATCGAGGGCGGCGTCCTGCGCGAGCGCCGGTTCGTCGCCGACGCGAGCCACCAGCTGCGCACCCCGCTCGCCCTGCTGGCCACGGAGCTCGAGCTCGCGCTGGGTCGTTCGCGTTCACCAGCTGAGCTTCGCGCCGCGCTCGCTTCCGCCACAGAGAGCACTGCGCGTCTGTCGCGCCTCGCCGACGACCTGCTCCTGCTCGCCCGCGCCGACGACGGCCGTGTTCCGCTCAAGACAGAGGAGATGGACCTCGCGGATCTGGCTGAGCAGGTGGGGAAGCGCTTCGGCGTTCGCGTCGAGGCCGAGCCGCTCGTCGTCAACGCGGATCCCCTCCGCTTGGACCAGGCGCTCACGAACATGGTCGACAATGCGCTGCGCCACGGCGGCGGCCTGGTCACGCTCACGGCCGCGTCCCGCAACGGCAGCGTCGAGCTGCACGTCCTCGACGAGGGCGAAGGATTCCCGGAGGCGTTCCTTTCCCACGCGTTCGAGCGCTTCAGCCGAGCCGATGCCGCTCGGCAGGACGGGAGCGGCCTAGGGCTCGCCATCGTCGAGACCGTCGCCCGTGCGCACGGCGGCGAAGCACACGCGGCGAACCGCCCTTCCGGCGGCGCCGATGTGTGGCTCGCGTTGCCCGGCGCTCTGTGAGATAACTGCGTCAGGGGTCGCACTGACAACCGGGGAGGCGCTCATGAGCGCTGAGGCACAGACTGTCGTCCTGATCCACGGTATGTGGCTGACGCCGAAAGGCTGGGATGCGTGGATCGACCACTACCAGTCTCGCGGCTACCGTCCGATCGCACCGGGCTGGCCGGGCGTCCAGGATCCGGAGGAAACACGTCGCAATCCGTCGGCGCTCGAGGGTCTGACGCTGACGACGATCGTCGACCACTACGACCGGATCATTCGCGAGCTCGACCGGCCGCCGATCATCGTCGGGCACTCGTTCGGCGGGCTCACGACACAGCTGCTGCTGAACCGAGGGCTCGGCGCAGCGGGCGTCGCAATCGGCACGGCCCCACCGAAGGGGATTCTCCTGCTGCCGCCGTCGACGCTGCGCGCCGGCTTCCCGGCGCTGAAGAACCCGTTCGATCGCAACGGCCTCTGCCCGATCTCGCGGAAGCAATTCCACTGGCGCTTCACGAACACACTCAGCCTGCAGGAGTCCGACCGGATCTACGACGAGCAGTACATCCCGGGCACGAACCGCCCGTTCTTCGATGCACTTGGATCGTCGGCCGCGGTGGACTCCGGCATGGCGCAGCGCCCGCCGCTGCTGCTCGTGGCCGGGGGCGAGGATCACATCAGCCCCATCTCGTTGAACAGGAAGATCCTGAAGCTGCAGGGCAAGGCGCCGTCGGCGACGGAGCTGAAGGAGTATCCGGGCCGCCCGCACTACATGGCCGGGCTGGACGGCTGGGACGAGATCGCCGACTACGCGCTCAACTGGGCGCTGGAGCACCAGCAAGCGCCAGCAGCTTCTGCACCGTTGTCCAGTTCCGCGCCGTCGCCGTGACGCCGAGGTCCTGGCCGGCGAGCAAGGCCCAGAGCTTCGAGCGGGCGATCGTGTCGGGGTGCCACGCGTAGATCTCGCGCCCGTCGACGACGACGCGCTCCTTCGGATCGGCCGCTGCCTCGATCCGGCGGACGACCGCGCGCGAGGGCTTTGCGTCGAGAAAGCTGACCTGGTAGCGCTTGGGGTCCTTGGCCACGCGCGCGAGCGGGTTCCCCTCGACCACCTTGGCGAGTTGCGCGCGCGTGCGCGTGACGACCGCGACGTCGAGCCCGAACTCCGTCGTGATCACCCGCCGCACGTTGCGCACAACCGCGTCGCTCTTCTGAGCGCTCGACAGCACCACGTTGCCGCTCTGCACGTACGTGCGGACGTCTGCGAAGCCGGCTTCCGCCAGAGCGTCGCGTAGCTTCGGCATTGCGACGCGGTTCCGCGAGCCGATGTTGATCCCGCGGAGCAGGACGATGTGCTGTGCCAACCGCTGGATGCTAGATCGTCGGCGTGCGCTTACGGCAGCGCGCGGGTGAGGTTCCGGGCGCTCGCGTTGGCGGCGTGGAAGGTCAGCGCCTCCTGGGCCGCGAGGCTACCGGTGCCGTCGCTGTAGATCGCGGACAGGACGTTGCGACGGACTTCGTAGACGGCAACGGCCGACCTCCTCACGGTCTTGCCCCGAATCCTGGCCGACGCCTGGTCGTGCACCGCCACGTATGCCAGGGAAAGATGCGGAACGACCAGGCGCGAGAGGCGGTGCGTGGTCGGGACGGAGCCGCTCACGGGACCCGTCATCGGACGTGCCGGGCACGTCGCGAGCGCTCTGTTGAGCTCCGCAAGTGCGGCCTTCGTGCCGCCTGCCGTGTAGCTCAGCACTTCGTTCGAGATCTGCGGAACGTGGCCCCCGTGCAGGTACGCGACCTGTAGTCGACCTGTCCGCAGGCCGTCGCTCGGGAACGCGAAGTCGCAAAGGTCGAGCGAGACCTGGTGCTTGACGACGTCGCCCTGGGGAAGCATCCGCATCCGGTAACCGGCGCCGACCTGGGCCGGCGTGAGGACAATGCGCTCGACGAGGGGCGTGGCGGCCGCGCCCCGCGCGACTCCGGCGAGGGCGGCGACGAGCAGGACTGCGGCGACGCTGCGAGGCACGGCCCCTTCATCGGCAGCCGGCTAGGTCGTCTTGAACGGGTCGTGCTAGCCTCGCTTGCATGCTCGGCTGGCTCGTCGCGGTACGACAGAAAAACGGCTAGTCCGCCGCTTCCAGAACCAAGCGTCGGTGGAAGCGGCGAACGGCCCGTATGCCGATTTGCGCAAGTGGGTGCAGGAGCAGCTCGAAGAGACGCGCGGCCGCTCGCGTGTCGTTCACCGCGACTCGATCTCGGTCCCCCGCGAAGGAGCCGCACAGATCGCGCTGGTCGGGCCGCCGAACGCCGGCAAGTCATCACTGCTGCAGGCGCTGTCACAGATCCAGATCAAGACCGGGGACTACGCCTTCACGACCACACGGCCGGTCCCGGCGCTGACGCGACTGCGCGGCGTGCTCGTCCAGCTCGTCGAGATTCCCGGGCTGATCGAGGGTGCCGCCGAGGGCCGGGGCGGGGGTCGGGCATTGCTCGGCGTGCTGCGTGGCGCCGACGGAATCGTGCTCTGCCATGACGCCGCACAACCCGAGTCGCTCGACGCCATCCGCGCGGAGCTCGAGCTCGCGGCGATCGAGAAGCCGACGCTCGTCGTCGCGACGAAGACGGACGAAACGCCGCCGCCCGAGGGCGCGCTCGGCGTATCGGTTCTCGACGAAGAGAGCCTCGAGGCGCTGCGTGACGCGGTCTGGGATCTGACGGGCCTGATCCGGGTCTTCCTGCGCCGTCCCGGTCACGACGAGGCGGAGCCGCGGCCGCTCCGCCCGCCGGCGACGGTGTCGGACGTCGCGCGCACGATCCACCACGACGTCGAGGCGGCGTGCACCGGCGCGCGCATCTGGGGCTCGAGCGCCCGTTTCGACGGACAGCGCGTCGGGCGCGACCACGTCGTCGCGGACGGCGACACGATCGAGGTGCTCGTCCGCTAGATCGTCTTGAACTGCTCGAACGGCTGGCGGCAGCTCGGGCAGTAGCGCAACGACCGGCAGGGAGTCGGCCCGAAGATGTTCTCCAGCTTCGTGTCGGTCGACCCGCAGTACGGGCAGCGAAAGACGTTCGACTGCAGCTGCACGAGGGTGGGTGCCGACGCCTCGCGCGGCGCGGGGGGTGCGAAGCCCGACACGCGGAGCTTCTCGCGACCCTCCGGCGTTATGCGGTCGGTCGACCACGAGTCGTCCTTCAGCACCTCGATCTCCGGCTCCGCGCCGAGCTCGCGAATCCGCTCGGCCATCGCGTCGCGCATCACCTCGAGCGCCGGGCAGCCGAGGAAGGTCGGCGTGAAGGCGACGCGCACCGTCCCGTTCGCGACGCCGACGTCACGGATGACGCCGAGGTCGACGAGCGAGATGACGGGGATCTCGGGATCGGGGATCTCCGCGAGCGCGTTCCACACCTGCTCGGCGGTTACCACGCCGTCCCCGCAGGCTGCGAGCGCCGCACCATCGTCATCTCGACCCAGAGCTCGGCGAGCTCGGGGGAGTGCTCGTCGCGGCCGGCGTCGAGCAACGGCCGCAGCTCATCGAGCGCAGCGGTGAAGCGCGGCTCGTCCTTCAACCGGTCGAACCACATCTGGGCGTGCATGCGGTGGTACGCCTCCTCGCGGTCGATCTTCGCCGCGAGCCCGGCGATCTCCGCGTCGTCCGACTGCTTCAGCTGCTCGAGCCGCGCCGCGTCGGCCTGCTCGTAGAGGTAGTGGCGCGCGATCGTCTTCTCCCAGTCGAGCAGCCGGAGCTCGACGAGGCGCGTGCAGCGGTACTCCTCCGGCGCGCGGTCGAAGGCAAGCTCGTCCGCAGTGGTGCCCTGCTCGCCCGCCACGAGCTCGTACAGCGCGCGTGCATGGCCGATCTCGTTCTGGGCGATCGACGAGAACGCGACGTCTTCCTCGAGCAGCGGCGCGATCCCAGTCCACTCGGAGTCGCGCCAGCCGAGGATCAGCTCGTCGTCAGCGATCTCGAGCAACGAGCGCGCTTCCGACTCGTTCACGTGCCCTCCTCAGCTTCTCCTTCAGCGAGTAGCCGTCGACGCGGTGGTAATTGCGCTTGAGCTCGTCGACGAACTCGTCGACCTCGATGATCGCCTCGCGCGGGACGACCCAGAGGGCCTCGGACTCGCCGCGGCGACCGTAGAACTCCTTGGCGTACTGCTCGGCGAAGTCGTGGTTGGCGGCCTCGAGCGAGCCCGCGTGATGGAACGGCTGGCCCTTGCGCTCCTGACGGAAGATCTCGTAGATCACGCGCGCTACGCCGCTTCGGCGAGCACGACCTGGCGCACCCACGCGGAGCTCTCGCGTGCCTTGCGCCGCAGGTCGAGCCGGTCCTGCGACTTCGGGCCGTGCCCCGTGACGACGCTGCGCAGCTCGTCCCAGTCCGGCTCCGTGTACTCCCACACGCCATCGTCGTTCTTTCGCAGGTCGGCGTCCGGCACCGTGAGGCCGAGCTCCCAGATCTGCGGCACGTAGCCGTCGAGGAACTGCTGCCGCGCCTCCTCGTTGCCCTGCGACTTGATCCGCCAGACGTACATCGGGTCTTCGTCCTTCGCGATCGGGTTGCCGTGGAACTGCATCAGCGGCCCCCACCAGCGGTCGACCGCCTCCTGCACGAGCTCGCGCTGCGCGTCGGTGCCGTTCATCAGCGTCAGCACGACGTCGCGGCCGTGCAGGATGTGGAACGACTCCTCCCAGCAGATCTTCTTCATGATGCGCGCGTACGGCGCGTAGGAGCACTTCAGCAGCGCCTTCTGCGAGATGATCGCCGCGGCGTCGACGAGCCAGGCGATGACGCCGACGTCGCCCCACGTCTTCGTCGGGTAGTGGAAGACGTTGTGGAACTTCGCCTTCCCGGAGATGAGGTCGTCGAGGCACTGCTCGCGCGGCTTCCCGAGATCCTCGACGACGCGGTAGATCAGCTGCGAGTGCCCGACCTCGTCCTGCACCTTCGCGGTCAGCGCGAGCTTCCGCTGGAGCGTCGGCGCGCGCAGGATCCATTCGCGTTCGGGGAGGACGCCCATCAGCTCCGAGTTGCCGTGCATCTCGATGAACTTGATGAGCTTCGCCCGGTAGTCGTCGGGCATCCAGTCGGTCGCCTCGACCTGGCCGCCGGACTGGACGTACTCGAGGAATGACTGTTCGCGCTCGGTCATCGACAAGACCCTAACGATCGTTAGGGTACCCCACGTGGGCACGAGGCGAAACGAGCTCACCCGCCAGGCGGCCCGGCTCTTCGCGGAAAAGGGCTATCACGGGACGTCGATCGGCGATCTCGCCGAGGCGATGGGCGTCCAGAAGGGCTCTCTCTACGCACACATCGACTCGAAGGCAGACCTCCTGTGGGACGTCGCACGCGACGGGGCCGCCGCCTTCCACGCGGCGCTCGACGGGATCGACGACGGTTTGCCGGCCACGGAGAAGATCCGGCTCGCACTGCGGGCGCACCTGCGCGTCGTCGCCGAGCAACTCGACGTGGCGACTGTCTTCATCCGCGAGTGGCGCTACCTCGACGGCGAGCGCCGCGAAGAGTTCCTCGCGGAGCGGCGACGCTACGAGGAGCGCTTCCGCGCGTTCTTCCGCGAAGGGCGCGAGCTCGGCGAGCTGCGCACCGATCTCGACGACTCGACGGCGACCTTGCTGGCGCTGTCCGCGGCGAACTGGGCCTATACGTGGATCCGGCCGGAGACGGACACGGAGCAGCTCGCCGACCGCTTCGACGAGGTGCTGCTCGACGGCATGCGCGGCTACTCGACGCCGCGGTAGGTGATCGCCTCGAGCTGACGGCCGTCCGGATCCTCGAAGAAGAGCCCGACCGCGATCTCATGATCGCGCTCCTCGTTCGGAATGCCGGCCTCGTCGAGCTTGGCCCGCAATGCGCGCCGCTCCTCCTCCGAGACGCGAAACGCGACGTGCGTCCCGGGCCCGCCCTGCTCGTGGATCGCCATCGCGCCGCCTTGGACGTACGCCATCAGGGGATGGCCCTCGGCACGGACGATCCTCGCGCCGAGAAACCGCTCGTAGAAGGCGCCGCAGCGGGCCGGATCGGGGCTCTCGACGGCGACGTGATCCAACCGTGGCATGCTCGCGGACGATGAAGCGTGTCGTCCTGATCGTCAACCCGTACGCGTCGCGCGTCGACGA
Organism: Actinobacteria bacterium 13_1_20CM_4_69_9; assembly: GCA_001920085.1. Lineage (GTDB taxonomy): Bacteria > Actinomycetota > Thermoleophilia > Gaiellales > Gaiellaceae > 3-1-20CM-4-69-9. Next base: position 11,648 of record MNJC01000102.1, read on the forward strand.
CGCGACGCTCGCAGCCGTCGAGCGCACGCTCATGCGCGCGGCGTACGTGCGCACGGTGCGCACAGAGCGTCCCGGCCATGCCGTCGAGCTCGCCCGTGAGGCGGGCGAGGCGGATGCGCTGATCGTCTTCTCCGGCGACGGGGGTTTCAACGAAGTCCTCAACGGGGTCGAGCACGACGATCTCCCGATCGGGTTCGTGCCGGGCGGGGGCACGAGCGTGCTGCCACGCGCCCTCGGGTTGCCGCGCGACGCAGAGGCCGCAGCGGACCAGCTCGCCGACGCGCTCGCGAACGAACGCACGCAGCGCATCTCGACCGGGCGCGTGAATGGACGCCGCTTCGCGTTCAACGCCGGCATCGGGATCGATGCGGAGGCGGTTCGGCGTGTCGACGAGCGCGGCCGCTCGCCGGAAGGCCAGCGCCCGGGCGACCTCGCCTTCGTCGCGGCCTTCGCGAAGCTTCTACTCGAGCGACGCGGGCGCTTCGAGCCCGTGCTCGAAGTCGTGGGCTACGGGCCGGCGGCTTTCGTCCTCGTGTCGAACGGGAGCCCGTACACGTTCCTGAAGGCGCTTGCGATCAAGACGGCGCCGGAGGCGGTGTTCGATGCCGGCCTCGACTTCCTCGCCCCACGCTCGCTGACCCCGCGCACGCTGCCGCCGCTCCTGCTCGCGCTCGCGACCGGCAAGCAGGCGCGAAATGCCTTCCGAGGGCACGACCTCGACCGAATCGAGGTCCGCTCCGAGTCACCCTTGCCGCTGCAGGCCGACGGCGAGGACCTCGGGGACGTGACGGAAGCCGTCTTCGAGGCGGAGAGATCGGCGGTGACCGTGCTAGTCTGATAGTCCGGTGCGGACTATTCCACAGCAGACTACGACTTTGACGACGACCGAGGGCGTCGTGCTCGGGCTCCTCGCCGAGGGAGACCGCTCCGGCTACGACCTCCTCAAGCGAGCCGAGCGCAGCGTCGCTCACATGTGGGCGCCGGCGAAGAGCCAGCTGTACGCAGTCCTCCCGCGGCTCGTCGAGGCCGGTCTCGCCGGCCGCCGCACCGTCCGCCAGACGGGACGGCCGGACAAGCAGGTGTATCGCCTGACCCGCGCCGGGCGGGCCGCCGTGCGTCAATGGCTGGAAACGGCGCCGCCGAAATCGTGGGACGAGCTGCTGCTCAAGGTCTTCTTCGCCGAGCTCTGCTCGCGCGAGGCGCTGCTGGCGCAGCTCGACGCCTATGCGGACGTGCAGCGCGGCTTCCTCGCGGAGTACGAGGCGATCGCGCCGGCGACACGCTACGGCGCGCTGACGCTCGAGTACGGGCTCGAGCTGATGCCCGCGCGGCTGAAGTGGCTGGAGAAGACGAGACGGGAGCTCTCGCGGTGATCGCCGCGCTGCTCACGACCGCGGCGCTCGCGCTGTCGCCGCAGGCGGCGGCGGACGTGCAGCTCGCAGTGCAGCCGCGCTTCACCTACGACAAGCGGCGCGCGCTCGCGCTCCGGCTCGGTGTGGCGCAGTCGCAGGACGGGGTCGTGCGTCAGCCGCTCAGCTTCGAGGCCGGGCACGGGCGCAAGGTGGGCTACTGGACCCATCCCGACCGCGCCGGCCCGTGGCCGGTCGTCCTCTTCTCGCCGGGGTCGGACGGCAATGCGCGCACGCAGCTGCCGGACGCTGACCGCCTTGCCCGTCGCGGCCTCGCCTCGCTCACGGTCGCCCCGCCGGCCTCGCTGATCACATGCCGTGCCGCTGCCGACGTACGCTCGTACGTGAACTACGTCGTCGGCCGCCGCCGGGCGCTCGACTTGCTCGTCAACCTGCGGGGTGCTGATCGGCGACGCGTAGCGGCGGTGGGTTTCAGCCTTGGAGCCTCGATGACAGCGACTCTCCTCGGCGTCGATCACCGCCTCCGCGGTGCCGTGATCCAGTCGAGTCGTGCCCACGAGAGCACGCCGCTCGGGGAGTACTGCGGCAGCGCGAGGTATGCGCGCGCCTACTCGGTGGTGGATCCGGTGCATTACGTCTCGCACTCCGCGCCGGCCAAGCTCCTCTTTCAGAACGGCAGGCAAGACACCGGATCGCCGGAGGCGGATGTGAACGCTCTGGTGGCGGCGGCGAACGGCCCGAAGGAGCAGCGCTGGTACGACGCTCCCCATGAGTTGAACGATCAGGCGCGCGCCGAACGCGACGCGTGGCTCGTGCAGCTTCTCGCGGGGTAGGCTTCGCCCGCAATGGCGCAGGTGCTTCCTGCCGAGCGCGACCTGCGGCGTGTCATCGGCGACGCCGACGGCGCCGGCGATCGCGAGGTGGACGGCCTCGGCGAGCAGGAATTGCTCGAGCTCTACCGCTCGATGGTCCTGCTGCGCACGTACGACGAGCGCTCCGTCGTGTACCACCGCCAGGGGCGCATCGGCACCTACGCGATCTTCTGGAACCACGAGGCGATGCAGGCGGGCGTCGTGCACGCACTCGACGACGCCGACTGGATCTTCCCCTCGTACCGGGAGTCGGCGATCGGGCTGCTGCGCGGCATGCCGCCTACGACGGTGCTCTCCTGGTGGCGCGGCCACCCGGCCGGATGGTGGAACCCGGCGGACTACAACGTCGCGTCGATCTGCGTCCCCATCGCGACGCACGTGCCGCATGCGGCCGGCCTCGCCTGGGGGAAGAAGCTCAAAGGCGAGCGCGCGTGCGCCGTCGCGTTTTTCGGGGACGGGGCGACCTCCGAAGGCTCGTTCCACGAGGGTGCGAACTTCGCGGCCGTGACCGGTGCGCCCCTGATCCTGCTCTGCAACAACAACCAGTGGGCGATCTCGACGCCGCTCGAGGCGCAGACCCGCGCCGAGACGCTCGCGGACAAGGCGATCGGCTACGGGATGCCGGGCGTGCGCGTCGACGGCACGGACGTGCTCGCGTGCTACGAAGCCGCCCGCGAGGCGGTCGCGCGCGGACGCGCGGGCGAGGGGCCGACGTTCATCGAGGCGCTTTCGTACCGCAGCGCGCCGCATGCGACTGCCGACGACCCCCGCGCGTACATCGACCTCGACCGAGTCGAGGAAGAGCGCAAGCGCGAGTGCGTCGGACGCTTCGAGGGCTACCTTCGCCGCGCGGGCATCCTGCACGACGACCTGGCCGAGTCGATCCGCGTCGAGGCGGCCGACGCCATGCGCGCCGGCATCGCGGCAGCGGAAGCGGAGCCGCCCGCAGACGTGTCGCTGGTCTTCGAGCACGCGTACGTCGATCCGCCGTCGACGTTCGGCTCCGACCTCGACGAGCTGCGGAGGACGCTTGGCTGAGCTCTCGATCGTCGAGGCGATCAACGACGCGTTCCATGTCGAGCTCGAACGCGACCCGTCGGTGATGGTCCTTGGCGAGGACGTCGGCCGCGCTGGCGGCGTCTTCCGCGCGACGGCGGGATTGCGCGACAAGTTCGGGCCCGATCGGTGCTTCGACACGCCCCTCGCCGAGGCGGGGATTCTCGGGAGTGCGATCGGCCTCTGCATGGCCGGCTGGCGACCCGTGTGCGAGATGCAGTACGACGCTTTCTCCTATCCGTGCCTCGACCAGCTGATCACGCACGTCGGGCGCTACCGCTGGCGCACCGGCGGGAAGATGTCGTTCCCGCTCGTCGTGCGGATGCCGTACGGCGGCGGAGTGCGCGCACCCGAGCTCCACGACGATTCGCCCGAGACCTACTACGTGCACACGCCCGGCGTGAAGGTCGCGATCCCGTCCACGCCGAGCGATGCGAAGGGGATCCTGACTGCGGCCATTCGCGATCCCGACCCGGTGGTCGTGCTCGAGCCGAAGCTCCACTACCGGACGCTGAAGGGCGAGGTGCCGGACGGCGAGCACGTCGTACCGCTCGGGAAGGCACGGCTCGCGCGCGAAGGGGACGACGTCACGCTCGTCGCGTACGGGTCGATGGTGCCGCTGTGCGAGCAGGCCGCCGATGTGCTCGAGGACGTGTCGGTCGAGGTGCTCGACATCCGCACGCTGAAGCCGCTCGACGAGGACGCCCTCCTCGCCTCGGCCGCGAAGACGGGGCGCGTCGTGATCGTGCAGGAGGCGCCGCGCGTGTGCGGCTTCGCCGCCGAGCTGGCCGCGATCCTCGCCGAGAAGGCGATCCTCGACCTGCGCGGCCCGGTCCTGCGCGTGACGGGTTACGACGTGCCGTATCCGTACTGGCAGATCGAGGACGCGTACATGCCTTCGGTCGAGCGCGTGACGGCAGCGGTGCGGAAGCTCCTCGACTTTTGAGTTGAATGACCGCGTCCGGCTCTGGCTCGAGCGCACGAGAGACGGCTACCGGCTGCGTGACGCGGCGACCGAGGAAGTCGTCCGCTACGAGGATCCGCGCGTCCGCGTGATCAAGCTCGCGGGCGTCTCGTATCGGCTCGACGCGCTGCAAGACGAGGGCTTCGCACCGGGACGACGGCTCGCCCTCGTCCCGGAGCCCGACAACGAGCACGATCCGAACGCGATCGGCGTGTGGGATGCGGACCGCCGCGTGCAGGCTGGATACGTTCCGGCCGAGACCGCCGCGGGAATCGACGCCGACGCGTGGCAGGCAGTGTCGCTGCTCGAGTTCTACGAGGGCGATCGCCGCGTCGGGCTGCGTCTGCTGCTCGCGCCGAAGGACGCGTGGATCGGAGCGCCGCGCGCGTGATCCACGAGCTCCCGCACACGCGCGAGACGCTGCACGGACACTTCTCGCGCGGCCTGGCGGCGGTGGCAACGATCGAGCCCGGCGACTCCGTTGTCTTTTCGTGCCCGAACGCGGGCTGGCGCGTTGCAGCCGGCGAGACGTTCGAGCCACGCGACGAGCAGCTCGACGCCGGTCATGCCTTGATCGGGCCGATCGACGTCCGCGGCGCGCGCGCCGGATCCACCCTCGTCGTGCACATCGACGAGGTGCGTCCGGGCACGTTCGGAGAGACGTTCGCGCGCGACACGCGCATCGAATGGACAATCGACGCGGACGGAGGCACGGCGACCGACGACCGCGGCGCGACCCTCGAGATCGCGCCGTTCCTCGGCGTGATCGGCATGCCGCCCGACGAGGACGGGATCCACTCGACGCGGCCCCCTCGGCGCTCCGGCGGGAACATCGACTGCAAGGAGCTGGTCGCCGGCACGACGCTGTACCTGCCGATCAGCGTCGACGGGGCGCACGTGTCCGCCGGTGACGGGCACGCGGCGCAGGGCGACGGGGAGCTGTCCGGCACGGCAATCGAGTGCTTCGTCGAACAAGCGCAGCTGACGTTCGACCTGTCCGACCTCGAGCTGCGCACGCCCGTGGCGCGTTCGGCAGGCGCGTGGCTTGCCTTCGGCTTCGACGAGGATCTCGACCTGGCCGCCGAGCAGGCGATCGCCACGATGCTGGACCTGATGGAGCGCGAGCTCGGGATCGATCGCTCGTACGCGATCGCGCTCGGGAGCGTCGCGGTCGACCTGCGCGTGACCCAGATCGTCAACGGCGTCAAGGGTGTGCACGCCGTGCTCCGAGACGACGCGATAAGAATGGTCTGATGGCGTACGAGCTGAAGCTGCCCGACCTCGGCGAGGGGCTGACAGAGGGCGAGATCGCCCGCTGGCTCGTTACGGAGGGGCAGGACGTCGCCGAGGACGATCCGCTGGTCGAGATCCAGACCGACAAGACGACGGTCGAGATCCCGTCGCCGGCGGCCGGCAAGGTGACGCAGATCCTCGTCGAGGAGGGAAAGGTCGTGCCCGTGGGGACGGTGCTCGTCGTCATCGGCGGCGACGGCGCGCCGCCGCGCCCGGAAGCGCGGCGGGAAGAGCCGCAGAGCCGCGGCGCGAAGGGCCGCTGCGCGGCGTGCGGCGGCTGATCGCAGAGCACATGTCGCGCGCGCATCGCGAGGTGCCTGCGGTGACGTGGGTGGAGGAGTGCGACTTCACGAACGTCGACCTGAAGCGCCTCGTCGGCACCGCGCTGAAAGCGTGCGCGGAGTCGCTGCAGGAGTTTCCGGAGCTGAACGCCCGCCTCGAAGGCGACGAGATCGTCTACCTCGACCGCTACGACCTCGGCATCGCCGTTCAGACCGAGCAAGGGCTCGTCGTCCCCGTCGTGCGCAGCTGCGACTCGCGCTCGCTCGACGAGCTGCAGGGCGACGTCGAGCGGCTCGCCGAGGGCGCTCGCGAAGGGACGCTCGCGGCGGACGAGCTACGCGGGTCGACGTTCACCGTCACGAGCGCCGGCAAGCTCGCGGGTCTGCTGCAGACGCCGATCGTGAACCACCCCGAGGTCGCGATCCTCAGCATCGGGCGCATCGCGCAACGGCCGATCGTTCGGGACGGCGAGGTCGTCGCCGCACCGATCGGCTACGTCTCGGTCACCTTCGACCACCGCGTGGTGGACGGTGCCCGAGCCGCCGAATTCGGCCTCGCCGTGATCCGGCGGCTCGAACAACGCTGACGCTTCGTCCGGCTCAGTCGTGCGGGTTGCCGGTCTCGTTCAGCTGCGCGCGGATCTCTCCGCCGGGCCAGATCGTCGAGTGGACGTTCGCGTACGCCTTCCCGGCGTCGATCGCGTTGAGGAGCTCGTCCCACTCGCCGGGTGCGATGCCCTGCGCGGTCGGGCCGATGACATCGCTTGGGCCGAACGTGCCGCTGATCGTCCCGTCATGTGGCCCCGGGCAGCTCTGCGCCCCCGCCGGGCCGTTGCCCAGATTCGTGCAGAAGAACACCGAGATGCCGCCGATCACGCTCCGCTGCCCGAAGTGGATGTGCGATTGCGTGACATTCCCTTCGAGGTGCGCGTAGCTGAGCCGCCAACTGACCGACTGCCCATCCTTCGCAACGTCCGCGGTGAAGTCCGCCGTGCCGGTGCTCGACACGGCCGGAACCTCCTGGTAGCCGCTCATCGTCGCCGACAGATGGTTGAACCCGGGCCCGGATCCACCTGCCAGCGCGTACGCGGCCACAGCCAGAGCTGCGGCGCCGACGGCGAGCGCCGCGAAGATGCCCTTTCGCCTCATCCCCCTGCCTCCTTCGCTGCCCCGATCTGAGGGGGCGCCTCGGCACCGGGGCAGTGGCGCCGAGGCGTCAATCTCAGTTACGGGGCGGCGGGCGAGACGGTTTTACGCGGCGTCGCCGAGCGCGCCGAGCCTTGGCTCCGTGGCCGCCGAGGCCGGTGCGGGCAGGTGCCGGGACAGCATCGCCTCGATCTTCGGGGCGCTCGCGCGGCCTTCGAGCCGGTCGACGACCCGCTTGCGCTTGACGAGCACGAGTGTCGGCACGTCCTCGACCCCGAACTTCAGCGCGAGCTCGGGCTGGTCGTCGACCTCTACGCGCATGATCCGAACACGCGTGCGCTCCTTGCGCGCGAGGTGAGCGAGCAGGCTCTCCATGCGGCGAGCGGGGCCCGAGCGCTCGGACGTGAAGAAGACGAGCAGGGGCTTGTCGTCAGTCAAGGTGTTCCTCCTGAGAATGTGAACCGCGGGGGAGCGGCGCCGTGGTTATCCCCGTTGAACGGCGGGTCAAACTACACTGATTGCAAGTGGGCTCCTGGTACTGGATCGGCGTGTGCGCGGGCCTCGGTGTCGCCGCCGGCGTCTTGCTTGCAGCGGTGTTCGCCGGCACCCGCATCGCACTGACCGCCGCGCTCGTCCTCGCGGCGGGGGCCGGCGTCGCGATCGGCTTCGCGCTCGGCCAGTGGGACGAGGCGATTGGCGGCGGCGTCGGCGGCGTGCTCGGGGCAATCGGCTCCGCGCAGCTGGTGACAGGAACGATGCGGCGCGGCGGTGCGCGCTTCGGGATCACCGTCTTCGTCGGCCTGGCGGCGGTCGTGCTCGCCGCGATCGCGTGGATTCCGATCGCCGGCTACCTCGAGGCGGCGCTCGTCCCCGCCTTCGCCGCGCGCCTGCGCGGTCGCGCGCCCGAGCGCTATGCCGGACTGCGCTCGCTTGCCAGGGACTGAGGCGACGGCCGCCAAAAAAGTCATTCTCATCGTCATCGACGGCCTGACGCCGTCGGTGTTCGAAGCGGCGGTCGGG
>MNJC01000102.1:19740-32512 GCA_001920085.1 Actinobacteria bacterium 13_1_20CM_4_69_9
GCGCGCGGCCGGCATGGCGCGCTCGATCCTCGACGCGATCATCAACATGAACCGCCTGCATCTTTCGCGCGACGCGGTCACCGTGTACGAGGCGCTCGAGGATGCGGGTTTCACGACGGCCGCGATCAACATCACGTGCTACCGAGGCCGGACGCGCCACCTACCGACGCTCCGGGGCGTCACGATTCCGGCGTACGGCCCGAAGCGCTTCTTCTTCTACAACCTGTTCGAGTCGGATCCGACCGGCGCGCCGCTCGCCGTCTTCGGTCGCGCACAGGGCTCGATCGACGGCTACGCCGCGGCCGTGGGGCGCTGGCTCGTGACGCGCGACGGCTTCGACTTCCTCGTGTACTACCTGCCGGACTACGACTTCGCGTCGCACGCGCTGGGGCCGGACGGCGCGTTCGAGGCGCTTGCGCGGAGCGATGCTGCGGTCGGCGCTCTGCTCGACGCGGCGGGCGGCCCGGACGAGTTCCTCGACCGGTACGCCGTGATCCTCTGCTCCGACCACGGACAGACGCGCGTCGAGCGGTCGGCCCGGTTGGAGTCCACCTTCGCGCACGTGCCCGGCACGCTCGTGACCGCGTCGAACCGTGCTGGGATGGTCTACGGCCTGCCCGAGTGCCGGCTCGACGCGCGCGGCCTCGCAGAGCTGCTGGATTCCGACCCGGACGCCGAGACCGTTCTCTTCCGCGAAGGCGACGACGTGATCGCGCGTCGCGACGGAGAAGAGGTGGTGGTCGATGGCGACGGGCCGCTCTTCGACTACCCCGACGGAGGCGCGCGGGCGTGGGCGGCCCTGCACAATCCGAACGCGGGCGACGTCGTGGTGTCCGCCGCGCCGGGAGTCGAGTTCACCGATCTCGCGGGCCGTCACCATGCCGGCGGCGGCAGCCACGGCTCGCTGGAGCGCGGCGACTCGGAGGTGCCCATGCTCGCAATCGGGCTCGACGCCGCCCCGGAGTCGATCGTCGACGTCGCGCCGGCGGTGCTCCGCCACTTCGGCGTCGAGCCTCCTCCATATGCGCGAGCGCTCTCGCGTGCCGCCTGACCGGCATCAGATGATCGAGCAGCAGCTGCGCCTGCGCGACGTCGCCGACGAGCGCGTGCTCGCGGCGATGGAGCGCGTGCCGCGCGAGCTGTTCGTCCCGGAGGAGCTGCGCGACCGCGCGTACGACGACGCGGCCCTCCCGATCGGCGGCGGCCAGACGATCTCGCAGCCGTACATGGTCGCGAAGATCTGCGAGGCGCTCTCCCTGCGCGGTCGCGAGCACGTGCTCGACGTCGGGTCCGGTTCCGGCTACCAGGCGGCGGTGCTCGCCGAGCTCGCCGCCGAGGTCGACACGATCGAGCGGATTCCCGAGCTGGCCGAGCTCGCGCGGGCGAACCTCGTCAGCGCCGGCTACGAGCGCGTCCGCGTGCACGTCGGCGACGGAACGCGGGGGCTGCCGGAGCGTGCGCCCTTCGATGCGATCGCGGTCGCCGCTGCGGCGCCGCGAATGCCGCAGACGCTGTACGAGCAGCTCGAGCCGCGCGGCCGCCTCGTCGTGCCGGTCGGCCGGTTCGGGATCCAGCGGCTGGAGGTGATCGTGCGCAGTCCGGAGGGCCCGGCGGTGGTGAAGTCGGTGCCGTGCCGCTTCGTCCCCCTCGTCGGGGAGGAAGGTTTCTGACCACCCGGTCCGGGCACGATGGCGCACACATGAGCGAGTTGTCGGGAGACGCGATCCTTTCGCTGCCGGTCCGGCTGCACGGAATCGAGCTCGGCCGGCCGGTCGACCTGCTGCTCGACCGCGAGAGCCTGCGCGTCGTGGGGCTCGACGTGCTCTGCGGCGACGAGGTGCACCGCTTTCTGCCGCTCCCGACGGCCGTGGTCGCCGAGGACGGCTTGAAGATCCATTCGCCTCTCGTCCTGCTCGAGGAGGACGAGCTCGGCTTCTATCGCGCCCGAGCTTTCACGTTGACGTCCTTGCGCGGAAAGGCCGTGACGAAGGACGGGCGCAGCGTAGGAACGCTGCGCGACGTGGTCTTCGCTCCGAATGGGGAGATGGTCGCGGTGCTGCTCGAGAGCGGTGACCGCCTTCCGTACGAGGACACGCTGCGGCTCCCTCCGGCGAGCCGCACAGCCGCTTGACCCGCTAGGCTCGCCGACGGTCATGGAGCAGCGGGACGCCGCAGTCGCCCCGGGTCTGCGCGCGCGCGCCACCCACGCCCTCCGCCAGCGGCACAACTGGACCCAGCTGGCGAAGTTCTGCGTCGTCGGCGCGTCGGGGTATGCCGTCAACCTCGCCGTCTACACGGCGCTGCTCGACGGCGCGAACCTCGACTACCGGGTCGCGGCGACCGGCTCGTTCGTCGTCGCCGTGACGAACAACTACCTCTGGAACCGGCTCTGGACGTTCCGGCACGCGCGCGGCCACTTCGCCTTCCAGGGCCTGCGCTTCTTCGTGGTGGCGCTGGTGGCGTACATCGGGAACCTGGCGATCCTGACCGTCCTCGTGGAGCTCGGCGTCGGCGAGATCGTGTCGCAGGCGATCGCGATCGTGCTGGTGACGCCGGCGAACTTCGTCGGCAACAAGCTCTGGTCGTTTCGGAGAAGGCACTGAAGGGTCTTGTCGGCGCCGCTGTCGCGGCACTCGTCTTCGCCTCGACCGCCCACGGCGCCGCGCCTTTCACCCAGGCGAAACAGCACCTGACGCAGAAACAGGCGACGGCGATCTTCGTGGCGTACGACAAGGTCGCCGACTGGCTCGATCGATACCCGGCGAAACGGCGCTCGACGTCTGCGTCGTTCGAGCCCGACTCGAGCAAGTGCGGCTTCGGCGCGAGCGGCGGCTGCTGGAACGTGAGCGTCTTCGACACGAAGGCGGGCGAGATCGCGAAGGGCAAGGTCGACGACGTGACGAAGGTCGTCACCGAGGCATGGACGGGCCCGCAGGTCGCGTGGACGATGGCGCGCGGCGGAAAAGGGGCGTTCGGCGGCAGGCGCATCAACAGCCTGCGCTACTGGCTCCCTTTCTGCGCGCTCTTCTTCTTCGGCCTCGCCGATCTGCGCCGTCCGTTCTCGCTCCGGAACCTCGACCTGCTCGCGCTGCTGTCGTTCTCCGTGTCGCTGTGGTACTTCAACGACGGGAACGTGTTCGCGAGCGCCCCGCTCGCATACCCGCCGCTGGCATACCTCCTCGCGCGCTGCGTGTGGATCGGCGTCCGCGGACGGCCGAACCGCGGCGCGCCGGTCTGGCCGGCGTGGCTCCTCATCGGCCTCGCGGTGTTCCTCGGCGGGTTCAAGATCGGACCCAACTACCGCGGGGGCTCGAACGTGATCGACGTCGGCTACGCCGGCGTCATCGGCGCGCAGCGCATCGCCACGGGTGTCGTCCCGTACGACAACTTCCCGGAGGAAGACGACCTCAAGGCGTGCGGCCCGGCGGACGCCAACGGCGAGATCCGCGATCGCATCCAGCACGACGGGCGGTGCGAGACGGCGAACCCGCTCGGCGATACGTACGGCCCCGTCTCGTACGAGGCCTATCTGCCCGGTTACGAGATCTTCGGCTGGTCGGGGAAGTGGGACAAGCTGCCTGCCGTGAAGTTCACGTCGGTGCTGTTCGACTTCCTGTGCCTGCTCGGGTTGGCGCTCGCGGGCTTACGGTACGGCGGCCCGCAGCTCGCCGGCGCACTGGCGCTCGCGTGGTCGGCCTTCCCGTTCACCACGTACGTGCTGATGTCGAACACGAACGACGCGATCCTCCCCGCCTTCCTGATCTGGGGCTTCGTGTTCGCGAGCACGGCCTGGGCGCGCGGCGTCGCAGTCGCGCTGTCGGGCTGGACCAAGTTCGCGGCGCTCGTCGTCGCGCCGATGTGGCTGACGTATCCCGGACCGGTCCGGCGGCCGCGGCCGGCGCTCGCGTTCGCGGCAGGCTTCGCTCTTGCGACCGCCGCCGCGTTCTCGATCCTGCTGCTCGACGCGCATCCGATCAAGGCGGCCGAGACCTTTTACGACCGCACGATCAAGACGCAGGTCACCCGCGAGTCGCCGTTCTCGCTGTGGGACTGGGCGCAGTACCACGCGCGCGGGCTCCCGGACCTGCACGTCGTCCAGTGGGCGCTGGAGGGGCTGCTCGTGATCGGCGCGATCGCGGCGGCGTTCTTCCCCTCGCGGAAGAGCCCGTTACAGCTCGCCGCCCTCACGGGCGCGCTGCTGATCGGGTTCGAGGTCGTCCTGACGCACTGGTTCTACCTCTACGTCCCGTGGTTCTTCCCGTTCGTCGCGATCGCCGTCATCGCCAGTGGTCGACAAGCAACGGCCTGACCGCGAGGTCGCCCTCGCGGCGCTCACGGCCGTCGCCGTGTTCGTCGGCACGTGGACGGCGCTGCACCACGGCTTCTACACGCACCGGCAGATCATCGATACGCCGGTGTACCAGCGGTACGGCAACGAGATCGCGCGCGGTCACGTTCCGTACCGGGACTTCCAGCTCGAGTATCCGCCAGGCGCGCTGCCGATGTTCGCGCTCCCCGGTCTCGTGTCGCACGGTGGACAGGAGCAGGACGTGAAGCCCGGCTTCAGACGCACGTTCGAGACGTTGATGTGGATGTGCGGTGCCCTGGCGCTGATCGCGATGGCGCTCACGTTGCGAGTGATCGGCGGCGCGCTATGGGCGCCGCTGCTGTTCGCTGCGCTCGCGCCGCTGGCTCTCGGCACGGTGATCCTTAGCCGCTTCGACCTGTGGCCGGCCGCGCTCGCGGCCGGCGGTATCGCAGCGCTCGCGTACTCGCGGCTTCGGCTCGGTCACGTGCTCCTGGGGATCGGCGCCGCCGCGAAGTTCTATCCGGCCGTGCTGCTGCCGCTCGCCGTCGCGCACGCATGGAGGACACGCGGGCGGCGGGAGGCGCTCGTGTGTCTCTCGCTCGCGGTCGGCGTGTTCGCGCTGGTGTTCCTGCCCTTCGTCGTGGTCGCGCCGGGCGGCGTCTGGCACAGCGTCAGCGCATGTCCTCGGTGTGGTCTCAACCCTCGTACAGGCGGGCGTGCTCTTCTGGATCTGGTGGTCGTTCGCGCGCGGGCCGGCGACGACGGTCGGGTTCGTGCGCTCGAGCGCGGCGGCGGTGTGCGCGTTCGTTGCGTTCGGGAAGGTGCTCTCCCCGCAGTTCCTGATCTGGCTGATACCGGCGGTGCCGCTCGTGCGCGGCCGCCGCGGTCTCTGGGCGAGCGCTCTGCTCCTCGTCGCGCTTGTGCTGACGCAGATCTGGTTCCCCTTCCGTTACTTCCGCCTGTCGCTCGACTTCGAGGCCGGGCTGTCGTGGGTACTGCTCGGACGCGACCTCGTCCTTGTCGCCCTTGCAGTGCTGCTCGCGTGGCCGTCTCACACGCGGCGGCACGCTCGCGTTGCAGCCACTGCATGAAGCTCTTCGACTACGCGGCCTCGGCCAACTGCTACAAGGTGCGCCTGCTGCTCGCGCAGCTCGGCGTCGAGTACGAGCGCGTGGCGGTCGACATCTTCGGCGGCGACACTCTCACGGACGACTTCGCGGCGATCAACCCCGCGCGCACGACGCCGGTGCTCGAGGACCCGCCGGGGACGTTCCTGCAGGAGTCGAACGCGATCCTGCTCCAGCTCGCGCGAGGGACGCGATACCTGCCCGACGACCCGCAGGTGTACCGCTGGCTCTTCTACGAGCAGGCGGACGTCGTCCCGACGATGGGCGGGCTCCGCTTTCGCCTGATCACCGGGCGGCTTCGGCCGGACGATCCCGATGCGCGCCGCCGCCGCGCGGCGTCGTACGAGGTGCTGGAGCTGCTGGACGGGCATCTCGCGCGCCGGGCCTTCTTCGCCGGTGACGGGTACTCCATCGCCGACATCGGGATCTTCGGCTACGTGCACGTCGCGCACGAGGCCGGCCTCGACCTGGAGCCGTACATGTCGGTGCGGAGCTGGCTCGGCCGTGTCGAGCAGCAGCCCGGCTACATGAACGACCTGGCGCCGTATCCGCCGAACGCGAGGGCGGGCGCGAGCCGGTCGATCTACGACTAGCGCACCGCGTACAGGCGCCACTCGCCGGGGACGCCCTTGAGCTCGCGCGTGCCGCGATCCTCGAACTCGATGCCCGCACCGGCGACGAGGTCCTTGACGGTCTGCGAGACGAGCACCTCACTCGGGGCGGCCGCCGACGCGACGCGTGCGCCGGTGTGCACGGCGATGCCACGGACGGCGTCTCCCGCGAGCTCGACCTCGCCCGTGTGGAGGCCGGCGCGGATCTCGAGACCGAGCGTGCGCACCGACTCGACGATCGCCTTCGCCGAGCGGATCGCGCGCGCGGGCCCGTCGAAGGTCGCCAGGAACCCATCTCCCGCGGTGTCGATCTCACGGCCTCGATAGCGCGCCAGGTCCCGCCGCACGAGCTCGTGATGGCGCTCGATCAGATCGCGCCAGCGCCGGTCGCCGAGCTCGCGCGCGCGCTCGGTCGAGCCGACGATGTCCGTGAAGAGGACGGTCGCGAGAACGCGCTCCGGCTCGGCCGGCTCGCGCACGCCCGTCAGGAACTCGCGGACCTCCTCCATGATGTCGTCCCCGTCGATCCACGGGATATGCGTGTCGCCGGGCAGCTCGACATATTTCGAGCCATCGATGCTTCGTGCCAGCCAGCGCGCATTCTCGACGTGGCAGACCTTGTCATCTACGCGGTGAACGATCAGCGTCGGAGTGTTGATCGCCGGAACCACGTGCCGCACGTCGATCTCGAAGGCCATGCGCATGAACGCGACCGCATCGTGCGGGCTCGCCGCTTGGACCTGCAGCCGGCCGAACAGTTTGCGCAGCCGCTCGTCGCCGCTCCGGCTCGGAGCGATGGCGTCCAGAACCCCGCCCTGGCCCCACCACTTCACGACGTCTTCGATGACCATGTAGCCCTCGAACTCCTGCCTGGTCGCCTCGCCCCACGGCCAGTCCTCGGTCGTCTCCTCCTTCACCTCGGCGCCGCACAGAACGAGCGCCTGTGCTCGCCGCGGATAGGTCGCGGCGAAGAGCATCGACAGCGGCCCGCCCTCGGAGACGCCCTTCAGTACGGCGCTGCGGGATCCGACGGCGTCCATGATCGCGCGGATGTCGTCCATGCGTTCCTCGAGCGTCCCGACACGGACGCGGTCGGATAGGCCCATTCCGCGCTTGTCGAAGCAGATCACGCGCGAGAACGACGCCAGCTGCTCGCAGTAACTGCTGTACTCGGGGATGTCCCAGAGCACCTCGAGGTTCGTCACGGCGCCGTGCACGAGGACGAGGTCGAGCGGCCCGTCGCCGAGCGTGCAATACGCGACATGGATGTCGCCGCTCGCGGCGTAGCGAATCGGCGGAGCGCTCACGCCACCGAAACGCGCACGGGCTCGCAGCTCGTCGCGCGGCCGTCGTCGCCGCACTCGACGAGCACGCCCTCGATGCGGACGTCGCCTGACGCCGTCTCGAAGCGCACGGGCATCGACGTGCGCATCTGCCGGATCGCGAGCTCGGCCTGAACGCCGATCACCGAGTCGTGCGGGCCCGTCATGCCGGCATCGGTGATGGCGGCGGTGCCGCCGGCCTGCACGCGGGCGTCGTTCGTCTGAATGTGGGTGTGCGTGCCGATGACGGCGGTGACCTTGCCGTCGAGCCACTTCGACATCGCGACCTTCTCGCTCGTGGCCTCCCCGTGCATGTCGAGGACGATGATCGGCGTTCGCTTCCGCGCCTGCTCGACGATGTCGTCGACCACCTCGAACGGATTGACCGGCGGATTGATGAAGAGGAAGCCGAGCAGGTTGAAGACGGCAACGCCGTTCACGACGATCAGCTTCTTTCCGGGTGCGCGCGACGAGAGGTTGGCGGGGCGGACGATCCGGTCGCTCTCCTTCAGGTAGGGAATGATCTCGCCGCGCCGGAAGACGTGGTTGCCGAGCGTGAGCGCATCGGCACCGGCCTCGAGCATCTTGTCGGCGAGCTTCGGCGTGATGCCGACCCCGTCCGCGAGGTTCTCGCCGTTGAGGATGCAGAAGTCGGCGCGCAGCTCCTCCTTGAGCGACGCGAGCCGTTCTTCCACTGCACGCCGGCCGGGCACCCCGACGACGTCGGCGACGAAGAGAATCCTCAGGGGAGAGTCAGTGTCGCGGCGGGGCGGAGCTCGATCGAGACGTGGTTCCCCGCGTCCTGCGTGTACTTGGCGAGCGCCTGGGTCTCGACGCCGGAGAGGTCGACGACCCGCCCGACCTTCGTCGTCGACGCCGCGATCGCCGAGCCGACGGTCAGCGCCGGGTCGGGCGTGAGATGCGTGAGCGAGACGACGAGCGACGGAGCGGCCGACGGTTGGATGTCGATGCGCGATCCGTACGCCTTGCCGTTGAGGATGTAGTCCGAGATGCCGACGATCGTCCCGTCGACCGGGGCGTAGACGTCCGTCCCCGCCGCGGCGCCGACATCGAGCGCGGCTGTGTCGCCGCCGCTCAGCTGGTAGTAGACGAAGCCGCCGCCGCTCCCGCCGAAGATCTTGTGCGCAAGCCGGGAGAGCGCGCCCTGATTGCCTTGATGGCCGAGCGGTGTCAGCGGGAGGACGCCGCCGTCCGACGAGTGGTACCCGATGGCCGTCACGCGGCTCTGTGCGACCGGTAGCAGGATGCGCAGCCCGTTGTGCAGCGCCACGGTCAGCGGCGTCGGCGGCCCGACGGGGAGCAGCCGGCTCGACGGCCCCGGCAGGGCCTGCGACGCCTCGCGGGTCGCCCCCTGGCCGAACGCGGTCACGAAGAGCGTCCCGAGCAGCGCACCCACGACGACTGTGAGCACGACGAGCCGCCGCGTGCCGTGAGGCGATCTGGGCGCGCGGGCGCGTTTCCGGCCGCGGCGAGCCACGGGGGCCTGGCGGGAGGGGGCCGGCATCCGCGGCACCGTACCACCCTTCGGTCGCTTGGGCGGCGGCTCGAGCCAGAGCTCCGCCGGGTCGAGCGCGGCGCTGCCCTCCACGGCGTGAGCCCAGTCCCAATCCCACTCCGAAGGCCGGAGAGGTACGACGACCGCTGTACGATCAATCACATGCCCGCCCGGGCGGCGAAGATCGAGGTCCCACGCTGGATCCAGCTGGTCGGGCTCCCGATCCTCCTTCTGCTGCTGTGGGTCGTGGCGAGCGCGGTCCGTCACGTTGTCTTCCTCTTCCTCGTCGCGTTCCTGCTCGCGCTCCTGCTGAGCCCGCTCGTGCGAACAGTCCAGAGGGTCCGCCTCCCTCGCGGCTTTGCAGTCGCGCTGGTGTACTTCGTGTTCGCCGTTGTGTTGATCGCCGCCATAGGGGCGCTCGGGACCGTGCTCGTCAGCGAGACGAAAACAGCCGCGAAACGGGTCGATTCCTACTTTACGGACGTGAACGGACAGACCCATGAGGTCGACGCCGACCGCGATGTCGACCGGCTGCAGGAGTGGCTGAACACGCACAGCCTGCGCACGATCCACGTACAGAAGCGCGGTCACCAGCTCGTTCGCGACATCCGCAAGCACGACGTGGGCAAGTACACGAACAAGGTCGTGAACTTCCTCGAGGGCGCGGCGATCTCGATCGGAAAGCTGCTCTTCAGCCTCGTCGTGCTGATCGTGGTGTCGGTCTACATGCTCCTCGACCTACCGCGCTTGGCGCGAACGTTCGACAAACGATTCCCTCCGCATCCGGGCTCCGCGTCGCTGCTCGTGCGCATGGAGCACTCGCTCGTGAGCTACGTGAAGGGACAAGCACTCGTCTCGCTCATCATCGGGACGAGCGCCGGCGTCGGCATCTGGGTGCTGGGCGCGATCGGCGCGCTGCCCGGCGGCGAGAAGTACGCGCTCGTCTTCGGCGCGTGGGTTGCGATCACGGAGCTGATCCCCTACCTCGGTCCGTGGCTGGGCGCCATTCCGCCGTTCATCTACGCCTTCGTCGTGCATCCGTTGTCGGCTCTGTGGGTGTTCCTGCTCTTCCTCGGGATTCATCAGATCGAGGGCCACGTCGTCGTGCCGAACGTGATGGGCAGCGCGCTGCGACTGCATCCGCTGCTCGTCATCTTCGGGCTGCTGGCCGGCGGCGAGATCTACGGGCTGCCCGGCGCGCTCATCGCACTGCCGCTGCTCGCTGCCGGACGCGCAGCGTGGGAGTTCTTCGGGGAGCGCGTCGAGCTCGAGCCGTGGGAGAAGAGCGGTGCGTTGCCGGTCGAGGTGGAGCTGGAGGAAGCTCCTCCGCCACCCGCCGCAGCACAGCGTTAGGCGTACCCTTTCGGCGTGAGCGCGTTCCCGGTCACCCGCCTCCGCCGGTTGCGCCGCACCGGGGGCATCCGCAGCCTCGTGCGCGAGACGCGGCTCGACCTCGACGACTTCGTGATGCCGCTGTTCGTAGGGCCGGAGGCAAAGGCGAACGACGACCTGCCCGGCATGAGGCGTCACTCCGTGGAGACGCTGGTCGCGGAGGCCGGGGAGCTCGAACGGCTGGGCGTCCGCGCAGTGATCCTGTTCGGCATCCCCGAGGACAAGGACGACGAGGGCTCGGGCGCCTGGGACGACGACGGGATCGTCCAACGCTCCCTGCGTGCGCTCGACGGCACCGGCCTCGTCCGGCTGACCGACGTGTGTCTCTGCGAGTACACGTCGCACGGCCACTGCGGGATCATTCGCGACGGCGAGGTCGCAAACGACGAGACGCTCGATCTGATCGCGCGCACCGCCGTCAGCCACGTCGAGGCAGGCGCCGACGCCGTCTGCCCCAGCGACATGATGGACGGCCGTGTCGCGGCCATCCGCGAAGAGCTACCCGAGACGCCGATCGTCGCGTACTCGGCGAAGTACGCCTCCGCGTTCTACGGGCCGTTCCGGGAGGCGGCCGAGTCGGCGCCCGCTTTCGGCGACCGCCGTGGCTACCAGATGGACCCCGCGAACGTTCGCGAGGCGCTGCGCGAGTGCGAGCAGGATGTCGCGGAGGGGGCCGACGTCCTGATGGTGAAGCCCGCGCTGCCGTACCTCGACGTGATCCGCGCCGCGCGCGAGCGCTTCGACCTCCCGCTCGCCGCGTACAACGTCTCCGGCGAGTACGCGATGGTGAAGGCGGCGGCAGCAAAGGGCTTCCTCGACGAGCGGCAGGCCGCGCTCGAGTCGTTGACGGCGATCAAGCGCGCCGGCGCCGATCTCGTCGTCTCGTACTGGACGAAGGAGCTCGCCTCCTGGCTGTAGGCGCGCGTAGCGAGCTGTACCGCCGCGCGCTCGAGCTCATCCCCGGCGGCGTCAACTCGCCGGTACGGGCCATGCGGGCCGTCGGGCTCGACGAGCCGGTGTTCATGCGGCGCGGCGCCGGCGCGTACATCGAGGACGTCGACGGCGGCCGCTATGTCGACTGGGTGATGTCGTGGGGGCCGCTCCTGTTCGGCCACGCCGACCCCGACACGATCGAGGCCGTCGTCGAAGCCGCCGCGCGGGGCACGACCTTCGGCGCGCCGACCGAGGCTGAGGTCGAGCTCGCGGCCGAGATCGTCGACGCGGTTCCATCCCTCGAGAAGGTGCGGCTCGTCTCGTCGGGGACGGAGGCGGCGATGAGCGCCGTGCGGCTCGCACGCGCATTCACCTCGCGCGACCGGATCCTGAAGTTCTCCGGCTGCTACCACGGCCACGTCGACGCGCTGCTGGCGAGCGCAGGCTCGGGCTTCGCGACGCTCGGCATTCCGTCGACACCGGGCGTGCCGACGCGCGTCACGGAGCACACGATCGTCGCGCCGTACAACGACGTCGACGCGACCGCGGAAGCAGTTGCGCGCTACGGCGAGGGCTTGGCGGCGATCATCGTCGAGCCGGTCGCGGGGAACATGGGCGTCGTCCCGCCGGAGCACGGCTTCCTGACGGCGCTGCGCCGGTTGTGCGATGGCTCCGGTGCGCTCCTGATCTTCGACGAGGTGATCACCGGTTTCCGTGTGGGGCGCGGCGGCGCGCAGGAGCTGTACGGCGTGCGTCCCGACCTGACGCTCCTCGGCAAGATCGTCGGCGGCGGGCTTCCGCTCGCGGCGTTCGGCGGCCGCGCGGACGTGATGGATCGCCTCGCCCCCCGCGGCGACGTCTACCAGGCCGGGACGCTCTCCGGAAATCCGCTCGCGACGGCGGCGGGCCTTTCGGTGTTGCGGCGCCTGCGCGACGAGAACGTCTACCGCCAGCTGGAGCGGAAGGGTGCGCGGCTCGAGACGGGCCTCGCGGGGCACGGCCGAGTGCAGCGCGTCGGCGCGATGGCGACGCTCTTCATGACGGACGAGCCGGTGCGCAACTTCGACGACGCGCAGCGCGCCGACACCGACCGGTACGGCGCACTCTTTCGTCACCTGCTCGCGAACGGTGTCTACGTCGCGCCGAGCCAGTTCGAGTGCGTGTTCGTCTCACTCGCCCACGGCGACGAGGAGATCGACCGTACGATCGAGGCTGTTGGCAGCTACCACGACTGATCTCTGGGACGCGATCGCGGACGAGGCGGGCCGCGAGAGCGAGCTCTGGACGGCCGCGCTGCGGCCGCGCGACGACCAGCAGCGGCACCCGGTCTTCTCGACGCTTGCAGAGGACAGGTACGCGCTCGGGGTCGAGACGATCTACGAGGGCTACCTGCTCCACTACGGCACGTCGCGGCTGTTTGCGCCCGAGGACGGGGACGCGGCGCTTCTGCTCGGCGACTACCTCTATGCGCACGGGCTCGTCCGCATCGAGCAGGCCGGCACGGTCGCGGCTGTCAGCGACCTGGCGGAGCTCATCGCCCTCTGCGCCTATCTCCATGCCGA
>MNJC01000132.1 GCA_001920085.1 Actinobacteria bacterium 13_1_20CM_4_69_9
TGGCGCTGGAGGCGACGTCGACGTGCATGCACGACGCGCTCATCGCCGATCTGATCGCAATCGTCGGCTCGCTCGACACCGTCATGGGCGAGGTCGACCGGTGAGCGAGCTCTACACCGAGGTGCAGCGGCTGAAGGACTCGTACCCCGACTGGCACTCGGCGATGCTGCCGGCGCTGCGCCTGGCACATGAGAAGCACGGCTACCTCTCGCCCGACGCGTTGCGCGAGTGCGCCGACGCCCTCGGCACGACGCCCGCGGTCTGCGAAGCGGTCGCGTCGTTCTACGACATGCTCCACCTGAAGCCGATCGGGCGGCACATGGTCGAGGTGTGCACGAACGTGTCTTGCGCGCTCGTCGGCGCCCAGCAGGTGCTCGAGCGCTTCGAGCAGGAGCTTGACATCTCCGCGGGCGAGACCACACCCGACGGAGAGGTCACCTTGCGCCCGATCGAGTGCCTCGGAGGCTGCGGCTGGGCGACGATCGTGTCGGTCGACCATCACTACCGGACGCACGTGAAGCCGGAGGACGTCTCTCGGATCGTGCAGGAGCTGCGCAATGGCGAATGAGGTCGTCTTCGCGGACGCGTACGAGCGCGACCTGACGAAGCTCGCGGAGTACGAAGCCACCGGCGGTTACGCCGCGCTCGCGAAAGCGCGCACCATGGGGCCCCAGGCGGTCATCGACGAGGTGAGCGCGTCGGAGCTCCGCGGCCGAGGCGGCGCGTTCTTCCCGACGGGACGCAAGTGGGCCTTCATCCCGAAGCCGGACCAGAACCCGAACCCGCACTACCTCGTCGTCAACGCCGACGAGTCCGAGCCGGGCAGCTTCAAGGACAACGAGATCATGGCGCGCGTACCGCACCGCTTCATCGAGGGGTGCCTGATCACCGCGCACGCGGTCGAGGCGAAGTGGGTGTTCGTCTACATCCGTGGGGAATACACACGTCCTTACGAGGTGCTCGTCGCCGCGCTCGAGGAGCTGAAGGGGCGAGAGGACATCCTCGACGGCGTGACGATCGTTCTGCACCGCGGCGCCGGCGCGTACATCTGCGGCGAGGAGACCGCGCTGCTCGAGTCGCTCGAGGGCAAGCGCGGCCAGCCGCGCACGAAGCCGCCGTTTCCGGCCGTGGAGGGCCTGTACCGCTCGCCGACCGTCGTCAACAACGTCGAGACGATGGCGACTATCCCGCCGATCATCGACATCGGCGGCGCGGAATACGCGAAGCTCGGCGTGCCCGACTCGCGCGGCACGCGGGTGGTGTCGATCTCGGGCCACGTCAAGCGGCCGGGCAACTACGAGATCGAGAACGGGACGAGCGTACGGTCGCTGATCTACGACCTCGGCGGCGGCATCACCGAGGACCGCGAGCTGAAGGCCGTCATCCCCGGCGGCTCGTCGACGGTGATCCTCCGTTACGACGAGATCGACGTCGGCTACGACTTCAACTCCCTGCTCGCGCTGAAGACGGCGATGGGCTCCGCGGGCGTCGTCGTGCTCGACGACCGTTGCTGCATGGTGCAGCTCGGCATTCGCATCTCCGAGTTCTACGAGCACGAGTCGTGCGGCAAGTGCACGCCCTGCCGCGAGGGAACGCGGTGGATGACGCAGATCCTGCGCCGCCTCGAGGCCGGCGACGCCGAGCAGCACGAGCTCGACCTCCTGCTCGATGTCTGCGACCGCATCAACGGCAAGTGCCTCTGTCCGCTCGGCGAGACGGCAGCGATCGCGGTGGCGAGCTACGTCGACAAGTTCCGCGGCGAGTTCCAGCAGCACGTCGACGAGGGCGGCTGCCCGTTCGGCGAGTCATCGCCGCTCCACAACGTCCTTGCCCCGGTTGCGATGCACACGCACTCGCCGGTGGCAGTGGTGCCCGCGTGAGCGCCGCCGGGACGGTCAGGCTGACGATCGACGGCATCCAGGTCGAGGTGCCGAAGGGAACGGGTCTTGTCGAGGCCGCCCTGGCCGCGGGAATCGAGATCCCGGTCTTCTGCTACGAGCCGCGGCTCGGCGCGCCGGTGGGCGCCTGCCGGATGTGCCTTTGCGAGATCACGCCCGGGCCCCCGAAGCCGCAGGCTGCGTGCACGTTGCAGGCGACGGACGGGATGGACGTGCGCACGGCGCTGACGTCGGCGGTCGCAGCCGAGGCTCAGAACGCGACGCTCGAGTTCATCCTCGTCAACCACCCGCTCGACTGCCCCGTTTGCGACAAGGGCGGCGAGTGCCCGCTGCAGGACCTGACGTTCCGGTACGGCCCTGGCAACACGCGCATGACGTTCCCGAAGCGGACGTTCGACAAGCCGATCCCGATCTCGCCGCTGATCGCGCTCGACCGCGAGCGCTGCATCCTCTGCTACCGCTGCACGCGCTTCAGCGAGCAGGTCGCCGAGGACGGCCAGCTCGTCGCCGTCAACCGCGGCTCGCAGACGCAGATCGCGACGTTCGAGGACGAGCCCTACCGCGCACCGTTCACCGGCAACGTGATCGAGCTCTGTCCCGTCGGCGCGCTCACGTCGACGACGTACCGCTTCGAAGCACGGCCTTGGGAGATCCAGGACGTTCCGAGCGTGTGCGGCCTCTGTCCCGTCGGCTGCAACGTCGACGTCACGACACGCGAGGGCAAGGTCAAGCGCATCCTCTCGCGCAACCATCCCGAGGTCGACCAGGGCTGGCTCTGCGACAAGGGGCGCTTCGCACACCAGCACCTCAACGCCGACGACCGTCTCAGCGACCCGCTGCTGCGCGTGCGGCGCCGCGGGTTCGAGGAGATCTCGTGGGAGCGGGCGCTCGACGTAGCCGAGCAGCTGCTCCGCGGCGCCGACGGCCGCATCGTCACGGCGCTGTCGGGCTCCGAGACCGTCGAGCAGGCGTACGCGCTCGCAAAGCTCCTGCGACGCGGCCTGAGCTCACACACCGCAATGCTGCCGGAAGAGGTTTCCGACGCCCTCGACTCCTTCCGGGTGCCGCTGTCCGCGATCGCGGACGCCGACGTGATCGCCGTGCTCGGCGATGCGCCGATCGTCGAGCGGGCGCCGATCGTCGAGCTCTGGGTCAAGCAGGCGAAGCGGAACGGCGCGCGCGTGGTCACGTCGCTCGACGAGATCGGCGAGGCGTCCGACCCGATCCTGATCTGGTGCGGCCCGGGCGGCGGCGGCGGAGCGCGGCTTGCCGCACTCGCGGAGAG
Source organism: Actinobacteria bacterium 13_1_20CM_4_69_9 (assembly GCA_001920085.1). GTDB lineage: Bacteria > Actinomycetota > Thermoleophilia > Gaiellales > Gaiellaceae > 3-1-20CM-4-69-9. Next base: position 3,184 of record MNJC01000132.1, read on the forward strand.
CGCCAGCGCGAAGGGCGCGTTCTATCTCCCGGAGACCGCGAACGCCCGCGGCGTCTGCGACGCGTGGGCCGCCGCGGCCGATACCGAGCCGGCGAACCCGGATCCGATCGGCCTGCTGATCGTCTCCGGCGACGAGGCGGCGGCGAACCCGGACGTCCGCGCGCTGGCGGAGCAAGCGGAGCGCGTGCTCGTGATCTCGATGTTCCACGGCCTCGCCGGCGGCTGGGCCGACCTCGTCCTCCCGGGCACGAGCTATCTCGAGCGCGACGGGACGTACGTGAATCTCGAAGGTCGGCTGCAGCGCTTGCGCCGTGCCGTGATCCCGCCCGCCCCGGACGAGCTCGTGTGGATCTCACGGCTGGCCGAGCGCTTCGACGTCGCGGTCTCGCCCTATCCCTCAGCCGTCTTCGCGGAGGTCTCTCCGATCGCCTTCGGCGGAATCCCGTTCGGCGTCGTCGGCGACCTGGCCGAGCTCCCGCCTGCCACGGAGGGACATGTCCCGGGACAGTCCCGGGACATGGCTGTCTCGGAGCCGTCCGGTCTGCGGCTGATTCGCTATCGCCCGCTCTTCTCGGGCCCCGCGGTCGAGCGCACCCCGGAGCTCCAGTTCCAGCGCCCGCTCGCCGAGGTCGAGATCTCGCGGCACGACGCAACCGATCGGCGCATCCGCACCGGCGACGACGTCACGGTGAGCTCGAACGGCACCTCCGTCACGCTGCGCGCACGCATCAGCGACGACCTCCGCGCAGGGGTCGTCCGGGTCGCCGACGAGCACGCCGGCGACCTCCAACCGACGGTGGAGCTGTCGACGTGAACAACGGCGAGCCCTGGTGGATCTCCCTGATCAAGGCGGCGATCATCGTCAACCTCGTCATGCTCGCGTTCGCGTACACGACGTGGCTGGAGCGCAAGCTGCTCGGACGGCTGCAGCTCCGCTACGGGCCGAACCGCGCCGGTCCCTTCGGCCTGCTCCAACCGATCGCCGACCTGATCAAGCTGATCCGCAAGGAGAGCTTCTTCCCGGTTGCGGCGCGCGACTCCGTGTACATCGTCGCCCCGGTGATCGCGTTGTTCACGGCGCTCGCCGCCTTCGCCGTCATCCCGTTCGGCGCGGGCTGGCAGATCTGGCACTACCACGTCAACGGTGAGATCGCGAACGTCTCGATCGGGTTGATCCTGATCTTCGCGCTGGGCTCGGTGGGCGTATACGGCGCGATCGTCGGCGGCTGGGCCTCGGAGTCGAAGTTCTCCCTGCTCGGCTCGATGCGCACGTGCGCGCAGCTGGTCTCGTACGAGGTCTCGCTCGCGCTGTCGGTGCTCGGCGTGGTGCTCATGGGGCAGTCGCTCAACCTGGTCGACATCGTCAACAAGCAGGGCGCGACGATCTGGTTCTTCATCCCGCAGCTCGCGGGGTTGCTCGTCTTCTTCTTCGCCGTGATCGCCGAGACGAGCCGGCCGCCGTTCGACCTGCCGGAGGCGGACACCGAGCTGGTGGCCGGCTACCACACGGAGTACGGCGGCATGCGCTGGGGCCTGTTCCAGACGGCGGAGTACATCAACATGATCACCCTCTCCGCGCTGGCCGTGACGCTGTTCTTCGCCGGCTGGCACGGCCCGTGGGCGCCGCTCGGCCCACTGTGGTTCCTGCTCAAGGTCTTCGTCCTCGTTTCGATCCTGATCTGGGTCCGCGCTTCGGTGCCGCGCCTGCGCTACGACCAGCTGATGAGCTTCGGCTGGAAGGTGCTGCTGCCCATAGCGACCCTCAACGCCGTCATCACCGCGCTCCTCGTGGTCTGGGTGGACTGAGATGCCGCAGCCCATCGACAGCGTCAAGGGCTTTGCCGTCACGTTCCGGCAGCTGTTCAAGAAGCCGATCACTCAGCAGTACCCGGAGTTCAAGCGCCCGATGTACCCGCGCTTCCGTGGCCGCCACCGCCTCCACCGCCACCAGGACGGGCTGGAGAAGTGCGTCGGATGCTCGCTGTGCGCGGCGGCGTGCCCGGCGGATTGCATCCGCGTCGTCGCGGCGGAGAACACGCCTGACAACCGCGTCTCCGCCGGCGAGCGCTACGCGCGGATCTACGAGATCAACATGAGCCGCTGCATCTTCTGCGGCTACTGCGAGCTCGCGTGCCCGTTCGACGCGATCACGCTCGGCAACGAGTTCGAGATCTCGGAGTACTCCCGCGACGACCTGATCTACACCAAGGACATGCTGCTCGCCGAGCCGATCAAGCGCGTGCCGGTCGCCGACCCGGATCTCTACGACACGCCGATCCCCTACTACGAGACGAACTCCTGATGCTGATCGCCTCCGCCGGCAACGTGCTGGTCTGGATCGTCTGGATCGTCGCGGCGTTCGCCTGTCTCGGCTCGGGCATCGCGGTCGTCTCGTTCTCGAACCCGTTCTACTCGGCGCTCGCGCTGATCGGAAACCTGGGCTCGCTCGCGGTGCTGTACCTGCTGCTGAACGCCGAGTTCGTCGCGGCGGCGCAGGTGCTCGTCTACGCGGGCGCGGTGATGGTGATGTTCCTGTTCGTCATCGCCTACATCGGCCCGCGGACCGAGTCGCCCTGGATGGGCGGGCCGAGCTGGCAGGCGGCCGGCGCCGTCCTCGCAGCAGGCGCGCTCCTGGTGGAGATCGTCGTCGTGATCGGGCTGAAGGCGAGCGGGCACCTCGCGCACTCGGAGCACGTCGACCGGACATTCGGCACGCCCGCGTACATCGGCCGCCTCTTCCTGACCGACCACCTGCTCGCGTTCGAGATCACGTCGATCGTGTTGCTCGTCGCCGCGATCGGCGGCGTCATCCTCGGCGCCCATTCGCGCCGCAGCCCGGAAGAGGTCCCGTCGCTCTGATGACGGCCCTCCTCGGCCCGGAGATCTCCTGGTACCTCGCCGTCTCGGGCTTCCTCTTCGCGACCGGAGCCCTCGGCGTGCTCCTGCGCCGCAACCCGCTGATCGTCCTGCTCTCGCTCGAGATCATGCTCAACGGCGGGAATCTCGCCCTGATCGGGTTCTCCCGCAACCTCGGTGACGGGGGAGGACAGATCTTCGCGCTCGCCGTCATGGCCGTTGCGGCGTCCGAGGTCGTCGTCGGCCTGGGCCTGGTCGTCGCGCTGAACCGGAAGCGCGTGACGCTCGACGTCGACCGGCTCAACACGCTGCGCGGCTGATGGTCTGGGGCGCCTGGATCTGCCTGCTGTCGCCGCTGGTGGCCGCGTGTGCGATCACGCTCGGCGGCACGCGGCAGTCACGACGCGCGGCCGGCTACCTGGCGACGACGTCGTGCTTCGTCGCGTTCGTGGGCGCGGTCGCATCGTTCATCGGCCTGCTCGGCCGGCAGGGCGGCGACAGGCAGATCATCTCGACCGCGTGGACGTGGATCACCGGCGGGTCGTACCAGTCCGGCCTCCAGATCCTCATCGACCCGCTGTCGGTCTTCATGATGCTCGTCGTCAGCGGCGTCGGCGCGCTGATCGTCTGGTACTCGATCGGCTACATGGACGGCGACGACGAGGAGCGCCGCTACTTCGCCTACATGGCGCTCTTCGTCTTCTCGATGCTCCTGCTCGTGCAGGCCGGCAACCTGCTGTTGCTGCTTGCGGGCTGGGGCATGGTCGGCCTCTCGTCGTACCTGCTGATCGGCTACTGGCACGAGCGGCCCAGCGCCATCGCGGCCGCGAAGAAGGCGTTCGTGATGAACGCGATCGGCGACGCGACGATGGCGCTCGCGTTCTTCCTCCTGATCCAGAAGGGGAACTCGCTCGAGTTCGGGATTCTCGGCGGCCAGTTCAGCTCGACCGTCGCCAACCTCGTCGCGCTCGGGCTGCTGGGCGGCGCCGTCGCCAAGTCGGCGCAGATCCCGCTCCACACCTGGCTGCCGGACGCGATGGAGGGACCGACGCCGGTCAGCGCCCTCATCCACGCGGCGACGATGGTCACTGCGGGCGTCTACCTGATCGTCCGCACGCACGCGATCTTCGAGCAGGCGCCGAGGATCGCCGACCTCGCCGCCGGCCTCGGCGCACTGACGCTGCTCGTCGCGGGATTGATCGCGCTCGTCCAGGTCGACATCAAACGCGTCATCGCGTACTCGACGATGTCGCAGATCGGTTACATGTTCGTCGGCGCAGGCGTCGGTTCGTACCCGAACGCGATGTTCCACCTGATGACGCACGCCTTCTTCAAGGCGCTGCTCTTCATGGCGGCCGGCATCGTCATCCACGCCCTCCTCAACGAGCAGGACATCCGCAAGATGGGCGGGCTGCGACAGTTCGCGCCGAAGACGTACTGGGCATTCCTGTTCGGCTCGCTCGCACTCGTCGGAATCTTCCCGTTCGCCGGTTTCTTCTCGAAGGACTCGATCCTCGCAGCGGCGATGGCGCACGGAGGCTGGTACGGCTATCTGCTCTGGGCGGCCGGGCTGATCGGCACGCTGCTCACGGGCCTCTACACGTTCCGGCTCTTCTTCATCGTCTGGTGGGGCGAGCCGAGCGCGTTCGTGCGCGAGCACTTCCATGCGCTGCGCCGTGACGTCGTCGGCGTGTCGATGGCGTCGACCGTCGGGGTGCTGGCCGTCCTCTCGCTGATCGGCGGCTGGATCCAGTTTTCACCCTGGTGGCATCCCGTCGAGACGTGGCTGCAGACGGTCGCCGAGCCGATCGTCTCGCCGGAGTCGTGGCAGGAGTGGCTCTCGATCGCGCTCTCGCTGCTCCTCGGGCTGAGCGGGATCGCGGTCGCCTGGTCGATCTACGGCGCCAAGCGCCTCGCCGTGCCGCGCATCGCCTGGGCTCAGCGGACGCTCGAGCACAAGTTCTGGTTCGACGAGGCGTACGACGCGCTGTTCTACGAGCCGGCGGTCTTCCTCGCGAACCTCCTGCGCCGCGGCGTCGAGGAGCCGATCATCACCGACAGCGGGCGTGACCTCGGGGACGACACGCGGGACCTCGGCGGGCTCGTCGCGCGCGCGCAGACGGGACTGGTCCGCACCTATGTCCTCGCAATCGCGTCCAGCGTCGCGGTCCTCGCGGTCGTCTTCGTGATCGTCAAATGACGACGCTGCTGATCTGCCTGCCGCTCGCCGCCGCGTTGATCGTGTGGGTGCTGCCGATGAATCCGGTCTCCGCCGGCTCGCTGGCACTTCTCGCCGCACTGGCGGAGGTGGGGATCTGGATCCAGCTGCTCGTCCGCTATGACTTCGCGCAGGGCGGGCTGCAGTTTTCCGACCAGCACACGTGGTTCAGCGACCTGAACGTCTCGTACCACGTCGGCGTCTACGGCTTCTCGGTCTGGCTGGTGGGGCTGACGGTCGTCGTGATGGCCGCGGCGATCGCGTACGGGTTCTGGGCGGGCCGCGAGCGGCTGCGCGCCTACATGGGGCTGATGCTGTTCCTCAACGGCGCGATCGTCGGCGTCTTCGTGGCGCAGGACCTGCTGCTGTTCTACGCGTTCTTCGAGGCGATTCTCATCCCGCTCTACGTCCTGGTCGGAGTGTGGGGCGGCCCCGGGCGGATGGGCGCGACCTTGAAGTTCATCCTCTACACGATGGCGGGGTCGCTCCTGATGCTCGCCTCGATCGTCGTCTACGGCCTCTCGCAGCACACGTTCGACCTCACGCAGATCGGCGAGAGCTCGAGCCAGTGGATCTTCCTCGGCTTCGTCGCCGCCTTTGCGATCAAGGCACCGCTCTTCCCGCTGCACGGCTGGCTGCCCGATGCGTACCGCGAGTCGTCGCCGGAGGTCGCCGCCGTGCTCTCGGGCGTCGTGTCGAAGGCGGCGGCGTACGGGTTCCTGCGCATCGCGGTGGCGAAGTTCCCGCAGCCCGCGCACGACTTCCGCGCGCCGATCCTCGCCCTGGCGGCGATCGGGTTGATCTACGGGTCGCTGCTCGCGTTCCGCGCGCCCGACCTCCGCGGCGTGATCGCGTACTCGTCGCTCGCGCAGATGGGCCTGATCACCATGGGCGTCTTCACCGTGAACGACCTCGGGCTCGACGGCTCCGTGCTGCAGATGGTCAACCACGGCCTGGTCTCCGCCACGCTGTTCCTGCTCGCCGGAATGGTCGAGCGGCGGACGCTCACCGGTGAGCTGGGACGCCTCGGCGGAATGGCGCGCGGCCGGCCCGCGCTGGCGACGGTGCTGCTCACGACCGGGGTGATCGCGCTCGCCGTTCCGCTGTCGTCCGCTTTCGCAGGTGAGTTCCTGATCCTCGCCGGCGTGTTTCAGCGGGGGTGGGGTTGGGCGGTCGCCGGAGCCGTCGCGATCGTGCTCGCGGCGATGTACGTGCTGCGCCTCGTGTCGGCCGTGCTCCACCGCGACGTCGGGCCTGCGGTGTCCGACTCGGCGCTCGACTTGCGACCCGCGGAGCTGGGGGTGACCGTGCCGCTCCTTGCCTGCCTGCTCGCGCTCTCCGTCTGGCCGGCGGCGATCACCCAGCACTCCTTCCGCGGCGACCATGGCGCCGCCGACGTGGCGGCGCAGTTCAAGTGATCCCGAGGCCGCACGTCGACTGGTTCGCGCTCGCGCCGGTCAACTCGCTCCTGCTCGCGACGGGTGTCGCGCTCCTCTGCGCCGTGCTCGTTCCGCGCTCAGGGCGCAAGGCAGTCGCGGCCGTGTTCTGCGCCCTCGGCTACGCGGCGGCGTTCGGGTTCGCGATCGCGCTGTACGTGAAGTCGGCCGACGGCCACGGCGTCGTCGCCGATGCGTTCGATCGCGATCGCCTGACGGCGCTCGCGACGATGATCGTCGCCGGGACGGGACTGCTCGTGACAGGCCTTGCCTATGGCGAGCGTGCGCGCGAGGATCACGCCGCTGAGTACTACGCGCTGCTCGCAGCCTCCGGCGCGGGCATGACGTTCTTCGTGGGCGCGAACAACCTGATGACGCTCTTCCTTGCGCTCGAGTGGTTCTCCATCTCCCTGTACATCCTCTGCGCGATCGACCGCGACCGGCTCGGCGGGCTCGAGGCGGCGCTGAAGTACCTCATCATCGGCAGCTTCGGCTCGGCCGTGCTGCTGTTCGGCTCGGCGCTCGTCTACGGCGCCACGGGGAAGCTCGACTTCCCCGGCATCGCGGCCGCCGGCGCTCAGGACGACTCCTTGCTGGTGCTCGGGCTGGCGATGCTCATCGCCGGGCTCGCCTTCAAGGCGTCCGCCGCGCCGTTCCACATGTGGACGCCGGACGTGTACGAGGGAGCGCCCACGCCGGTGACCGCGTTCATGGCCGCCGCGACGAAGACCGCGGCCCTCGTGGTGACGTTGCGCGTCCTCGTGACGGCGTTCCCCGCGAACGCGCATCTCTGGACGGTGGCAATCGCGGCGATTGCTGTCTGCTCGCTCGCGATCGGCAACTTCGCGGCGCTCGTCCAACGCGGCGTGAAGCGCATGCTGGCGTACTCGTCGATCTCACAGGCGGGCTTCATGCTGATCGGCGTCTCGGCGAACTCGGAGCTGGGCGGCCGCGCGCTGCTGTACTACCTCATCCCTTACACGGCGATGTCCGTGGGCTCGTTCGCGGTCGTCGCCGCGCGCGAGCGGGAGCTCGGCGTGCCGGTGACGTTCGAGAACATGGCCGGGTTCGGGTGGGAGCGGCCGCTGCTCGGGATCTCGATGTGGGCGTTCCTGCTCGGTTTCGCCGGCTTTCCGCTCACCGGCGGCTTCATCGGAAAGTTCTACGTGTTCGCCGCGGCGTACGAGCACGGTTGGACGTGGCTCGTCATCGTCGGCGTGCTCGCGACGCTCGTCAGCCTCTACTACTACCTCGGGCTCGTTCGCGCGATGTTCATGAGGCGGACGGAGGACCTTCAGCTCGCGCCGATCGGCGGCTCCGCTGCCGTTCTGACTCAGGCCGACTCGGGGACGGGTGACGCCTCCGGCGCCGGCTCGCTCGCGCGCGTGCGGAGCGGGCGGGCCGCCCACTGGGGCAGCCACCAGTTCCAGCGGCCCATCAGGCGCACCAGCGCCGGCACGAGCAGTGCGCGGATCACCGTTGCGTCGAAGATGATCCCGGCCGCGAGCCCGATGCCGAACTGCTTGATGTCCGTGCCCGGGCTCGTCGACAGAACGAAGAACGCGAACATGAGGACGAGCGCGGCGCTCGTGACGAGCTTCCCCGTGCGTGCAAGGCCCAGCTGGATCGCGGTCTTCGTGTCGCCGGTCTCGTCGTACGCCTCGCGCATGCGCGTGAGCATGAAGACCTCGTAGTCCATCGAGAGCCCGTACAGGAACGCGAAGATCATCAGCGGGATCCACGGGATGATCGACTGCGTCGCCGGCACGTTCCAGATCGCCTGGGAGCCGTGGCCCTGCTGGAAGATGAACACGATGATCCCGTACGCCGCGCCGAGCGAGACGAGGTTCAGGATCACCGCTTTGAGCGGCAGGAGCAGCGACCGGAACGCACGGGCGAGCAGCACGTACGTCAACAGGACCACGAACAGCAGGACGTAGCCGAAGTTCCCGTAGACGGCGTGCACGAAGTCGCGGTCCTCGGGCGCTACTCCGCCCAGGGTTGCTCCCGGCGGTAAGGCGTCCTTGACGCGGTCGATCGTGCCGCGCACGGCCTTGCTCGAGCCGTCGTCCGACGGGATCGCCTCGACGAGAGCGTCTCCGTCACGGGTCGAACCGGCCGGAGCCGCGGCCCCTTCGACCCCGCGCACGCTCTGCACGCGCGAGACGACCTCGTCGACCTCGGACTTGGGTGTGAGGATCACGAACGGCTTGATCGCCCCCGGTGAGATGCCGGCGTCGGCCAGCGCCTGTCGGCCGCTGATCGCGTCTCCCTTGCCCGGGAAGTCCTTCGCCTTCGCTTCGCTCGGATTCAGCTGCAGGCCGTAGAAGAGCAGGACGGCGACGATCGCCGTGCCGACAGCCGCCACCGGCCACGGGCGGCGCACGACGAAGCTCGCCCACCGTCCCCACCAGCTCGTCTCGGGATCGCTGACGGCCACCATCCGCTTCGGCATCACGCGCAGCTTGTTGATCCGCAGCCCGAGGAACGACAGCAGCGCCGGCAGCAGCGTGATCGAGACGAGCACCGATACCGCAGGAATGAGCATGCCGCCGATCCCGATCGAGCGGATGAACGGCAGCGGCAGGATGACCATGCTCAACAAGCCGACCGCGACCGTCGTCCCCGACACGATCACGGAACGGCCTGCGTGCGTCATCGTCTCGACGAGCGCGGTCTCGAGATCCTCGCCGGCCGCCAGCTCCTCGCGGAATCGGAAGATGATCAGGAGCGCGTAGTCGATCGCGACGCCGAGGCCGACGAGCGCGATCAGGAACTGCACGACGATCGAGACGTCGGTGATGTAGGTCAGCCCCCAGACGAGCGTGAACGTGTTGAGGATCGCGGCCAACGCGATCGCCAGCGGCATGGCGATCGCCGGAACCGTCCCGAAGACGAACAGGAGGATGACGAGCGCGCCCCCGCCGCCGATCAGCCCCTCGGTGAGCACACTCGGACCGTTGCCGCCGCCGCTCGACGCATCCTCGAGCGGGAGCAACCCCGTCAGATGCGTCGTCACGCCGGGCGGCGCGTTTGCCGCAAGCGCGGTCCGAACGTCCTTGACGTGCACGTCCTCGGTGAAGTTGTTCTCGCCGGGCGGATAAATGTCGGCGAAAGCCGTGTGGTGGTCCTTCGAGACGTACATCTCGTTCTGCGTGTTCAGGTAGGAGCTGACACGCGAGCCCGGATTGACGCGGGCAGCGCCGTCGATGGACGGCTCGAGGTTCACTTTTCTGATGTCGCCGTTCGAATGGAAGACGGCGACGAACGGCGGCCGCTCGCCGGTGCCGAACTTCTTCAGCACCTTCTGGTTCGTCTCGTAGGCGGAGTAACCCGGGATCGAGAACGACTCGAACCACCGATTCGAGACCTTGGCGGCCGAATAGGCGCCGAAGAGCGTCAGGACGACCCAGAGGCTGACCACGATCGCGCGCCTTCGGTGAACGACGTGTGCGAGACGAGCTAGCACGCTTGAGGTTCTACCGGTCCGAGCAGGGCGGACGGCAGGCGTCTCGCGGTGCGGTTAACCGCACTACGCCGCGAGACGCTCGGGCTCGACCTCTTCAGCGGGGACGACGGCCCGTTTCGGCGCCGCGAACAGCGCGCCGAGCAGAGCACCTATGTAGAGGAGGAGACACGCGACGACGGCCGTGATCGCGAGACGCGGCACGCCGCCGACCATCCCAGCGCCACTCCGTGGGCGCCGGAGACGTCCGCAAAGAGGGCGATCAGCGCGAGCAGGGCGGGGAGCGCTCGGCGGGCCATCCCGCCCAAGCTTCGCGCCGCCCTCGGACGTTCCTTTAGCCTCCTTCCGCCCAGTACGAACGAAAGGAGATCCATGGCTGACGCGACCCTGACCTGGCTCGGACACGCCTCCTTCCGGCTCGACACCCCAGGCGGCAAGCGTGTCTACGTCGATCCGTGGCTCGACAACCCGAAGTGCCCGGACGCGGAGAAGGATCCCGAGCGCTGCGACGTGATCGCGGTCACGCACGGCCACGGCGACCACGTCGGCTCGGTCGTCGACCTGAGCAAGAAGTTCGGCCCGCTGCCGATCGTGGCGATGGTCGAGCTGAAGGGCTGGCTGAAGAACAAGGGCGCGGAGACCGACGACATCCCCGGACCGAACAAGGGCGGCACGGTCGCGGCGGAGGGGATCAAGTTCACCCTCGTGAACGCGTTCCACTCGAGCGCGTCCGACGACGGCGACTACCTCGGGGAGGCGGCCGGGATCGTGGTGGAGCTCGAGGACGGCAAGAAGCTCTACTTCGCCGGCGACACGTGCGTGTTCGGCGACATGCAGCTGATCGGGCGCATCTACTCGCCGGACGTCGCCGTCCTGCCGATCGGCGGACACTTCACGATGGATCCGCGCGAGGCGGGCGTCGCCTGCGAGCTGCTCGGCGTCAAGCGCGTCGTCCCCTGTCACTGGGGGACGTTTCCGCTGCTCGCCGGCACGCCGGACGAGCTGAAGCAGCACACGTCAGGCGTCGAGGTCGACGCCGTCGACCCCGGCGGCTCGGTCACGCTGTGAGGGAACGCTGGTTCGGCGCGACGGGGCGGCGGGTGCCGGAGATCGCGGTCGAGGGCGAGCTCGAGCTCGACGACGCGCTCGTGCTCGAGGAGGCCACCGACACCGAGCGCCTCCACGAGGCGCACGAGGCGGGGCGACCGATCGTGGTGCGTGCGCGCAGTGCCGAGCAGATCAAGGCGGCGCTCTCCCATCCGGAGGTCGCAACGGCGCTGATCCCGCCCGATCGCCGCGACCTGCTCGACGTCGACCTCCGTGAGCTGACGTATGGCCCGTGAGCAGATTGTGGTCGTACGCGAACCCGCGTTACGGGCCCGACGGGCTGGCCCTGCTACGCGAGGGACGCGCGGCCGAGGAGGTGATCGAGGCTCTCACGTCGGCCGATGAGGGGCGCGACGAGCGGCAGGTCGGCATCGTCGACGGCGCCGGTCGCGCGGCGACGTTCACGGGCAAGGCGTGCCACGAGTGGGCGGGCGGCCGCACCGGTGACTGCTACGCGGCCCAGGGGAACATCCTGGTCTCCGAAGCCACCGTCGACGCGCTGGCCGCCACGTTCGAGGCGAACGCCCATCTCGAGCTCGGCCAACGGCTGATCGAGTGCCTGGCCGCCGCGCAGGCCGCGGGCGGCGACCGCCGTGGGCAGCAATCGGCGTCGCTGCTCGTCGTCGAGAAGGACGCCGGCTACGCGAAGCTCTCCGACACCGTCATCGACCTGCGTGTCGACGACCACGAGCGGCCGATCGCGGAGCTGCGACGCCTGTTCTCCCTGCACCAGGAACTGTTCGGGGCGACGCCCCAGGAGGACTGGGTCGACGTCGACGACATGCTCGCGGACGAGCTGCGCGAGCGGCTCGCAGCCCTTGGCCACAACGGAGACCTGCAGCGGGCGTTCGACGACTGGGCGGGGGCCGCAAACCTCGAGGAGCGCGTCGACGGTGTGACGCGGATCGATCCGATCGTCCTCGAGGCATTGCGGAAAGCGAGCTCGTGAGGGTCGCACGGATCCAGGAGATCGAGCCGATTCCGGTCGTCGGCGGTGAGCTGCAGTGGCGCCCGGTGCGGCGAACGCTCGGGATCGAGGCGTTCGGCATCAACGCCTACACGGCCGGCGCCGGCGAGCTCGTCGTCGAGGAGCACGACGAGACGGGAGCGGGAGCGGGCCACCACGAGGAGCTGTACGTCGTCGTCACCGGCCACGCGACGTTCACCGTCGACGGCGAGGAGATCGACGCGCCCGTCGGGACGTGCGTCTTCCTCGATGACGCGAAGGAGCGCCGCGGTGCGCGTGCGGTCGAGGACGGCACGACCGTGCTCGCGATCGGCGGCGAACGCGGCGCCGCGTTCAAGGTCTCACCCTGGGAGTTCGCATTCGCCGGCGTGCCGGCCCAGGAGGCGAAGCGCTACGACGAGGCGGTTGCGCTCCTGCGCGAGGGCCTCGAACTGCACCCCGGCAACGCGAGCCTGCTCTACAACCTCGCCTGCGCGGAGGCCCTGTCGGGCGACCACGACACGGCCCTCGAGCACCTCGCCGAGGCTGCTACGAACCCGCGCTTCCGCAACTTCGCGGAAGAGGATCCCGACTTCGACTCGCTGCGGGACGATCCGCGGTTCATCGCGGCGCTCGGACCCCCTCGAGCGTGACGAACCGGTAGCCGCGCGCGCGCACCAGCCGGATCACCGCCGGGAGCGCGTGCGAGTCGATCGTGCTGTGGTCGCGGGACGAGCCGAGATGCATCAAGACGATCTCGCCGGGAACGAGGTTCTGCAGGACGCGGTGCACGGCGCCGCCGACGCTCTGCTGGGCGAGGCCCATCCACCCCAACGTGTCGGCCGTCCACCGCACCGACGCGTAGCCGAGGTCGTTCACCATCCGCAGCGTCCGCGTGTTGCGCGACCCGTACGGAAAGCGGAAGTACGGATGCGTGTCGCGCCCGGTGGCCCGCTGAATCAGCACGGCCGCACGCGTCACCTCCCGCGCGGCGGCGGCCGGCGAGAGCCGCAGCATGTCGAGATGGTCGACGGTGTGATTGCCGACGGGGTAGCGCCGCCCGATCGCGCGCGCGAGCCGCGGATAGGTCTGCACGAAGTGGCCCGTCAGGAAGAACGTCGCCGGAACGTTCGCGCGGCGGAGAGCGGTCAGCACGCCCCTGGCGCCGTCGCCGTTCCCGCCGCCGTCGAAGGTGAGGGCGACGACGTGCTGGCGCGTCTGCAGGCGCACGAGCTCTCCCGCGACGATCGCGGGCGGAAGCGCGAAGATCACGCGTCGCCCGGCAGGCGCATGCCGGGTACGAGCGCGCGCAGAGCGGGCACGGGATCTCCCTCGGCGCGCGCGACGACGAGCACCGCGCCGTAGCCGTCGACGACGAGGGCGTCCACGAGCAGCTGCAACGCGATTGCGAGCGCGAACGCCTTGTGGGCGTGCTCACCCCCGAACGGCACGAGCTCGTCTTCCGAGGCCTTCCCGGCGAGAACGTCGCCGTAGGTGACGCGGCCCATCGAGACGTCGCTGACCAGCGGCCTGCCGTCCGAGCTCGGGATCGCGATCGCGAGCGGGCTCGTGCTGGCGAGCATCGGGCCGCCTTCCGGATGACCGAGGCGCGGCGGCGAGGTCGACGTCAGCACGGCGACGAGACCACCGTCGGCCAGCCGACGGACATAGTGACCGAGCATGCCGGTGGGAAAGCACTCGTGCGCCACGACCACGCGTGCGTGCGGCGGCGGATCCGAGACCTGGGCGTCGCAGATCGCGGCGAGCGTGAGATAGCCGAGCGCGCCGCGGCCTTCCCAGCGCTGAAAGCCGGGCTCGCTGAGGACGCACTCGGGCTCGGCTCGGGGATCGAAGCCGTCCAGCGTCTCGAGCCAGTCGATCCGGGTCAGGCCGTGTCCCCTCTTCCCGCGCCGTTCGGCGTCGAGGAAGTGGTCTGCGAGCGTGCGGACGTCCTTCTCGCCGAAGCCGAGCGCGCTCAGCCGGGCGTGCGGATCGTCCGTCAGGAGAGGACGGGCAGGGACTTGACGATCGAGCCGCGCTCGAGCTTCACGATCTCGCCGGCGATCGCGCGAAGCGCGCGCGCGCTCGACGAGTCGGGCGCGGCGACCATCAGCGGCTCGGCGCATGCCGGTTTTCTGCGCCATCGCCCCGGCGCGGGACGCGACCTCCTGCGCGGCCGGCTGCGGCGTCGTGACCACGAGGGTCTCCGCCCGCGGCAGCAGCTGGCCGAGCGAGATCGCGACATCCCCGGTGCCCGGCGGCATGTCGACGACGAGCACGTCCACGTGGCCCCAGTGCACGTCCGACAGGAATTGCTCGAGCGCGCGGTGCAGCATCGGCCCGCGCCACATCACCGGCTGGTTGTCGTCGAGGAAGAACCCGATCGACATGAGTTTCAGCGAGACATCGCTCGCGATGTCTCCATCAGGACTCGCGAGCTCGCTCGCGAGTCCGTCCGAAATGACCGGTCGACTCGATGGAAGCGATCGCAGCGGTCCTAGGAACTTCACGGGCGGGACGATCATCTTGTCGACGAGCACCGGCTTCTGGCGGATGCCGAGGACGTGCGGGATCGAATGGCCGTACACGTCCGCGTCGAGGATTCCGACCTGTTTGCCCGTCTGAGCGATCGCGACTGCGAGGTTGGCGGCAATCGTCGACTTGCCGACGCCGCCCTTCCCGCTGCACACGGCGACGACCCGCGTGGACACGTCCAGGGACAGGCCCTGGCCACGTCCCTGAAAGCCGGCGCGAAGTTTGGTCGTGAGAGCCTGCCGTTCCTCCGGCGTCATCACGTCGAAGTCGAGCGCGACGCGCTGGACGCCCGGGACGTCCCGCAGGACGTCGGCGACCTGCTGCTGGAACGAGTCGCGCAGCGGACAGCCCGCCACCGTCAGCGCAATCGTGACGCGCACGTCGCCACCCTCGATCTCGACACCCCGGACCATGTCGAGCTCTGTGACGGGGCGCTTCAGCTCCGGGTCGATGACGCGCTCGAGCGCACGCAGGATCTCGTCGCGGCTGGGCTCGCTCACACCTTTGAGACTAGCCGCTCCAACTTGGCCGCAGCCGATCCCAGCGGGCGCGGGTCCTCCAGGATGGGGGCGAAGAGGTCGCCGTGCCGCTCGATCCTGCCGAGGGCGACCTCCATGCTGAAATCCCGGGGCCTGACGCCGGGTGTCAGCTCGTCCCAGTGCAGAGGCGTCGAGACCGGTGCGCCCGGCTTCGGGCGGACGCTGTAGACCGACGCGATCGTCTTTCCCCAGCCGTTCTGGCGGTGATCGACGAGGACGCCCTCGCGCTTCTTCTTCAGCCATTCGGTCGTGACCTTGCCGGGATGGCGCTGCTCGAGCAGCCGCGAAGCCTGCTCCGCGAAGGCGTACGTCTGCTCGAACGTCGCGCGACGCGCTATCGGAGCGACGACGTGGATGCCATCCGCTCCGCTCGTCTTCACGTAGCCGGGGAGCCCGACGTCGTCGAGCAACTCCCTGATCAGCTGCGCGACCTCGATCGCAAGCTCGAAGCCGCCGTCGGGCGGATCGAGATCGAAGAGGACGAAGTCGGGACGGTGCGGCTTGTCGACGCGCGAGTACCACGCGTTCATGTCGATGCAGTTGTTCTGCACCATGAAGAGCACCGCTTCGGGCGAGTTCACGAGCGCGAAGTCGACGAGGCGCGAGCCGCCTTCGCGCCGCCACGTCCGGAACTGGCGCGTCGGGATCCAGTCCGGCAGGTGCTTCGGCGCCTGCTTCTGGAAGAACACCTCGCCCGTGATCCCGTGCGGATAGCGCTTCATCGTGAACGGCCGGTCGCGCAGGTGCGGAACGAGCGTGTTTGCAACCTGCTCGTAGTACGCGAACACGTCGCCCTTCGTGATCCCGTCGTCAGGAAAGAGGACGCGGTCGGGCGAGCTCAGCTTGACAGTCTTCGTTTCAGCCATAGCGCATTCCTGACGGCGAACACCTCCCAGTCATTGTTGAAGTAGGCGAGCACCTCGACCTCACGGTTCCACTCCTCGAACCGGCGCGCCCACTCCTCGAGCTCCGACTCGCTGTAGTTGCCGCGCCGGCCGCGCGAGCCGTAGTGGAAGCGCACGAACGTCCAGTCCGCGGTGAACACATGCGCCTGGAACTCCTTCACCTCGGGACGGTCGCCGATCACGAGCGCCGTGTCGTGCGCGCGCAGCAGCTCGTACACGGGCTCGACGAACCAGCTTCGGTGGCGAAACTCGAAGCAGTGCCGCCCGGCGGGAAGCGCCGTGAGCGCCGACGCCAGCCGGTCGTCGTCGCGCCTGAACGTCGGCGGCAGCTGCCAGAGCACCGGCCCGAGCTTCGGCGAGCGGACGAGCGGCTCGACCCGCTCGTAGTACCGCGCAAGCCCGTCGCGCATGTCGGTCAGCCGCTTGATGTGCGTCAGGTACCTGCTCGCCTTGATCGCGAAGAGAAACCCCGGCGGCGTCTCCTCCACCCAGCGCGCGACCGAGGACTTCAGCGGCAGCCGGTAGAAGGTGTTGTTCACCTCGACGGTGTCGAAGTACTGCGCGTAGTGCTGGAGCCATAGGCGCGGCGGCTTCCCCTCGTAGAACTCGTCCTTCCAGGATTTGTAGTTCCAGCCGGAGCAGCCTATGCGGATAGGGCGGCGGCGAGTTGCTGACACAGCTCCGGCGTTCCCGCTGCGACGACCCGTGAACGCCCTTCGACGTCGAGCGGCGCCGCCTCGAACGGCGGGCAGCCGATGGGCGAGGTCGACGACGGCGGCTGCCTTCTCGGCGACCGACGAGGTGCGCGTCGCCTCGAAGGAGAGGATCTCGATGCGATCCTTCGGGAGCTCGCCGTCGAGCAGGCGGCCGTTGAGGAACGCACCCTGGCCGCGCGTCGCGGTCCACTCCTCCTCCGTGCCGAAGTCGTGCACGAACCCGAACTCCACCTCGCCCATCGTCGGCCCGGACGCGACCGCGACGGAGAGCGAGAAGAAGCCGATGCCGCGCTTTGCGTTCAGCGAGCCGTCGATCGGGTCGATCACGACGTGCACGCTGCCGTCGCCGACCTTGCCGACCTCCTCCGACACGAACGTGACGTCGTCGACGCCTTCGAAGCGCGCGAGCACCGCGCGCTCGGCGGCCTGGTCGATCGCAGTCGTCGCATCGCCGCCCTCACCCTGGCCGACGACGGGCTCGCGGTCGGCACGCGTCGGCAGCTCCGCCAGCACCTGACGCACGTCGATCACCGCCTCGCGGCAGAGCGCGAGCCAGTCAGTCAAGCGGATGGAAGAGCAGGCCCGAGGTGAGCTTGGGGAAGAAGTACGTGCTCTTCTGCGGCATCGTCTCGCCGCGGCGCGCGACGGCCCAGACGTCCTCGATGCGGGTGGGCCGCAGCAGGAATGCCGCCTCCGCCTCGCCGCGGTCGACGGTCGCGACGGCTTCGTCGCGGCGCGGTGTGTAGGTGACTCCCTCCGGCGCAAGGCGGTCGACGACCTCGACGTCGAGCGCGTCACTCTCGATCA
>MNJC01000073.1 GCA_001920085.1 Actinobacteria bacterium 13_1_20CM_4_69_9
AGGTGCCCCGACAACATGTCGACGATCTCCTCTCGTGCGGGCGTACCGTCCTGCTCGAGCAAGCTCGCCGCGGCCATCAGGATGCCCGAGGTGCAGAAGCCGCATTGAAGGGCGTGATGCTCGCGAAAGGCTTCCTGGAGCGGATGCAGCTCGCCGTTCGTGGCGAGCCCCTCCACGGTCTCGATCGTGCACCCGTCGGCCTGCACCGCAAGTAGGAGGCAGGAGCGAACGGCATCGCCGTCGAGGCGAATCGTGCAGGCTCCGCAGACGCCGTGCTCGCAGCCGACGTGCGTGCCGGTCAGACCCAGCGTGTGCCGCAGGAAGTCGGACAGGAGGAGGCGGGGCTCGACGTCCTCGCTGTACGTGCGCCCGTTGATCGTGACGCCGACCGCCGTCACACCGACTTCCCTGTCGCTCGCGCCCAGGCGGTTCCCACCGCGCGCTCGACGAGTGTCCCGAGCAGCGCGCGCCGGTAGGCCGGTGAGCCGTGCAGGTTCGGCGGGGGATCGACTGCGGCGGCTGCGCTCGCGCCGACCGAGCGCACGCGGTCGTCGTCGAGCGTGCTCCCGAGCAGCGGCTCGGCGTCGACGAGCTCAGGGCGTTCGCCGACCGAGCCGACCGCGAGCCGCGCCTCCGCGACGGCGCCGTCCTCGACACGCAGGACGCAGGCGGACGAGGCGAGCGCGAAGTCGCCGTGCCGCGGTGCGAACTCCACGATCGCCGAGCCCTCGCCGGGATATGTCCGCGGCCACGCGGTCGCGACGACGAGCTCGTCCTCGGCGAGGACCGTCGTGAAGTGGCCGACGAAGAACTCGGCGGCGGAGATCGTGCGCAGCGTGGTGATCACGGAGCCGCCCAGCGCGACGAGGGCGAGCGGCAGCTCAGCCGCTGCATCGGCGTGGGCGATCGAGCCGCCGATCGTGCCGCGGTTGCGCGTGACGAAGTGTCCGACCAGCGGCAGGCTCTCCGCGAGCAACGGGCATCGCTCGCGCACGAGTCGCGTGCGCTCTGCAGTGGACTGGCGCACTAACGCGCCGATCCGGATGTCGCCGTTCTTCTCGTCGATGCGGTCCAGCCCAGGAACGCGATTCAGGTCGACGAGCATCGTCGGTCGCGCAAGCCGCATGTTCAGAGCGGGGACGAGGCTCTGCCCCCCGGCCAGCAGCTTCGCCTCCCCGCCGTGCGCGCGCATCGTCTCCACTGCGTGCTCGACCGACTCTGCGCGCACGTACGTGAACGGCACGGGCTTCACGCGAGCAGCTCCCAGACGCGGGCCGGGGTGAGCGGCAGCTCGAGCGCGTCGACGCCGAGCGCGTCGGCGACTGCGTTTGCGATCGCTACGGGCGCGCTCATCGTCGTGCCCTCGCCGAGCCCTTTCGCCCCGAGCGCCGTGAATGGAGATTGCGTTTCGAGGTGCTCCATACGCAGCGACGGCACGTCCGCAGCGGTCGGACACAGGTAGTCCATGAACGTGCCCGTGAGGAGATTGCCATCCTCGTCGTAGACGATCCGCTCGAACAGCGCCGCGCCGACGCCGTGGGCGAAGCCGCCGCGGACCTGTCCCTCGGCAATAAGTGGATTCAGCAGCCGTCCGGCGTCGTGGACGCTGACGTAGTCCCGGACTTGCACGGCACCCGTCGTGCGCTCGACCTCGACGACGGCGACGTCCACGAGGAATCCGTGCGCAGCCGAAGAGACAACCCGGTCGTCCTCGTCCGGCGGCGCGAGGTTCGGGGCCGCGTAGTACGCCGTCTCGTGCAACCCCGGCTCCACGCCGTCCGGCAGTGCGTCGGGATGCCAGTGGGCGATCCCGGCCAGCCGTCGCACCGAGACCGCCTCCGCGGCGTGCCATGCCTTGGCGTCGCGCAGTTCGACCTCGTGCGGCTCGCAGCCGAGCTGTGCAGCCGCCAGTGCCTCCAGTTTTCGCGCGACCTTCTCTGCCGCGCGTAGCACGGCACCCGCGCCGACGCCGGAGAAGCGGGACGAATAGTTGCCGGACGCGACCGTCCAGGCATCGGTCGCGGTGTCCAGCTCCGAGACGACGTCGATGTCGGCCGGCTCGAGACCGAGCGTGTCCGCGACGACCTGGGCGGCGACGGTCTTGTGACCCTGCCCTTGCGGTGTCGTGGAAATCCGCACGGTCACCCCGCCGAGCGGATTGACCACCACCGTCGCGCCCTCCGCGTTCCCGGACTTCGGGAGCGTCTGCGCGCGCTCGGCCGCAGTCTGCGCGAGCGTGATGTAGCCCATGTTCGAGATCGAAGGCTCGACGACGCAGGCGATCCCGATCCCGACCAGCCGTCCCGCCGCACGGGCGGCCGCCTGCTCGTCGCGCCGCTCCTCGTAGCGTGCGACTTCGAGTGCGCGTTCCAGGCAGGCGCCGTAGTCACCGGAGTCGTAGAGCCCGCCGGAGGCGGTCCGGTAGGGAAACGCGTCGCGCCCGATCAGGTTGCGTCGCGCGACCTCGGCCGGATCGAGGTCGAGCCGCTTCGCGGCGATCGCCATCGTTCGCTCGAGCGCGAAGTAGACCTGCGGGCCGCCGAAACCGCGGTTGAGGCCGGTCGGGCACCGGTTGGTCAGCACGACGCGATTCCTGGCAGCCACGTTCGGCACGTCGTACGCCCCGGCGAGCGAGCCGTGCATGCGATAGAGCGTCGCCGGTTCCGGCGCCCGCACATACGCGCCGACGTCTTCGATCGCGTCGTACCGGAGAGCGATCAGCTTGCCGTCCGAGTCGAACCCTGCCTCGAGCTCCGTGACACGCGCCGTCGAGGCCGAGCTCGCCGCGAGATGTTCGAGCCGGTCCTCCGTCCAGCGCACCGGTACGCCGAACCGCCGCGCGGCGAGGCCGATCAGGACGACGTAGGCGTACACCGCCGACTTGATTCCGAACGACCCGCCCGAGTCGCGCGGCGAGATCAGCGAAACGGAAGCGTTCCCGCACGACGACGTCCGCACGGCTCAGCGCCGAATCGACGTCGCCGTATGCGAACGAGCGGTCGTGCACGCATGCCGCGCTCTCGACGTCCAGCACCGGCTCCTGCGGCTCGTAGTCCACCTGGATCAGCTCGGCTGCGTCCTCGGCCACGTAGCGATCCTTCGCCACCACGACGGCGAGCGGCTCCCCCGCGTAGCGCGTGACCTCGTGCGCCGCAGCCAGGTACTCGACACCGGTGTCGATGCCCGCGGGGAAAGGCCGCGACATCGCCGCCACGTCGGCGCCCGTCAGCACGCCGACGACTCCGGGCAGCGCGAGCGCCGCCGAGACGTCGAGCCTCCCGATGCGGGCGTGTGGCACGAGCGAGCGGAGGATCGCGGCGTGTCTGGCATTCGGAACGGGATCGAGGGCGTCGACGAAGCGGCCCTCGCCGCGTAGCAGCGCCTCGTCCTCCAGACGCGGGAGTGCGCGTCCGACCCACGGCTTTGCGGCCGTCGTGACGGTCACGCCTGCCTCACGCGCGTCGCGGCCCGCCGCACGAGCTCCGGGTCGGGCCCGTCGGCGTCGTCGAGCGACCGGAACGCTTCGAGCACCGCGCGTGGGTCGCACGCGTGGCGCTTCGCCGCCATCGTCAGCGGCTCGTGAAAGGCGCCGCCGCAGTGTGCGCACGCCCAGCTGAGCTCCGACATGAGCCGTGCTGCCTCCCCGCCGGGATAACGGCGGAGCAACTCGACGATCGTCGTCGACCCACGGATCTGGGCGTCCACGACCGCGCTACGCGTGCGCCTCCTGCGGGAACCGGAGCGGCTCGGCCTCGAGGCGCACCATGTTCTTTGG
This sequence comes from Actinobacteria bacterium 13_1_20CM_4_69_9, assembly GCA_001920085.1. Taxonomy (GTDB): domain Bacteria; phylum Actinomycetota; class Thermoleophilia; order Gaiellales; family Gaiellaceae; genus 3-1-20CM-4-69-9. The sequence goes on from MNJC01000073.1 coordinate 3,776, forward strand.
CAGCTGGTACCGCGCGAACGGCAGGACGATCACCTTCGCGTCCGGCCCGTGCGTCTTCATCGCCTCGTCGAACGTCTCGTCCAGTGAAGTCGTCGCGTCGATGCCGATGTCGGCGGCCATCTCCAGGTTCTCCTCGAGCGTGACGAGCTTCAGATGCTTACGCGTCATCACTTCGTAGATCGGGACCCAGATGCAGCCGGCCCACATCTGGATCGCGCGGGCGTGGATGTCACGCAGGATCCGCTGGTAGTTCTCTTGGGTCGGTGGCATGTACGGCTTCATCAGATCCATCAGCGCGAGGCCCGGAAAGTCGCCGACCTCGGTATGGACGCCGGGGGACGGGCTGCAGTAGATGAGCGTGCCGCCGTCCTTCAGGACGAAGTCCGCAGACATACAGCCCCAACCGGTGTGGAAGAAGAGGTGGTCGGTCGGCGCGAACACACCGCAGATCGCGATGTCGGCCTGGCCGTGCTCCTGCACCGGATTCTCGTATGCGTAGATCTCGTTGAAGCGTTCGATCGCGAGGCGGTGCGAGCTGGGATGGGGGCCGAAGTTGAGCTCGATCACGCGGCCTCGTGTGTCGAGCAGGACGTTCATGGTCGCGTCGAGCCCGACCATCGTCGCGACCTCGTCGATGTCGGAGCGCATCGGCCCGGCCAGTGCGCCGTAGTGCGTCTGTGGAGAGGGCACGAAATTGCAGTGGTTCGACTCGATCGTCTCGTCGGCGGAGACGCCGGGCATGATCAGCTTGCCGCCGCCGCCGTAGCCCCAGTGGTTCGCCTGTGCCTGGCCGATGGCGATCTTGACGTCGCGTCGCGCGACCTCGTTGTGGATCCAGACGGGCGTTCCCCGCGAGGTGACCCCGACGTATGAGTACGCGTCCGCGTTGCGGGGCTCGTTCTGGAAGAGCGGGATGCCGAGCTTCTCCATCCGATCGAGGTTCTCGCGCCCGACCTTCTGCTCGATGTCCGACTCCGATAGGGGGAAGACCTTGCCGTTGGCGGTGATCACGCATGCGTCGATACCCGCGGCCTCGATCGCATCGAGAACCGGGGGCAGGAGCTTCGAGGCGGGAGTGGGGCGGAACTGGTTGTCGATGATCACCGCGACGCTGCCGGCGCCGCGCAAGAGCTCGGCGAAACTCGTCGTCCGACGCGCCGATCGTCAGCGGATCGAGCGACTCGAACGGGATCCGCGCACGGTACGAATCGGCCATCAGACCTCCCCTTCGGTCGGCAATGGGTTTACCGTAACGCCGGGAGTCGACCGGTGCGAGCGAAACGTCTCAACCACGTCAGCATCCATGCCAACGACATGGAGGAGTCGCTGGGCTTCTACATGGACGTCTTCGGCATGGAGAGGCTGCCGAGCCCGAACTTCTCCCAGCACGTGGAATGGCTCCGCCTTGGCGAACAGCAGCTTCACCTCTTCCTCCGAGCTGAGCCCGCGCCCGAGCTCCACCACATCGCCCTCGACGTGGACGACTTCGAGGCCGCGTACCTCAAGGCGAAGGAGCTCGGCCTGCTCGAGCGGAACGCTTTCGGAGCCGCCGTCCGCGAGCTGCCGGACGGGGCCGTGCAGATGTACATCCGCGATCCGGCCGGCAACCTCGTCGAGATCGACTGGCCCGACGCCACCACGCTCGATCGCTCGGTGATCGGGGAGATCCCCCGCATGGCGGACGAGCGTCCCCAGACGGGCGAAGCAGCCCGCGCGACGCTCTACCATGCGGCCGCCGACTCCGCCCGCTAGGCGCATACCTACGAAACCCGGTCGATGACGTTTTAGACTCGACCCTTGGCCTCCGGCGTCCGAGGGCAACTCAGATCTGCGCGGCCGAGCCAGGTCGTGCCCAAGATCGTCGTGGCTCTCGCGGTCCTCTTCGCAATCCTCTACGTCGCCGTGATCGCCGAGCAGTCGCCTGCGACCGGCGGCGGAGGCTGGCGAACGACGACGTTCGGCTCGGCGATCAACGATCCCGGCTCGTTCCTCAGAGTGCTGCTCGACTCGATCACGTTCGCCGGGGCGCTCTTCATCGTCGCCAGCGGCTTTGCGCTGATCTTCGGGCTCATGCGCGTGGTCAACATGGCTCACGGCTCCTTCTACCTCCTGGGCGGCTACATCGCCTACGAGATCCAGCAGACGATGACGGGTCAGGGCTTCTCGATCCCCAGCTCCGAGGTGAACACGTGGGATTGGCTGGTGCCGCTACTCGTTGCGGTGCCGTGCATCGCCGTCGTCGGCTTCGTGACGCAGCAGGCGTTCCTGCGCTGGAACCAGGGTCAGGAGCTGCGGCAGGCGCTGATCACGATCGCGATCGCCGTGATCATCGCCGACCAGATCATCGCCCACTTCCCGCGCAGCGTGTCCACCGGCGCGCAGCGGCTGGGCGGCAATGCCGTCGACCTCACGTGGCCGGGGTGGACGGATCGCTTGGTCGACCTGCATGTGTGGGGCGTCTACTACTCGCTGGCGCGCCTCGTGATGCTCGCGATCGGCTTGGCAATCGGCATCGGGCTGTGGCTCTGGCTCTACCGCACGAAGACCGGGATGGTGATCCGCGCCGGCGTCGACGACCAGAAGATGACCGCGGCGCTCGGGATCAACATCCAGAGGACCTTCGCAATCTCCTTCGTGGTCGGGTCCGCGCTCGCGGGCCTCGGTTCGGTCGTCTGGGCCTCGCAGGGGAACATCGCCTCGGGTCAGGACGCTCAGTGGCTGCTCAACTCCCTCGTCGTCGTGATCGTCGGCGGAATGGGATCGATCTTCGGCGCTGCGGCCGGCGCGATTCTCTATGCGTTCGTGCTCGACTTCAGCGGCTCGTACCTGCCGACGGCGGGAGCGGACTGCTGCACGCAGTACTCCCCGATCTTCACGTTCATCCTGATCGCGCTCGTGCTCGCGTTCCGGCCGCGCGGTTTGTTCGGGAGGGACGGCTGAACCCGCTTCGGTGGACACCGAAGCAGCAGCTCGAGCGCGGGATCGCGCTCGGCGCGCTCCTGGTCGTCGCCCTCTGGCCGGCACTGGGACTGAACGGTTACTGGTCGCACCAGATCTTCCTGCAGACGTTCCTGTTCGGCATCGCTGCCGCTAGCCTGATCTTCCTGTCGGCCTACGGCGGGATGGTCTCGCTCGCGCAGACCGCGCTCTTCGGCATCGCCGGCGTCATCATCGGCAACCTCGCCACGAAGGGCGGCGCCGGCGGCACGTCGAAAGGGCTGCACCTCGGATGGGACCCGACCGTCGCGCTCGTGGTCGCGGTCGTGATGACGACTGTGATCGGCCTGATCTTCGGCGCGGTCGCCGCTCGCAGCGCAGGCATCTACTTCCTGATGATCACGCTGACGTTCTCCGTGATCGCGACTTACACGCTCGGACAGGTGACGAACATCTCCGGCTTCTCCGGGATCGGCGGGATCAGCTCCTACACGCCCGGCTGGATCGGGGACGTGCTGGCCCATCCAGACCGGCTCTACTACGTCGCGCTGGCGGTCGCGGCCGCTGTCTACTTGTTGATTCGGTACATCGTTCGCACACCGTTCGGCCTCTCGTTGCAAGGAGTGCGCGACGATCCCGTTCGAATGGCGTCGCTCGGCTACCACGTGCCGCTGCACCGCACGCTCGCCTTCGGCTTTGCGGCGTTCATCGCGTCGCTCGGCGGCATTCTCTACGTCTGGTGGAGCGGGCAGATCTCTCCCGGCAATGTCGACCTGCCCGAGACGATCAACCTGCTCATCATGGCGGTGATCGGCGGGCTCTTTCGGATCGAGGGCGCGTGGCTCGGCGCGTTCGTGTTCATCGTCATCCAGAACTACGTGCGTGACTTCTCTGTCCCGGGCCTCGGCTTTGGCGGCACGCTCTTCGGCGGGTCGTTCAACACGATCGTCGGGATCATCTTTCTCGTCATCGTCCTCGCCTCGCCCGGAGGCCTGATGGGTGCCTGGGATCGAATCGTGGCGGAGATCGCTCGCCGCCGCGGCCTGATGAGAACAGCCGATGAATCGGCTGCGGGCGCGGGAAATTGACGAAAGGAGGCCTGCCTGGTCGAACGGACTACTTGAGGTCGCTCGGCGAAACCGAAAGAATCGCGTCACGAGTCACACGAGGGCGAAGGAAAGGGAGGATCGCGAGGATATGAGTAAACCCAGCTTGCGGGGATGGAGGATTGCCGTGCCATTACTCGCGGCCGTCGTCGGGCTGACCGTCACTGCCTCGGTATCGTTTGCCGGTGCCCAGGCGGGCGTGGTCAAGGTGGCGATCATGACCGACTGCAAGGGCGCCTTCAGCTTCGGCTACGACTACGACAGCGGCGGCGCGCAGGCCGCGTTTGCCCAGTACGCGCACGGCAAGGTCAAGAACAAGAACAAGCCGACCGCGGGCATGACCGGCATCACGGCCGGGGGCAAGCAGATCAAGATCGTCGGTTACGGCTGCGGCAACGACACGGTTCCGCTGGCCGTTACCGAGACGAAGCGGTTGATGGAGAAGCTCGGGGCGGATGTGATGGTCGGGCCGCTCTCGGGCGACGAGGCCGTCTACGTCGCCAACTATGCGAAGGCCCACCCGACCAAGACGTTCATCATCGGGACGGCGGGCTCGCAGGACCCGACGCTGCAAATCGCGCCGAAGAACGTGTTCCGTTACCACGGGGACGGGGCGATGTGGAATGCGGGCGCCGGCGAGATCGCCTACAAGAAGCTGAAATGGCGTAAGGCCGCGATCATCATGGACGACTACAGCTTCGGCTGGACGTCCGCCGCGGGCTTCATCGCCGACTTCTGTGCCATCGGCGGCCAGATCACGAAGCGCGTGTTCCCGCCGCTCAACACGACCGACTACGCCCCGTTCGTCCGGCAGCTGCCGGCGCCGAACCAGGTCGACGGCTACTTCTGGGTGGTCGGCGGCTCGGGAACCGCACCTTCTCTGAAGGCGTTCGAGCAAGCGTTCGGCAAGCTGGACCCCAAGAAGCTGTACGGGAACCTGTTCTTCGCGTTCCTCGGGGCAGACAAGGTGGTCGCGCCGAAGGTTGCCGGCGCGTACGTCGGTGGCTTCGGCACCGCCCCGGGCCTCAAGACGAAGGCGGCGAACGCCTATCGGGCGGTCATGAAGAAGTACTACCCGAAGCTGCCGGCTGACGACGGCTTCGTCTACAACTACTACAACGCCGCGTGGGCACTCGTTCAGGCGCTCAACAAGTCCGGCGGCGCGGTCGGATCGAAGCTCCAGGCGGCAATGCCGCGGAGCATCAAGCCCGCGTTCCA